>DATNEX010000076.1:0-4359 GCA_035606605.1 Terriglobales bacterium
CTGGTCGTGGACTTCCTGAACATGACCAAGCAAGGGGAAATGGATCTGGATCCTGCCCGGTGGCCAGATCCGGCAGCCATGAATCGAAAACTCCACTCCATGGGGGTCGATACCCTTTTAAGCGTATGGCCGCATTATGCAGCGGACACGCAGTTCTACCCAATGTTGAAGGAGAAGGGTTGGCTCATCAGCAGGGCTGACGGCACTCCAGATCCGGGCCGATTTGCGGATGTGATCGGACCGAATATTGATACAACGAATCCAGAGGCTGCCAACTGGTGGTGGGAGAAGATCCGGGACCGTTACGTGAAACCGTACGGTTTTGACTATATATGGCTAGATGAAACCGAGCCGGACATTGATCCTTACGACGATTTCTTTTACGTGGGATCGGGAAGGCGCTTCTACAATCTGTACCCTCTGTTCCACACAGCATCGGTATATGAAGGTTTCCGTCGCGATTTTGGTGACAGTCACAGAGTGATGAGCCTGGTCCGAGCGGCTTACCTGGGTGCGCAACGCAATGGTTCGGTGTTCTGGTCGAGCGACATCTATTCCACCTGGGACATGCTGAAGCGTTCCATTCCTGCGGGGCTGAACTTTACAGCAAGTGGCATGCCGTATTGGGACACTGATATTGCCGGGTTCTTTTCGCCGAGGATTCCAGCTGACTACCACGCGCCGCACAAGCCTCTCATCGATGGATCCGATGTAAAGGACAACGTTGGGAACTACGAGGATTATCCCGAGCTGTTTGTTCGCTGGTTTGAGTGGGGAACTTTTCAGCCCGTCATGCGTGCCCACGGAGAACGCATGCACAATGAGGTGTGGGCATATGGCAAGCAGGCCGAGGGTATTCTCAGCAAGTATCTGCGGCTACGCTACGAGTTGATGCCGTACATCTACTCGCTTGGATATGGTAGCTATCTGACCGGCGCTCCATATACTCGTGCGCTGTTCATGGACTTCCCGAATGATCCTAAGGTATCGAATATTCCGGACGAATACATGTTCGGCTCGGCAATTCTTGTGGCTCCCGTTTCGGAGCAGGGCGCGACTTCTCGCAGCGTATATCTGCCGGCAGGTTGCGACTGGTACAACTACTGGACGAACGAGAAGATCAAAGGCGGCCAGACAATCACCGCTTCCGCTCCGATCGATAAGATTCCACTGTTTGTACGCGCAGGTTCGATCATTCCGCTGGGATCTACGATTCTAAGCACGCAAGAGCCGCAGAACATAGCCTCGGTGCGAGTGTATCCGGGAGCGAACACGGACTTCACATTGTTCTCTGACGACGGGAATACCTATGCCTATGAAAAGAACCAGGGGAAGATTACCAGGCTGCATTGGGACGACTCGAGCAAGAAGCTGACAAGTGAAGGCGATAAAGCCTGGACCGGACCAGATGGAGATGTGGTCACAATCGTAGGCGTCAGATAGCGAGGAAACGTCGAGCAGTTCAGGCGGTGCGTAGGAGCTACTTAATCTCGAGCACCGCCTGCACTGGAGATTGTCGGTCGAGCCGCCCGCGAGTACGCACTGATCCGTTCCCTACGCGACCCTTGTGATTGGATTGATCCCAGTACACGAGGTTTTTTGGTTTCTACTCAAAGAGGACACTCTTTTCCTCGTTGGATTCGAAGTAGATGCGCTTGAATCCCCGTACATCTGGACAACTCGTCGCCCGCGCGAGGGCCATTGTTCTTGAGTTCTACGCAAACTGACCGAGCAAATCAGTGATTCTTGATTTGTCATCGAGGTTCGGATTGCGAAAGGGAGAGTCGATCTGAGCTTGCGATTGGATTGCGAAAAGGGGAATGCCCTATGAGGGCGGTGAAGGAATAGGAACACAATTTACATTGATTAGCTTCGCGACTTTGCGGGCGGGCGGAAGGGATCGCACTTGCTGACAGGCAAAATGATCTTAGATCTGTCGAATCATAATTCCACTTCAGCATATTTGGATTGTATCCGTCTGAGCAACGCATTCTGTTCAAGCTCGGCGTTTAATGTTGCACTGGAGTTATGAGCGAGTCGGGAACGATACAAAGGCGGCGTAGCTGGGCCGAGGTGCAGGCTCTGGTTGCGGAGTATGAAGCAAGCGGATTGATGCGGGCAGTATTCTGCCAGCAGCGAGGCATGGCGGTAGGGACGCTGGATAAATATCGTCAACGCGTGCATGGTGGACGGCAGGCGGGAGGCGGTGCTTTTGTTCCGCTCGAAGTGGTTCCCTCCACTGCGCGGGAAGTCAACGGCGTCGCCAGGCGCGATGGTGCTCTAGTCGTTGAATTACGCCGTGGACGTCGGATCGAAGTATGCCGTGGATTTGATGCGGGAACATTGGAACGTCTGCTGACCATATTGGACAGGGTGTAGGCGGTGTTCGGGTTTGGACCGGCGACGCGGATCTATGTTGCAGCCGGCGCGACGGATATGAGGAAGAATTTCAATGGCCTCTACGGCCTGGTGCGTGATCATCTGGGCTGCGATCCGGAAAGTGGCCACGTGTTTGTTTTCACGAATGCGCGACGCAATCGCGTGAAGCTTCTCGTATATGACGGAAGCGGGCTTTGGGTATGTGCAAAGAAGTTGGACGGAGGAAGATTCCGCTGGCCGCAGAGAGATAGCGGGGTGAAGAAAATCGTACTGAGTTACGAGGAACTGGCGCTGCTTTTGGGAGGCATTGATCTGGCGCAGACCGAACGTCGGAAGTGGTATCGCAAGCCTCCGGTGGAAGCATCAGCAGAGTCACTAAAGACGGCATAAACACTGCATATTTCGCATACATATCCACAAGAAAGTCTGTTATGAAATAGACATCGTGAGCACGCCTTCCGAGCCTACTCTTCCTCCGCATTCGCAACCCTTCATGGCTGAAGTTGTCGCGCAGCTGAAGGAGCAGGTAGCGTCGCAGAACAGAGAGCTCGAGTACGCACGGTTGAAGATCCAGGTTCTCGAAGAACGTCTTCGGTTGGTGCGGATTCAGAAATATGGACCGAGCAGCGAGAAGCTGAGCAATTTGCAACTGGAACTGCTGGAACAAGAGCCCGGCGTCAGCCAGGAAGAAGTAGCCGTCGAAAGCGAGCGCAAAGCTCCGCCGCCTGTTGGGGAACAAAAGAAGCGCAAGCATCCCGGACGTCAGACTCTGCCCGCGAATCTTCCTCGCTTGGAGCGGGTGATTGCCTGCACGCCTGAGCAGTGCGTATGCGGCAACTGCGGCGCTGAGACCACAGTGATCGGCTACGAAGTCAGCGAAGTGCTGGATGTCGAGCCGGCGCGGTATTTCGTGCAGGTGACCAAGCGCGAGAAGAGGGCCTGCAAAACCTGTCCCGAGCAAGGTGTGACGGCGGCGACTCTTCCTCTCCGGATCATCGACAAAAGCCTGGTGTCGGATCGAGTGATTATCAATACGGTGGTGAACAAATACTGTGACCACAGCCCACTGTTCAGGCAAAGCATAGCCTTGTTGCGTGACGCGGGCATCGATATCAGCAGGGCCACGATGTGCGGCTGGGTGATGACCATCGGAGAGATGTTGATGCCGGTAGCCGGAGCGATGCGAAACCAGTTGCTTGCCGGCACCTACATCCAGGCGGATGAAACTCCGGTCGATGTTCAGACGCACGACGGAAGCGGCACAAACCATCAGGCTTACCTCTGGCAGTACGGGACACCGGGGGGCATGACGGTTTTTGATTTCCGCATGAGCCGCAAGCGCGAGGGCCCGCTGAATTTCCTCGGCAACTTCGAAGGACTTCTCCAAACCGATGGCTACGCCGCATATGATCGCGTGGGCGGACCGAAGATGGTGCATGCTGGATGCTGGAGCCATGCGAGGAGGTACTTCGTGGATGCGGTCAAACTCAATAAACAGGATGCCGCATCCATCCGCGCAGTTGAACTGATCGACGAGTTGTTCGCCATCGATGCTCAGGCGCGGAACGAAAAGATGGACCATGCTGCGCGCCATGCTCTGCGCCAGGACAAAGGTCCGCCGCTGCTCGCCGAAATCCGCACTCACATCCTCGAAATGAGCAAGACGGTGTTGCCCAGCAGTGCTGCCGGCCGCGCATGCAACTACACGCTTGCCATCTGGAAGAAGCTGATTCGCTTCCTGGATTATCCCGAACTGGAGCTAAGCAATAATTTTGCGGAGAACTCGATGCGGCCTATAGCCGTTGGTCGCAACAACTGGATCCACATCGGGAGCGAGCAGGCGGGCCCACGCGTGGCCGCCATCATCTCCGTGATCGAAAGCTGCCGCCGCCTCAAAATCCCGGTGCGCGATTATCTGGCGGACATCCTGCCCGGGCTGGCGTCTGCGCCGCGTCAACGCGTCGCAGACCTTACTCCTGC
>DATNEX010000075.1:0-9455 GCA_035606605.1 Terriglobales bacterium
GTTTGGCACTGCCTCCGAGCGCCGAGACGATTGCGCTCTGGCTTGCTCCAGTCGCGTTAAGATCCAGCGTTATCGTTCCCTTGCCCTCGATGCTCTGGAAGTTCGCCGCATCCCGGAGAAACGGATAGGCGTCGAAATTTAGTAGTGAAACGTTCGCGCTTTGCGCCGGTGTCCTGCCGCTTGCATCGATCGCGACTGCCGCCTTCCCGTCGCCGCCGTAAAGTTTGAAGTCAGCAACCGTCGCATCGAGCTTCCCTCGGCGACTAAATGGAACGAGGGGAACAACGTGACGTTGAGTGGACCGCTTATCCTGAGACGACCTCCTGCCAGGGCTTGCCAGCAAGGTACTTGACGACCGCCCGCACGTCTCCCACAGCTCCGGGTGCCGCCAATCCAATTGTTGTCAAAAAGTTTTTGAGACGAACTGCGGCACCTTGCCTTGAGGGGAAGCCGTCCATCGCCGTGCTGAGCAAAGGCGGGATCAAGACTATGATTTAAGGCGCTAAGCGCACATTCGAAGCCATGCCCACTAACTTGGTCTCGGAGGTGGCGCTACTATTCCCGTACTCTACTAGCTGAGATCCATCGTAGTCAGACCATCGGCAATTCTGCACAGCTAGAACCTGGAGGTGCAAAGCTTGCCAAGGCAAACGGTAGTGAGCTTGCTCGTTATTTTAGCGATGCACTGGTCTTTGCTAGATGAATACTCAACCACGCCAAAAAAAATTGCGTAGAATTGTTAATCATATCAGACACACTGGCATCCATGTCGTGACACTCCAAGAAGGAATTCGGCTGATGAATCCCGAGAGAAACAATCTGGAATGCCAGCGCTGATGACTTCGCTTTTCAAGACTAGTGCGTGCCGGAATCATATCGTAAGGAAGCTCTCAATCGCTCCACCTCCTCATAATCCTTCGGCCTAGTAATCACGCTGCCACTCAAAAGCAACACCTTTGCCGGTACCCCCCAACCGCGCGACTTTGCCGCGTGGACCAATTGCCGCAGGAAGCTTGAACAGGCGCTCGTCCATGGCCCTTGTAAGTCGCGACGAGGCGCAAGAACTTAAGCGCGCTTATACGACTCTCTTCTGGTGTGGCGAGGGCTGCGCTCAAACTCAAGAACAACGGGTTGACGGAGTGATGCTTCGCGGTTCCTGCGGGACCAGGGAGCGAGATCGTGAGGATTTCTGGGGTCTACTGAAGATAAACATGCAATCCCCTAAGGCATTGAAATCCGACGTTGTGGGTCTCATGGGCGCTGCCACTCTCGGCGTCGTCATGTTGTCGCCAGCCATGACTCTTTATGGCGGGTTTGGTCCAACTTTCCTAGCCGCCGGGCGCGCTGCTCCATTGGCCTTTGTCTGGGCGCTTCTGGCCACTTTGCCGACCGCAATTAGTTACGTAATCCTGTCGCGCGAATATCCTTTGTCCGGTAGCACGGCCAGCTGGATCAATCTCGCCGCGCCGCGCCCGCTGGCGGTGTGGGCCGGTTGGATGGTCTTCCTTTACTACCTCACGAATTTTGTCATTCAACCGGTCACGCTCGGGGTGTTTGCGGGAGACATTATCGGTTTGCTCGGCGTTTCGCCGGGCAAACTGACTTATTTTATCGGAGTCGTGATTTGCTGCGCTTTGCCGGCTTGGATTGTCTACTCGGGGGTTTCCGTTTCAACCAAAGGCGCGTTGCTGTTTTTGCTTTTTGAAAGCGCCGTCGTATTCGCTCTTTGTGTCACTATCATTTGGTTTGCGCTTCGTTCGGGCAGCGACGTCCTTGGTGTCGAAGGTTTTTCCCTGCAAACCGCGCCCGGTGGAACGAGCGCCATTTTCCGCGCCATGATTTTCGCCGTCCTGGCTTACTGCGGTTTCGACGTAGTCAGCACTCTGGCCGAAGAAACCAAGATGGCGCACCGTTTGATCCCGCAGGCCACCATTCTTTCTCTCTTCCTGTACGCTGGATTTATTATCTTCGGAATTTGGGCGCTATCCTACGGCGGCGAGCCCAGTCATCTCAAGCAGGTAGCCGAACGGGGGCAGATGCCAATCTCCGAGGTGGCAGCGCGCTATTGGGGGCGCGGTTCGCTCTGGGTTACGTTGACGGCAATTTCGGCCTCTCTTGGTCTGGCCATCGCGACAGCAGTCGGCGCCAGCCGGGTGCTTTATAGCATGGGACGCGACGGAACCGCTCCGTGGCTCTTCGCGCAACTGCATCGGAAGCATGACGTCCCCTGGAATTCGTTGCATATCATTTTCGGCGTCGGGTTGGTCGCCTCTTTGACAAGTGGAGCGCTGGTTGGCCCTTATCAATCTTATGTTTGGTGGGGGACGACGACTACTTTCTTTGCATTGGCCACTTATCTTTTGGTTCACCTTGCCAATCTGACTTTGAACGGGAGAAAGGCATTCAATTCGCCCTACGCACTTATCGGCTTTTTGCTAGTTCCCGTGATCGGCATCGGTGTTGATGGCTATCTGATCGTGCGGGCATTTTTTATTGAACTTTGGAGTCAAGGTTGGGCCACAGGCCGTAGCGTGATTCTCTTTGATGTGGGCTGTGCTTTGATCGCCGCACTTGTGGGCGCTTGGACCTGGTGGCGGGGATCGACGCCGATTGTTTCAAGGGTGGAGTCTTCGTCATTCAGTGGATGAAAGTATTCGCGGTCGTAATGATGCTGCCGAGCGTCTGTTCGGCCGAGGAGTTCGGCAACAATTGGCGAGTTCGTTCGAGCGCCGAAGTTCCTCAAAGCGGTGGTCTGATTTCCCAGGCGAGTTACCAAACCGACGGTTGGCTAAAGGCTGACATTCCCTCCACGGTCTACGCTGTGCTGTTGCAAAATGGCAAACTGTTGAATCCTTTTTTCGGTCAAAATCTCTTGGACGCTCCTGGCATGAATTACCCGCAAGGGGTGGATTTCACGCAAATTGAGATGCCGAGCGATAGCCCGTTTCGTTACGGCTGGTGGTATCGAAAGGTTTTTCTTGCAAAAAAACGCGGCGAACAGGCTTACCTGCAGTTCGACGGGATCAACTACGCCGCCGAAATTTGGTTGAACGGAATTGAAATTGCGAGCTTCGCGCAGCTGCGCGGCTCATTTCGTACTTACGAATTCAATGTGACAAAACTTTTGTACACGGATGGGCGGCCAAACGTTCTGGCTGTCGAAGTGTTCGCTCCGCGCCCCGGAGATCTGTCATCAACATGGGTGGATTGGAATCCGGCGCCCGGCGATAAGAACATGGGCATTTACCGACCTGTCCGTCTCTTGTGGAGTGGTCCGGTGGCACTGCGCTCGCCTCAAGTTCGGGCTGACGGCGATGCGATTCAAGTCTCCTGTGAGCTTTGGAACGACGGACCGACAGCACAAACCGGAACTTTTTTTGCGAGCAGTTCAGTGAATTCAAAGCGCGTTCGCCAGAGCGTGAATTTAGCCGCCGGGGAACACAAGCGTGTGACGCTGACTTTGCCGTCCGAAGGCGCGAAACTTTGGTGGCCGGCTGGAATGGGCAAACAGCCGCTTTATCGCGCCAAACTTGGATTTAAATTGTCTTCGGAACGCCTTAGCGATCACATACAAGTCGAGTTTGGCGTTCGCAAAGTGACGTCCGAAATCGATTGGCAAGGGCATCGCTTGTTTCGCGTCAACGGCAAACCCTTTTTCGTCAGGGGAGCAGGCTGGGCTTCTGATTTATTTTTACGTACCGATCGAGGGCGTCAACGCCGGCAACTCAGCCTAGTTAAACATCTTGGTCTAAATTCAATCCGCATGGAGGGTCAATTCGAGGAAGATGAGTTTTACTCCATGGCCGACCGCGAGGGCTTGATGATTTTGACAGGCTGGGCTTGCTGTTCGGCATGGGAACAATCTGCCGCCTGGACTGATCAGCACATGAGTATCGCTGAGGCCTCACTGCGCTCTAAGCTGCGCGCTCTGCGCAATCATCCCAGTATCTTGGCGTGGTTTTATGGGAGCGACAACGCTCCCGGTCCTGAGGTGGAGCGCCTTTATTTGCGGGTTTTGCAAGAGGAGAATTGGCCGAATCCTTCAGTCGCTTCGGCCCGCGATGAAACGACCCTGGTCGGTCCAACCGGCATGAAGATGACGGGACCTTACGATTACGTGCCGTCGTCCTACTGGTGGATTGACGATAATTATGGCGGGGCGTTCGGCTTCAACACGGAGGCGAGCATGGGCGCGGCTCCCCCAGGTGCGGAGGCTCTCAAGGATTTTCTCCTTCCGAATGAATTGTGGCCCATCGGACCTGCTTGGCTCCTCCACTCCGCACAAAACGAATTTCACCAATTAGATACGTTCACTCGAGCGGTAACTGATCGTCATGGCCCGCCTACCAGTCTTGACGATTTCTCGCGTAAAGCGCAGGTGCTCGCGTATGAGGGTCATCGGGCCATGTTCGAAGCCTATGCCGCACGCCAATTCACCCAAACCACCGGCGTGATTCAATGGATGTTGAACAACTCCTGGCCGTCTTTCTACTGGCACCTTTTCGATTACTTTTTACGCGGCGAGGGTGCTTACTTCGGTGCAAAGAAAGCCAATGAGCCGCTGCATTTGGCGTACAACCCGGTCGACGGCAGCGTCCACCTGATCCACCTTTCGAATGATCGGAGTTACCCTCATTTAAGAGTTGTGACTCGAATTTTTGATTTCGGCATGCATGAGCGTGCGCGTTCGGAAAAACAAGTTTCAATCAGCGAAGCCCAAAGCCTCCAGATCGATACCTTAGCTGCGCCCGGTGACATCACGACGACTTATTTCGTGCGGCTTGAGCTTGAGGAGCTTTCGCCGAAGGGCGCGGTCCTTCGGACGTTCCCTCCCAATTTTTACTGGTTTTCGAAAAAGAGGGAGATCCTGGATTGGTCGCGCACCGACTTCAAATACACTCCGGTCGTATCCGATGCCGACCTCACAGATCTGCAGAAACTCCCTAATGTCTGCGTGCAATTGAGCGCGAAAGTTTCAGCCACGCAAGCGAGCGTGACTCTAAAGAACCTTTCTTCAGAGGCGCTGGCGTTCTTCGTTCAGGTGCGCGTGGTAAATGCCGATGATGAACATGAGGTCCTGCCGGCCTATTGGGACGATAACGCCATTACCCTATTGCCAGGTGAAACACGAAAGCTGAATGTCAAGTACGAGCGGCAGTCTTCACCTTTGCGTGTCGACCTGAAGGGTTGGAATCTGAGCGCGCCTCGAACTAATTAGCTCGGTAGCTAAACCGTCTCCAGCGACAGCAGACGCGATGGGCAAGAAACGGAAAGTGGACTCTTCGAGCATGAGAAAATGCCCTACAAATTTGCCGAAGACGGTTGCGAGAGTTTCTCCAAGCTAAGGTCGAGCAACGAGCACCTCAAATCGGGCTTGCCACAGACAGCAAGGCAAAGCCGGAAGTCCTCAACATCACGGCAGCGCTGAAACAGAGTATGCACGCAAAAGGACGCGTTAAGGTGCGGGATGCAGCGCGGAGGAGAATGGGCAATGCCTCGGAAGGAGAAGCTAAGACCAAGAGCGGCAGGCCCTAGACCAAGCCGGCGTCGAACGGCTCATTGAGTTTCCGCTAGGCGACTCCACTGGGGCGATTGTTTCCCGATGTGGTGACAATTTCGGTCCAAGGCCCGGGCGGGACGTCCGCCGCGTCGACAAAGCGCCAAGCTGTTTCTATATTGTCGTCCATGCGCAGATATTGCCAGCAAGCAGGTGAGACATCTAACCCCGCTTTGGCGTCAAAGGTATTGCGAGGACGCTTTACACTGCCAAACACGAAAGCAAAATCGTCAACTTCGAAGGGTCCTACGTCTTCCCACTGCGCATAGCAGGTGCGGTCACCGCGATTAATTACGACCCAATGGTTTTTCAGGAGGGGCGAAAGCCCTGCACGATACCAAGGGACGCTTAGCGCATCCGCCCTAAGCTCGTTACCACTCTCCGATTCGAACTCGCCAAATGGCAGCGCGACATAAAACGGATTTTCATTGGGTTTGAACTCGGCTGGCCAATAGCCATTCCTATGCTCTGGATCATCAACGCCGCCGAAGCTCAACTGCCATTGGTTATCCCAATAGCTAACATCATTTGGGATAAAGTCGTTGTCGGCATCAGAGGGTTCTCCGACCCAAAAGAGGGTCGTCATGGTGGATTTGAATCCGCCCGTTCCGCTTCGCATTAAACTTGCCACTACCGCAGCACCCGTGAGGCAAGCTGCTGCTGTCAAAACCCCCCGTCTGGTCACGATGATTTTCTCGATCCCTCTCGCGATTCAGTGGCATTGGAAGGCGCCCCTTCCTACGCTCAGGGCGACATGGTAGTCGGCAGCATACGCGGTGGCACACAACAACTGGTCGCCTTCTCACGACGACACGGGGATTTGTGAGACCCGCCGTTCCCTGCATTGCGGCATGCCGATCGAAGTGGTCACGTGGACTGCAAATTCATCATTAGTCATCAGGATCACTCGTCCGCACTACTGATGAGGAGGAGCGAACGTCCCATTCTCAAGAAGAACGGTCCCCGCGGGACACGGTGGCCACCCCTTCTTTCCCTTCTTCTCACTTCCCTCTGGTTTGCCCGTTGACGTTAACAACGTTATTCACGACCACGTTATTGTTGATCGTAACGTTACCTAGCGGACGGGTTTTTTGCAGAATTGGTTCATAGCGAGATTCATCCCGCACGATGTACCGCGAAAGATCTGCCGACACGAATGCCCCAGTCGGAACCACTTGCCAGTAATAGTCCGGAACCGTCTCGACCCGGATGTTGATACTCACGTCCTCATCATATGAGGGCGGGAGTGGCGCCCAGGCCAAATAGTTGTCAGAGGACCGCCATGACACCCAGGCCGGACCCCAACGGCTGCCCGGCACCCAGAACCAGCCAACCTGGCTTGAGAAACCCCATCGGCCGCAGTGGTAGGTGGCCCAGCCAAACTGCTTGTCGGAGTTCCACCTCCATCCGTAACGACCGGTGTAGGCCCAACGGCCGTACGTGTAAGGGCGCCATTGCCGATCTACATTGACCGGCACCCAGCCTTCTGGTCGAGGACCGGCACTGTGAACGGTCTTGGTAAAAGGTCCTGTCCCGGTAATATAAGTCCCAATACTGGTTGATGTCGAAATTAACGACCGAATAGCCGAGCCGGGGCGCGTAGTCGCGAAGCGGATAGTAGTAGCCTTGGTAAATTCCTGAGAGATAGATGGACCTCATCCAACCGCGATCATACCCAAACACGACATCACACCAGGTGTAGTCTCCCAAGCACCCACGAATGGAAATTGGGGCCTGGGCCTGAACCGTTAGGATCACTGGGAAATCGGTGCCAGGGCCCGCACGCAGGTTGACGTACTGATGGGATAATGCGCGGCAACCGCCTGCCGTACGCCTCCAATAGCGCGAGAAAAACGCAAAGAATGAATGCCGTGCGACGGTGGGGGAACATAGTGCTCGACGCAACAAAAACACAGATGCCGCGATTGGCCTGTGTTAGCTGATCACCCGATCATGTCTAAATTCTGCCTGCTAGGGCTAATCGGCTTAGTCGTTCTTGTCGCACGAGGTGCTCAGTTCTGCCTAACTTGGACGATCTCCTGCATGTGCTGTCCAGCGGACGCGAGCGTCGCTTAGGAAGGGATGATGACCAATGTATTGATTATCGCCGCCCTTCTACTCGTTGACCCAGCGATTTCCGGGTGGCGGGGTCGGCGTCAGTAAGCCCGAACACTGGCGCGGGACGAAAGCGCGGAGGAGTTCGTCCGCAACATCTTAAAATGGAGTCGCAAATGTAAGGCGCTGGTCACGAATCCCACCCTCTCCGCCAATCTCTTGAAAACGACTTGTGGAGCAGCCGCGTCTAACTTCGCTCGCGCTTAAGAAAAAATGACTGGCATCCGGGAGCGCCGAACGCGCAGGGCGCAGGACAAAGCCTGACGGCTAAGAGCCTTAAACTTTTTAAGCAAGTTTTAAGGAAACGCTACCAGCACCCTCCACCCCTGGCAGGCATAGTGACCATGCTCAGTTTGCGAGCGGCAAGGATGAGGTCGAAAAATGCGCGCTATTATTGTGTCGGTGATGCTGGCGGTCCTAGTACCCTTAGGGGGGTGCTTTCACCACACTCAAGCTGTCGCGGTGACACCACTAACCACGCCCTCCCTTAAGTGATCGCGCATCAGCCATGGTTCTCACAGCGCCACAGCATTCTCGCATTGCAGCCACCTACGAGCAGGCTTCCGCTGACAAAGAGTTGCCAGTGCAAACACGATCGGCTTTTGCCAAAAGGCAAAGTTGGTTTCGAATGGTTGCCGAAATAACAGCGATGGCGCAGATAGCGGGGTGCGTCCAACCCTGCCCTCCTAATCATACGCTGCTCGGCTAGTTGCCGCAGGCCATCGAGCCTGTCGTGCAGACATACGGCACGACGACACGGGTGAAGCAACGTGTAAAAGCGAGCGGTGACAAGATCGTCCTAAGCTGCGCCCTTGCGGGCACGCCGTTCAGGCGACGGCTTTTTCAGAACGGATCTCTCTTCACCTTTCGCGCGCCTAGGGTGACGTAACTCCAACGTCGGGCGCTTTTGAGCTGATAAGGACTTTGCACGGCAATTGCCCGTGAACTCCGGGCAGCTCGGCCTTTGAGGGCGCGCTGTGCGTGGCAGTGACCAGCTGACAAGCGGGTTCGGCCGAGCCTTCAAACGCAACAGCAGTAGCACCGCTTCTCAAAAATCTAAGCATGATGTTGTTTAGGCGCAGAAATGCTCAGTTTGGATGGGTTTCTGCGACGTGACAATTCTCACATCGCGATTTCAGAGGGCGCTTTAAGATTCTCCCATACTCAAGATCGGCTTGAGCAGATAAATCGGAGGATCTGCTATGGCACCCCAGTCTGACGCTCGAACCCTTTACGTCCTCGTTTCCAGTTTGGCCGGCGCAGTTCTGAGCCTGGCTGCCACTTGGATCTTCGTTGCGCACTCCGTGCAGCCGATAGTCGCTTAAGGGAGACGTGTCATGCCCGCAAGCCCGTATCTCGCTCTCTTCCTCGGCTTTGCTACCGTGTGGCTTCTGACCTCGTTTGTGACGATTGGCTATTCAGTTTTGTAATGCGCAAATAGCTGCACAAGATCGCCGTGATCGGCATGCTGGTGACCGCGCTTTTAGGCACTGCTCTGGCAATCCGAGATATCATTCACCATTCCTCAGCGCCCATCTTCTCAGTCGCGCATTAAAAGCCGTCGACTATCACCCGGGCAGCTAGCTGAGGCGTCTATAACCCACCGCACGGAGTGCGCTTCGCCAGCGTCCAGCTCGAGCAACAACACGATCGTAACTCGCCAACTGATCGCGGTTACAAGTAAGCCCTCTACACCGCGTAACTCGGTCAACCGCCATTATCTCGAAAACAGTCTCGATTCGCGACCTTGGCTGCGCCGGTTTGCGGTGTGGCAAATCCCACA
>DATNEX010000102.1:0-3294 GCA_035606605.1 Terriglobales bacterium
ACGGCTGGCTCCCGTTCGCTGCACCGTCTTGTTCGGTGACATACGTCTGCTCAAACCTTCGTAATAAGTACCGACGAAAAAGAAAAATCAAAGAGAACCAAATGGCAATGACCACCGTAAAAAACTCAACAGGGATCAGAAATCGCTGTAGAGAACCAAGCTCGGAGAAGACAAATGAGCGGCGAGCCTCGTACTGTCCAGCGGCAAGCAGAAGAACCACGATCCCCGCCCCCCATCCGGTCCGGGCTTGAAGAAGCACTGCAATAAAGGCAAGAACCCCACCCAAAGAACCGGTCACAAGGTATGAGGCGGAGAACGGAATCCACCTCAACAATATGGCCGCGATGACCATCGCAGCGATCGCGACAATGCCCGAGTAGCGAATGTTCTGTCGCCAAATCAGTAGCTGAGGATCTGGTGATTTCATGCGCGCGAATTCACCGAACTTTTATTATACGACCGCTGGTTCGTATATTGAAATGCGGTTCAAGCCGGATTCCGGGATTTGTAAGCAGTTCATAATCAACCAAACTTCACCTCAATATACGACTGCCGGTTCGTATATTAAAGGGGCAAACATCAAAGCCGTCACGAGTCCGTCGGTCGTGGGTAGTAGGTCGTTGGCCGTTTTCGTGCCGGAGCAGGGTCGATTTGACAAACCACACATCCGGGGTTTGGTGCATCCGCTCATTCTTTCATCCCCAGTCTCTTTAGGATCGCCTTGTGCTCCCTGAGGTACTCGTAACGGGCGGCCAGATCCGGCCAGTCACCCGCGCCCGGCTGCAAGGCCTCTTCGGGGTATTCCTGGTTGGCAGCACGAATCGCCCTCTTGATGTCCTTCCCCGTGCTGAGATGTGCCACCACGGCATTGTCGTAGTCAATCTCGCCCTTAGATCGGTCTCCGATAATCTCGTGTGCTCGCTCCAGATAGGCGTTGATCTCGTTAACATTCATCAGTGTGTGCAATAAGGTTGAGCGAACGTTGACTCACCGACCCTGCACCAGTGATATCCGCTCTTGTCCCAAGCGCAAACGGCGGTTCAGTGCAGCCATCTGGTTCGGCCTCGTCATTCGTCGAGTTCTGATCCAGCCAAATGGGAGGGCCCGGCTCGCAACCTCAACCCTGCCTGAGGACAGGCGAAGGAAACTGGTCGTCTGATCGACACAAAGGAATCCACCGAAAGGCGGGTTTCTTTCTCTATCAGCTGTTGCGGCTCTCATCGGCCAACTTTCGGCGCGATCTCGAACCAACTCTTCGCCTCGTCCGGAGTCACCAGTTCCCGATAATTCGTGAACAACACTTTTACCGTGTGCCCAGTCTCCAATGCCACTTGATTCGCATTCTGAATCTGGGCCAGCCGGTAACTCGCGAACGAGTGGCGCAGCGCGTTGTGTTTCCATTGGATCCCAGCCTCCTCCGCCACTTGCTGTTTCAGATGGGAAAGATGGGAAGTACCGTGCACCCATACTCGACCGCTCTTTTGCACGTACGGCCTCAGCCACTGAGCCAGATTCGGCAGGATCGGTACCAACCGTCGTTGGCCGGTCTTGCTCTTCGAGCGCTTCAACTCGATGAACCCCCGCTCCAACTGCACTTCGGCCCAATCCAACCGCTCCACCTCTTTGCTCCGCAGTCCGGCAAAACCGCTCATCACCAGAAACGGCACCATCACCGGCCCGGCCGCCGACAATAATGACGCCATTTCCTTCGGCGTGTAGATCTCGATCTCCCCAGGATCCCCATTCCCAAGCTCAATCCCCTTCATCTCATTGTGGTCTTTTGGCAGGTAGCCCTGCATCTTGGCAAATTCGAAAAAGGTCCTCAGCACCTTGCGGAAATTATACTGCGAGCGCGCGGACAGTCCCAAGCCGCTCAGGAATCTCACCACATCGCTCTGGCTCACGTCGGCAATGCACGTCTGAAAAGCTTTCGCGAACCGGCCCAGCCGATACTCCAAATCCTCCACGTACTCCTCGCTCCGCTTGGCTTGGCGACGACTGCCGATAAACTCCTCGACCACTTCCTGCACCGTCTTGCGTGGCAGCTTGGTCGGGTGTCGGTGGATGTAGTAGCGCGCGGCTTCCAGCGGCGAGGCTCCCCCCAGCACCTTTACCAACTCGGCAAACTGATGCGCCGCCACGTCCAGCGCCGTGCCGGTGGGCTTGAGGGCCTTGAGCGCTCGCAGATACAGCACCTTGTCATCGTTGCTCAGGACCAGCGACTTCACCTCCCCCTTCATCAGGCTCACGTTGACGTTGTCAGCGGCCTTGCGTGCCTTCTTGAAAGAGTTGAAGCTCTGCAGGGTGCGCTTTCCGATTTCGTTATAATACGCGAGCTTGAACTCCCGGTACATCCGGCCATTTTTCTTGCGGTCGGCCTTGTAGATGGTGACCGTGGAGTTGCCGCGCTTGACCCGGACTGGCCAGCGAGAGCGACGACTCATAGGGTCGAATTGTTCGGAAACTGTGTGGAAGAGTCAAGCGATTTGCACAAATGCCGGCAAAACTCATGAAATGCCTCAGGCGGGACGCCCGTGCCACTACGCTGGGAACGCCGTGGCTGGCGCAATTTCGTTGCCCTCAGCACATGCCGGGCGTGTAAATGGCTGAGCATGTTTCGCGGTTTGAACTGCCTTTTTCAGGATGAATCCTTCGCTTGAAATGAAACGGAATGTTTACATCGGCATCGACGGCGGCGGCACGCACAGCTTCGCCGTTGGCGTTGACTCGACCGGCAGGAGGTTGGCGACCGCCGAGGCCGGCTCGCTGAATCTTTTTGGCGCGGGCTTGCCGACCGCTCGGCGCAGTTTGAAGAGGTTGAGCGAGTCGCTAGAGCGACAACTCACGCCAAAGACCCAAATCGACAGAATTGTTGTCGGTTGCGCCGCTCTGTTTTCCGACGCGACGAACGCGGAGAAGGAAAAGTTGTGCGGCGGCATCCTGCCGTTGGCGCGAACGCGAGTCGTCAGCGATTGCCAAACCGCCTGTTTCGGTGCCACGTTGGGACGGCCCGGTGTTGTGATTATCGCCGGCACCGGCTCGATTGTGCTGGCGCAAAATGACGACGGGCAGCAGCAGCGCGTCGGCGGCTGGGGACATATCCTCGGTGACGCGGGCAGTGCTTACTGGATGGCAGTGGAGGCGGTCAAGGCGGCCATCGCCGCGGAGGAAGGCACCAAAAGCCGCTTGGGCCGATTCGTCCGCCAATGGTTCAAAGTAAAGAAGCTGACTGAAGTTGTGCCAATCATTCATCGGTCAGACTTCACCAAAGAACGCTTTGCCATGCTCGCCAGC
>DATNEX010000110.1:0-60823 GCA_035606605.1 Terriglobales bacterium
CTGTACCAATTCCCGCATCGAGGACCTGCGGGCAGCCGCGCGAGTTGTCAAGGGACACAAAGTGGCACCAGGGGTGCGCGCGATGGTGGTGCCGGGATCTCAGCGCATCAAGCAAGTGGCGGAGCAGGAAGGCCTCAACCAGATCTTCCAGGACGCAGGATTCGAGTGGCGCGAATCAGGCTGCTCGATGTGTTTGGGAATGAATCCCGACATCCTGAATCCGGGCGAGCGTTGCGCATCAACCAGCAATCGTAATTTCGAAGGGCGCCAGGGACGGGGCGGCCGCACACATCTGGTGAGCCCCATGATGGCTGCAGCAGCAGCCGTAACCGGGCATTTTACCGACATCCGGAACTGGAAGTTCAACTGATCTCCGCCGACATGGCCGGGAGCGCCACCGTAGCGGGGCATTAAGGCCTGAGGAGTTTTAATCCATGCAGCCATTCCGCCAACATACCGGTAAGGTCGCGCCGCTCTATCGCGCAAACGTAGACACCGACCAGATCATTCCCAAGCAGTTCCTGAAACGCGTTGAGAAGACCGGCTTTGGGGAATTCCTATTCAACGACTGGCGCCGTTCCCTTTCCGGCCAACTTGAGCCCTCGTTCGTATTGAACCAGCCGCAATATTCCGGTGCGAGCATTCTGGTCGCCGACAAGAACTTCGGCTGTGGTTCGTCGCGCGAGCATGCCGTATGGGCGCTTGCCGATTTTGGTTTCCGAGCCGTCATCGCGCCTTCGTTTGCCGACATCTTCGCCAACAACTGCGCAAAAAACGGTGTGCTCACGGTTGCGCTTGCGGAGGCGGAATCCGCTGAGGTCGCCCGCAAAGCCGAGGCGCCCGGATATCAGCTTACGATCGACCTCGAGACTTGTACGGTGCAAGACAACGAAGGCTTTCAGGCAAAGTTCAAGATCGACGAATTCACTCGCCACTGTCTGCTCGAGGGCCTGGACGACATCGGCCTCACACTGCAACACCAATCAGACATTTCCCTATACGAGTCCAGGCATCCCGCACCATTTGCGTGGAAGATGTAGTTCATGCAGCGCTTCTCGGTAAAGACCCGAAGGAAACGTGAGGTCCTTGACATCACCGATTACGTCGAGAGGTTGATCGCAGGCGAGAAGCAGACCGGGACCTGCTCCCTCTTCGTTCTGCATACGACCGCAGCGCTCACCACCGCCGATCTTGATCCCGGCACCGATCTCGACCTGCTCGACGCATTCGAAGCCATGGTGCCGAAGCTGCACTATCGACATCCGCATAATCCTGCCCACGTTGGGGATCACATTCTTTCGGCGCTAATCGGAACGTCAGTCTCGTTGCCGATTGAAGACGGAAGACTGCTCCTCGGGACATGGCAGCGGGTCATCCTGCTGGAGTTCGATGGACCGCGAGAGCGGGAACTGGCACTCAGCATCGCCACCGGAGCCTGAGCCTCCAACCAGATTGGGGTGTCAGGCTTTGTGCGTTACCTTGTAAGCCTCGAGGCACCGCTTAGCGGTTTCAAGTTCACCGAAGCGGCTGCCCTCTTGCTCGAGCAGGTAGTATTCAGCTCCCCCCGCGCTCTCTGCCGCATTGAAAATTTCCTGCCATTTGGCGCTGCCTTCGCCAAACAGAACCTGGTATCCCTTGGAGGGGTCGGAAGACCAATCTTTCAAGTGAAGCGAATGGATACGCCCGGGGTTTGAACGTATCCACGTGACCGGATCCGAGCCTGCCTCGAGACAAGTACCTACGTCCAGCTGGAGCATCACCGATGGTTTCGTCTGTTTCGCGAGAACATCCATGGGGCGAGTGCCATCCACAGCCTTCCATTCGGCCTGGTGGTTGTGATAGCCGGGCTTCAACCCTGCGGGTTCAAGCCGCTCAGCGGCGAAGTTCAGCTGATCGGCAATGGCTTTCCACCCATCCGGACTTCCCTTCGGCTCGGAATATGCCATCACCACGTATTTCGTTCCCAGCGCAAGATTCAAATCGCGAGCGCGACTGATGTTCTCCGGGCTGAAACTCTTTTGATCATTGTGCGTCGAATAGCAGCGAATGCCGAGCTCATCCAGCAACTTGCGCATGCTCCTAGCTTGCGCTTCGGTCCACTCAAAGTATGGGGCATAGAATTCCACGCATTGATAGCCCAGCGCAGCAACGGCGCGAACCGTGCCTTCAGGGTCCTGCTTCAAGGCTTCCCGCACGGAATAGAGTTCAAGCCCGATAGGAATGGGGCTCTTTTTGGCGAAGGCGTGCGTGGCGAAGGGCAAGGTTGCAGAGAGAGCAACGAAAGACCGACGGGTGATTTCCATGGCGCACACATGGTACTCCGGAAGGGGGAACAATTTCATCCCGGAGACCAGCCGTTGCCTATTGTCGGAAACTGGAGGGGGAGGGCGCAGGCAAAAATAGAAAGGGTCGCGACATTGGTTATGCTCTAGTCGCCAGCTCTTGCGAGGGAGCTAACAACGTGGAAGCATGTACCGTCACGACCCCCGATGCGATCACTGCTTTCGCAGTTCCGAACCCCAACTGTTCCTCGCAGAATCAGTCGGCTTTTTCGGGTTCGGCCGCTGCTCGAGTCGCCTCGCTCAGCGAATCACCCAGTCTACTTCGGATCAGCAACTGTTTATTTTTGCTAACCCTTTCGACCGTCGACGATGTGAAGTTAACACGCCATGGTGAAATGTCAACGCCCGGAAATTGTGCAATGAAAATTTCTTTATCGTGGATTTGTGGAAATTTAACGCGATGCTGTATACGTGTTTACCTAGCGCTTAGAAATTCAGGCCGAGTTTTGCACAATCCTTCCACAAGCGCCAAAACGCGCCACCGACGTACCAACCAACCGTCTTGACGAAAAGGCGTTCTTCACGCATGTTGTAGAAAGCGGAGTACAGATGGACTTAGTGGCGTACGTTGACGGCGGGTCGCTGGGTAATCCGGGACCTGCGGGAGTTGGGGTAGTCATCGAGGGAGCCATTAACGGACGAGTCACAATTGCCAAATGGGTGGGCCTACAGGACAACAACGTTGCCGAATATCTTGCGCTAGTAGAGGCATTGCAGTGCGCGCTCGCTCTTAAAGCCACAAAACTCCACGTTTATTCCGATTCCGAAGTGATCGTTCGGCAGATGCTCGGCGCATATAACTGCCGCAGCCCGCGACTGTATTCTCTGCACTGGGTCTGCTGCAAGCTGGCGCGATCGCTTGAGTTTTCCATTTCCCACATCGCGCGGGAACGCAACCGTGAGGCCAATCGACTCGCAGGCACTGCTGCCCGCAGCCGGAGAGCGAAAGTGGATTGCAGCGGAGAGGCGTTCCAGGCTCTTGCCTTAGCCCTATAGCACCTATCAATCAGAGCTCGGCCGGTTTCGAAGCCGGGACACACTCCTGATTACACCTCGGTAACCGCGCAGTATCTTCCCTCGCCAGGTTTCTCAGCTTATGCTGTTCACCGAGAACAGAGCCTGCTCCTGGGCTCCTCCAAAGTTTATGCTTCCCTTTCGTCTCTATATGTTGCTGGCGGGCGGCGGAGCTGCCGTATTCGCTGCGTATCTGGTGTTTGGGCGTAAGAAGAAAACCGCGGCGGAAATTGAGCGCGAGCGCCGCGATTGGCTCAACCGGATTGGCCGCATCACGGATGGTACCGTCATCGACGTGCAGGAAATCACGCCCAATGGGCATCCTGCAGCCACCATGCTGATCTTTCAGTACGATGTCGGCGGCGTCTCTTATGAAGCCTCGCAGGACGTGACGCTTTTGCGCCAGTGGATCAATCTCCACTCCTGCCGGTTGGGACTGCCGACTTCGGTCCGCTACGACCCGCAGAACCCGGGCAATTCCATCGTCGTTTCCGAGAAGTGGATGGGACTGAGGCAGTAGCAGGCATTCGACACTCAGCGGTAAACCCTTGTCAACGAAGTGTCTCTTGCTCATCCTCGGCGTACGCTCTAGCGTACCCAATGAGGCTGAGTACTTCTTGAATGAACTCTAGGTCATCCTTAGACTAGAAGCGTGCACATGCACGTCCACGGCGGAGAGGAGCGCACCTCCAAGGTGCTCCGAGTCTCGTTATTTGTCACCGCCGCCTACATCGTATTGCTGGTCATCGCGGGCATTCGCGCACATTCCCTGGCTCTACTCTCTGAAGCTGGACACAACCTCGCCGACTTCGTTGCCCTGCTGCTCTCGCTGGTTGCCGTCTATCTGCACTCGAGACCACCCAACGCCACCCATACCTATGGCTACCACCGCGCGGGAGTGCTGGCTGCATTGGTAAATGCCGCGACGCTCGTCGTCCTGTCGTTCCTCATCTTCTACGAGGCATTTCAGCGGTTCCAGGAGCCGCAACCGGTGCACGCCCGAACCATGATGTGGGTCGCCGCCACCGGCGTCGTGATGAATGGCGTTATTGCGCTCATGCTCTACCGCACGGACCGGGACCTGAACATCCGCAGCGCCCTCTTGCACGAGATTGGCGACACGCTATCTACGGCCGCTGTGATCGCCGGTGGTTGGGCAATTCTCGTCACCCACCAGGCGTGGATCGACTCCGCACTATCAGTGGGGATCGGCGCCCTGATTCTGTGGTCAAGTTTCGGTATCATGCGCGAGACGCTCAACATTCTGCTAGAAGGAACCCCTCGAGGAGTGAAGCTCTCCAAGGTGGAAGCTGCGATTCGCGATGTGAATGGTGTGAATGATGTTCACGACCTGCACGTTTGGAGTATCGGCTCAGAAACCGCTGCACTTTCATGTCACATTTCGATCGCGGATATTCCTCCCTCGGCAAGTGAACGCATCCTGCGCGAGGTGAAGGAGCGTTTGCACCGCGACTTCCGCATCAATCACACCACCATTCAATTCGAGCATGCGGTCTGTGAAGTCGCGCATGGTTGTGTGATTCCCGTGCAGGAAGAGCATACGCATTGAGCACGACCCCTCCACTGAAGGTCGCGCTTCTATGTCTGATCACAACCTCCCTGCTCATGGCGCAATCACAAAGCACACAGGTCGTCGGGCCGGGCAATCATCAGGTGTTCTCGAGCAAACTCGCCGCCGCCGCCATCGAGCGCACTCATCATCATGTTCAGTACATTTCTGACTACGTTCCCATTCCCTATCCCGGGGGTGACGTCCCCGCCGACACCGGAGTTTGTACGGATGAGGTGATCCGAAGCTACCGGACGGTTGGCATCGACCTGCAAAAAGAAGTGCACGAAGACATGATTGAGAATTTCGATGCCTACCCGCATGGTCGCCAAACTCGTCCGGATAAGAACATCGATCACCGCCGTGTGCCCAATCTGATGGTCTTCTTCTCTCGCAAGGGCGAGAAATTGGAGACAACGATTCGCTCCGAGGATTACTCACCGGGCGACATTGTTGCCTGGGATCTTGGGGGAGGGATCACGCACATCGGAATCGTTGTCGACAAGCAGGGGGCGAGCGGGCGTTATATGGTTGTCCATAACATCGGACGCGGACCTCAGATGGAAGATGTACTGTTCGAATGGAAGGTGATCGGACACTACCGGTATTACGGGCCTTAAGCTAACCGCCGATGAGGCCTTTCATCTCATCTTCATTAATGACCCTCACGCCCAACTCTTTGGCTTTGTCGAGCTTCGACCCCGCCTCCGTGCCAGCGACAACATAATCGGTCTTCTTGCTCACCGAACCGGTGACCTTGCCGCCCGCGTCTTCGATCAGCTTCTTGGCCTGGTCCCGAGAGTAGTGCACGAGCGTACCGGTCAGAACAAAGGTCTTCCCCACCAGCTTGGTGCCCCGCTCTTTCTTCTTCCCTCTCATGTTCAGGCCGGCGGCACGGAGTTCCTCGACGAGTTCCCTATTCTTTGGTTCGGAAAAGAACTCGATGATGCTCTTCGCGATCCGCGGACCGACTTCTTCTACCTGCTGCAGTTCCTCTTCGCTCGCGTCCATTAATGCGTCCATGTCGCCGAAGTGTTCAGCGAGGAATTGAGCCGTGCGCTCACCGACGAAGCGGATGCCGAGGCCAAAAATGACTCGCTCGAGCGGCAGCTTCTTTGAATTCCCGATTTCCCTGAGGATGTTTTCGGCCGATTTGTCGCCCATACGTTCAAGGCTCAGGAGCTTCTGTTTCGTGATCTTGTATATGTCCGCGACATCCTTGACCAAGCCTTGGTCCGTGAGCTGGGTTACCAGCGCATCACCCATGCCATCGATATTCATCACTCCGCGCGAAGCAAAATGCAGAATTGTTTCTCGCAGCTTGGCCGGACACTTCTGATTGACGCAGCGATGATCGGCCTCGCCTTCGGTGCGAACTACATTCCCCCCGCACACGGGACAGTTGTGCGGCATGACGAACTCGCGAGTTCCGCGAGGATGGTCCTTGTCGTCCACCACGCGCGTGACTTTCGGGATGACGTCTCCCCCACGCTCGACTTCCACCCAGTCGCCAATCTTCACCCCCAGCCGTTCGATTTCGTCCATGTTGTGAAGCGTGGCGCGACTGACGGTTGTGCCGCCGATGGGAACGGGCTTGAGCGCCGCTACCGGTGTGAGTTTGCCGGTGCGCCCCACCTGAACCAGAATGTCCTCTATCTTCGTGAGACCGGCACGAGCAGCGTACTTGTATGCAATGGCCCAACGGGGAGCTTTGCCCGTGAATCCGAGCTGGCGCTGGAGACCGATGTCATTCGCCTTGATCACGACACCGTCGATCTCATAGGGCAGAGATTCCCTCTTTTGCTCCCACTCTGAGATGAATTGCCAAACCTCGTCGAAGTTCTTCGCCAGGGCCCGGCGGGGATTAACTTTGAATCCGGCGGAGTCGAGCGCGTTGAGAGTTTCCCATTGGTTGTCGAAGATGCTGGCGCCGTTCGCCATGAGGATGTAGGCGAAATAATCCAACCTTCGTTGGGCAGTAATGCTTGGTTCCAGTTGTCGCACCGTCCCTGCGGTAGCGTTCCTGGGATTGGCAAAGACGGAGAGGCCGTGTTTCTCGCGTTCCTCGTTCATTTTTTTGAAAGACGCGATTGGCATGAGCATTTCGCCGCGAACTTCAAAGCCACCGGGAAGGCCTGACTTCTTCAATTTCTGTGGTGCAATCCCAAGCGGAACCGATCGCACGGTACGAACGTTGGTGGTTACATCCTCGCCCACGCTTCCGTCGCCGCGGGTAATGCCCCGCAAGAGCTTGCCGCTTTCGTATCGGAGCGCCAGCGACATGCCATCAAGCTTCAGTTCGCAAACGAATTCGACGTCTTTTCGCCCGCTCAGCTCATGCACCCGGCGCTCCCAGTTGCGCAGGTCCTCTTCCTTGTAGGCGTTGTCCAGGGACAACATCGGAACCGTGTGCGGGACTTTGACGAACCCCTCGCGTGGCTTGCCTCCAACCCGCTGAGTGGGCGAATCGGGGGTGATCAGTTCGGGATGCTCGGCTTCGTTTCTTTTCAGCTGGTTCATCAGCTGATCGAATTGCGCATCGGTGATCTCGGGATCGTCGAGTACGTAATAACGGTATTCGTGATGGCGGATTTCCTCGCGCAGGCGCTCGATGTCCATCTGGGGATCTTCCGATTTCATTGCAGGCTATTTCAACACATCTGGAATGATTCTGGGGATCCACGCTGATGTGAGGGCCGAACTATGGCGCCGTCAATTCGAAAGCCGGATAGTTTTCCGCGATGTCCCCGAATGTCTCCGGCGGCGATCCCGCTTGAACGGGAAAATACCGTTGCACTTCGGTATGAAAGCGATCGAGATAGGCTTTCAATACTGCCGGTTTCTCGGTTGGGGAGAGTGGCCGCAGTCGAAATCGCTGCTGGTATCGCCCCCTTTTGAGCGTGACCTCCCCCGAGGCTTCCGCGTTACGAACCCATTGGGTGCGACCGCGAGGCGCAACCAAGAATCGTTGCCCGTTCATGTCCAAAAGATCAATCGGAGTTGAGTAGATCTTGCCGGTCTTTCGTCCTCGCACCTGAAGCAAATAGTTGTAGGAAAATCCCAATCCCATTCCCACCAAGGACCCGTAGATCCGGTTAAAAAATCTCTCTACGCGAGAGGGAGCGTGAAAGTCAGGCATCGATGCCATGCACCTAATTCTAGTCTCTGTGGCATCCTATTGCTGGCCGTGGCAGTGCTGCCAGAATGGGGATTTTATGCCTCGTACTCAATTGCTTCAGCAAGTAGTCGCAATTACCTTGATCAGCGTTCTCGTCTCTCCGGCATGGGCTGCTTCGCCTGCAACCCCCCAACTGCCAGATCCGGGCAACGCTCGCATGTCGCGCGAGGATCAGCAGAAATTGGGGTTCCAGGCGATGGGAGAAGTCTATAAGCAAATGCCCGTGCTCCCGGATTCAACTCCCCTCACGCAGTACGTCCAGAGACTGGGCAAACGACTGGTGAAGCAAATCCCGCAGCAATATTCCTGGCCCTACGAGTTCCACGTGATTGCGCAAAAGGAAATCAACGCATTTGCTTTACCCGGGGGACCGATGTTCATCAACATCGGAACGGTTGCGGCGGCGGAGAACGAGGCGCAACTCGCGGGCGTGATGGCGCACGAAATGTCGCACGTATATATGCAGCACTCAGCCAAGCAGGCAACTTCGACCAAGCGCACCATCGCCCAAATCATCGGCGCCGCGGGAGGGATTCTGGGGGGCAGTGCGCTGGGTAACCTGGCACGCGCCGGCATTCAATTTGGCGCCGGCACGCTGCTCTTGAAGTATTCCCGCGAGGACGAGGCGCAGGCCGACTCGGTTGGCGCCGTCATCATGTACAAAGCCGGCTACAACCCGATGGAGCTTGCGAACTTCTTTGAAATTCTTAACAAGGAGGGTGGAGGGCCACCCCAGTTTCTGAGCGATCACCCGGCCCCCGGAAACCGGGCAGCCGCCATCGACAAAGAAATCAAGCCCTGGCCGGCAAAACAGTATGTCAGCAGCAGCCAGGATTTTCAGTCAGCCAAAAAGCAGGCAGCCTCAACGAAGGGTTACACCCAGCAGGAGATCGCGGAAGGGGCAAAGTCGGGTCGCTGGGCAAGAGAGAACATGCAAAGTGGTGCGGTGCCGGCAAGTTTGAAACAAACGGTGGCCAGCGGAGGGACTGCCTCGCAAACGGGGGTGCCGGAAACCATTTCAAATGTCACGTTTGAGCAGATCCGCCCCAGTGGCGATTTCACGCAAGCGCAGGGTAACGGATTCTCCATCTCCTATCCTTCAAACTGGGCGACAGCTTCGGGGCAGAATTCTTTGACGATTGCGCCCAAGGCGGGTGTGGGACAGAACGCGATTGCGTATGGTGTTGTTACGAGTACCGTACAGGACCCGAAAGCCAGCTCCCTCGACCAAGCGGCGCAAGACCTGATCGAAAACCTGCAGCAGTCGAATTCCGGAATGCGACAGAACAGCAGCGTTCACAGCACGTCGGTGAATGGCATTCAAGGTCGAGAGGTGGATCTCTCGAGCACCTCCCCCATTCAGCAGAGTGGATCATCACTTCCGGAACGTGACAGGCTGGTGCTTCTGCCGGTTTCCAACGGGAACTACTTGTACCTCATCTTCATTGCGCCCGAGCGGGATTTCGGAGCGCTCGAGCCAACATTCGGAAAGATGCTGGAAAGTTTACGGGTTCCGTAGCGAGATCTCGAGCTGTCTAACATCCATGGGGTGCAACGAAAAACCCTTCCATTTCTGGAAGGGTTGGCAAGTGGCCGAGGCCGACTAGCCGCGAACGACGTTTGCTGCCTGGAAGCCCTTGGGGCCCTTGAGCAGGTCGAACTCAACGGTCTCACCCTCGTTGAGCGTGCGGTAGCCGTTTTCCTGGATGGCGGAGAAGTGCACGAAAACGTCTTCGCCAGTTGACCGTTGAATGAAGCCGTAGCCTTTCGCCCCGTTGAACCACTTTACTGTACCCTTCTCTCTCACAAAAAACTCCTTTCGCCTCTGTTTGAAATTTTGCTCATGCTCTTCGCGAAGCAGTGCGACTCAAAAGCCCCCCTCAAAGAGCAAAGCATTTTTATCTTTAGGCTTGTTCCGCAGATCGTGCCGTCTGCCCCAAAAAGCAAAAGGCTTCGATCCGTTCCGAGGAAGAAGTCTCAGGCGGATCCAAGCCCCGATGTGTATTCGCGAGTTCGACGACGTGGCACTGCACAAATAAGCCCAATTCAAGACTTGGTGCTTTTCGGACTGGGCACCAAAGCTCGCGTCATATTATTCAGGAACTTACCTCTTGCGCAACAAAAAATTTACAAAACTCTGACGCTATTGTGATCTTCCGTCTTCGCGAACGAGATTTGTTCTTCCGATAAACTCGCAAGTCTTTGATAAGATTGATGAATCTTGTCGTTCCTAACTCCCGAAACAAAAACTGCGGTGACACCTTCCGCCAAGCTGAAGTTGCGCTGGCCCAAGTTTCGATATCTTTACCGGCTGACGGTTTCGACGCTTGGCTACCTGCTTCACACTGAGGTGCACACCTTCGCTTTTTCCGTCGCTGCCAACGCGATCTTGTCGTTTTTTCCGTTTGTGTTGCTGCTGATGAATCTGGTCCGCCGGGTTTTCCACTCGCGCGCCATGTATGACGTTATCGTGGAGCTGCTGCGGGACTACCTCCCGGCTGGCCAAGACTTTGTTATTCGGAACCTGACAGCCATGTCGTCGGCCCGTAACCGAGCTCAGGTGTTTTCGTTCGTTATTTTGCTGGTGACCTCAACCGGAGTTTTTATGCCGTTAGAGGTCGCCCTGAACCGGGTGTGGCGTTTCCCAAAGAATCGTTCCTATTTGGGGAACCAGCTGATCTCCCTCAGTTTGGCCTTTGCCTGCGGCATCCTCGCCCTGGTCTCGATTGCGCTGAGCGCCGGGAACGCGGTGTTGCTGCGAACTCTGACTTTTGGGCACGACTTCTTTCTAGTGCGTGCCCTGGGGTTCCTGACCGCGAAGGTTTTTGCCACCATTGCGAGTATGGTCATTTTCTTTCTGATCTATTGGCTGTTGCCGAATGGAAAGGTACCCGCGAAGGCAGTGTTGCCGACCGCGGTCATCATGGGCTTGCTTTCTGAAGTCGTGAAGTACTCCTACATCATTGCCCTGCCCCGCCTTAACTTCCAGGAGGTATATGGGCCATTCGCTCTCTCGGTCAGCATGATGTTCTGGGCATTCCTCTTAGGACTGCTATTGCTGACCGGCGCGCACCTCTCGGCGCAGAAGATCTTTCTCCGACAGGAATGACCCGCGAACAAAGTCGGAAGTCACAGACACTCCCTTATTTCCGCTTCGCTAAGGGTGTGATCGGAACTCTTGGCGCGCTGGTAGATGCGCTCGACGATATCGTCGGTCGCAGAAATGCCGCGCTGCTGAAGCCAGAATAGAACGTTGGATTTTCCGCTCATCGGTCCAACATCGATTACCTGATCGAGACCGAATAGATGCGAAGGCACGCCCGAATACACCCCATTCGCGAGTTCCGTGCCACCTTTCTTATACGCCTTGATCACGGCAGAAGCATGAACGCCGGTAGCGGTGCGGAATGCGTCCTCGCCAATGACCGGATAGTTTGGCGGAATTGCTACCCCGGTAGTGCGGGACACCAGCTCGCAATAGTCTTTCAGTTTGGTCAAGTCCTGTTTGTCCCAGGGGGGAACGCCCATCAATTTGAGGTTCACGAGCATCTGATCCATTTGCGTATTGCCGACACGTTCTCCAGCCCCGAGCGCGCACCCGTGAACGCAATCGGCCCCAGCCGCAAGCGCCGCAAAGGAGTTCGCCACCGCAAATCCGCGATCGCAATGCCCGTGCCAATCGACGCGAACCTTCTCCCCGGAGGGCTTCACAACTTCGTCGATCAAGAACTTCGTAACCGCGTATGCGCCCGGCGGCGTTGAATGCCCGGCGGTATCACACACAACCACCGCCCTTGCTCCGCAATTGATGGCTGTCGCGTACAGCCGTTTGATCATTTGCGGGTCACAGCGGCTGGTGTCCTCGGTTACGTACATCGAGTCCAGTCCTAGCGAGACGGCATACTGAATCGCATGTTCCGTGGTTTTGAGGAGAAAGTCTTCCGTCCAGCCTTCGGTGTAACGGCGAATGGGACTGGATCCGATGAAGGTCGCTGCCTCAATTTTCAGACCCGTACGCTGCACGATTTCCGCAATAGGTCGAATATCATTTTCGTGCGTACGAGCGGCACAGTTTGCGCGGATCCTCATCCGGTTTTGCGCCATCTCCCGCGCCAGCGCTTCGACGTGTTCGATCGCACGCGGACCTGCTCCGGGAAGCCCCAGGTCCAACGAGTCCAAGCCAAGCGCCTCCATCAGGTGGAGGATTTCAATCTTTTCTTGAATCGAGGGATCACGGACGGAAGGCGATTGTAGGCCATCGCGCAAGGTCTCGTCGTTCAACTGCACGGGTCCCTTCGGCACAAGCAGCCCTGCCGAGGCCTGATTCCAGTCAAAGATGAGTTCGGAGGGCTTCATGAATGGAGCTCACGAACCGAATCGGAGTGGGAATCATTGTACGCGATGCGAAAACTCGCAGACCGCGTACTTGGTCGGATTTGTTATGCTCAACGCTGCCCATGCGCCTCTTTGTCGCGCTCGATATCCCGGAAACGATTCGCCAGCGAATTGCGTCGTTCATAGAGGAGGTTCGCGCTCTTGTCCCAGTCGTACGCTGGGTTGCTCCCGAATCGCTGCACGTAACTCTCAAGTTTATTGGTGAGCGGCCTGACGCGATGGTGCCGAGCATTGAAGAGAGTCTGCGCAAAATCTCTTCCCCGGCAATTCAGATTTCGTTTCGCGGCTGCGGCTTTTTTCCGACGGAGAAGTCGGCGCGCGTATTTTGGATCGGCATCGAAGCGGGAAGTGATTTGAACCAACTGGCGACGCGGATTGAAGGCGAACTGCGACCGCTGGGAATCGAGGATGAGAAGCGCGCATTCAGCCCACACCTGACTCTCGCACGTGCGGGAAACGTCTCGGGAGCCCCTGAGCGGCAGCCCAGCGATAAGTCGAATCGCCGTTTCTCCCTTCTACAAGCGAAATTGCGAGCGATGCCCCCGCTCGATTTTGGCAGAATGAATGCCATCGAATTCTTTCTGTACCGCAGCCAGTTGTCGAGTCGGGGCGCGCAATACTCAAGGGTTGCGCGTTTCGCGCTGAGCGAAGCATGAGCATCGAACACCCGATCGCGGCCGTCCTGATCTCGGCTTATCTGCTCGGATCGATTCCCTTCGGGTACCTGCTGGTGCGGCTGATCTTCGGCGGCGATGTGCGGCAAACCGGTAGCGGGAGTATCGGCGCGACCAACGTGTCGCGTACCTCACCGGTATTAGGGCTAATCACATTATTTCTCGATGCTCTCAAGGGATTCGCGGCCGTCAGCATGGTCCTAGTGTGGCTGCCCGGTACCCCCCAACTCGCGTTCGCAGCGGCATTCGCCGCAATCTGCGGACACGTCTTCCCCGTCTGGCTCCGATTCCGCGGAGGCAAGGGAGTCGCCACCGGCTTGGGCTCGTTTGTGCTGTTGGTACCTAAGGCGGTCTTGATCGCAATAGCCCTGTTTTTGGCCCTGGCTGCAGCCTTCCGCTGGATAGCCCTCGGATCCATTGTGGCGAGCGCCTCCCTTCCGCTTGTCGCATACTGGTTAGGCGAGTTCCATCAAGGCTCCCAAGCCCCGCAGGCTAGTCCGGTTGGGCGGGCGCACCCGGTCTTCTGGCTCACCGCCGGCGCGCTACTGATTGTCGCCAGACATTACAAGAACATCCGCCGCATGCTGGCGGGAAGCGAACCGCGTTTTCAGATCTCCCACAAATGAGCAGAATTGCAATTATCGGAGCCGGCGCGTGGGGAACCGCACTTTCGATTGTTCTCGGACGCCAGAATCGTCACGAAGTTCGGCTGTGGGCTTACGAGGAACAGGTTCGCAAAACGATTGCGTCTACGCGCAAGAATGAGTTTTTCCTGCCGGACCATCGCATTCCGGAATGCGTCGCCGTCACTGATAATTTAGCCGAAGCTTCCAAAGACGCCGCATTCGTCGTCGGCGCCATGCCATCGCAACATGCCCGTGCGTTGTTTGAGAGACTTTCACCTCATCTAGGGCGGGAAACGATGGTGGTCAGTGCAACCAAAGGGCTGGAGCAGTCCACTTTGCTGCGCATGTCGGAGCTGATTTGCCTGGTCGCCCCTCACCTGTGCAGCGTAGGCGCACTGAGTGGACCGAGCTTTGCAGCGGAAGTTGCGCGCGGGGATCCAACCGCATTGGCAATCGCCTCAAGCGATCCCAATCTCACCAATTCGGTGCAACGCGAGTTCAGCGACAGCAGCTTCCGCCTCTACCGGAACGATGACACCGCCGGCGTAGAACTTGGCGGGTCGCTCAAGAATGTCATCGCCATTGCCGCCGGGGTTTGCCACGGCCTCGGCTTGGGGCACAACTCCATCGCCGCGCTGATCACCCGAGGTCTCGCGGAAATGACGAGACTCGTTGTCGCCTGCGGAGGCCGCCCCGAGACGACAGCGGGACTTGCAGGGCTGGGCGACCTTGTCCTGACCTGTACGGGGGATCTTTCGCGAAACCGGTCGGTGGGGGTCGAACTGGGACGCGGCCGCAAACTGCCCGAAATTATTGCCGCCATGCATGGCCAGGTTGCAGAAGGCGTCTTCACAACCAATGCCGCAGTGCAACTGGCTCGCTCGCATAGAGTGGAAATGCCCATCACCGAGCAGATGTCATTCATTCTTAATGAAGGGAAACCACCCCAGCAGGCCATTCAGGAACTGATGGCCCGGGAATTCAAGAGCGAAGCCGCCGTCGCAAGGTCGAAACCTTGGGCGAAGTAATCACAAGGTAACCTGAACGTGCAGAACTCGTGTTCCACCAACTTTTTACGGTACTTCGGTAACGGGAAGCGCCGATCCCTTCTCGGAAGCCAATCCGCACGACCTTAGAATTGGTCCTTGTAACTCCCCGAAAAACGTTTCCCGGAGACAGACGCAGCTTGTTCTCGAAGATTCTGCCGTCACGCGTACCTATTCTCTACGTGATCCTGAGTGTGCTGGTGCTCATCAGCGTGGTGCCGATGTATTTCTACTCGGCCCAAGTGCAGTCGAGCAACCGGCAGGCCCTGATCACAAACGAGCGTATGCTGCAAAATACTCTGGCGCTGGCCATCGCGGACGATATTTCCCAGCACCAGGAATCGTTTCGGCTGATGCAGCAGAACCTCGCGTCGGCCTTACAGGTGGCGAGCGGCAATGATTTAAACGGCGACCATGTGCAGGCACCGGAGCTGCGTGCGCTGCTCGAGAACTTCGTTTCAGCCTCCACGGATTTGGATTACGCGACTCTACTCAACTCCGAAGCGAAAGGTGTTTCGGCCGGCCGTATTGAGCCGGATGCTTTCCTGCAACGTGAACTTGAGCAAGCCTATGCCGCGGCGCGGGATTCCCGTGCCTACAACGGACAGCCGCTTGTGGTCGGCAATGGTAAGTCGCAGCACACCGTGATGTTGGTTAGTACGCCAATCGTGTACAGCGGGCGCTTTCTGGGCATGATCGCCTCCGTGGTTGATCTTGGATATCTCATTCGCCGTTTAGAAGACATCCAGCGCGGCGGACTGAGGCCCTACGTGGTGGACAGACAGGGCAGGCTGATAGCCGGGGCAAATCCCGAATACGCGACTGGCCAGGACATGAGCAACCTGGAGATCGTCCGCAATTTTGTTGACGAAGGTGGTAAGGCCACCATGGTGGCCGCGACTCGTGAGTTTACGGTGGGTACAGGCAGGAAAGCCGTCGTAATGCTCGGCACCTACAGTCCAGTGATCAACCTGAATTGGGCGGTCATCGTACAAAAGCCGGCCGCCGAAGCCTATAGCAGCGTCTATGAAATGCAGCGCACTGCACGCTGGCTTGCGATCGTGACCATCGCGCTCAGCATCCTGGTCGGTATTTTCGCTGCCCGGCGCATCACCAATCCGCTTGAAGTCCTGACCGAGACAAGTCATGCCATCGCACGCGGCGACTTCTCGCAGCGTCTGCAACTCAAGAGCCGCACTGAAATCGGCGAACTCGCTACTACCTTTAACTTCATGTCGGAAGAACTCGAACACTTTGTCGAGGACCTGAAGCGGGCCGCGACCGAAAACCGCGAGCTGTTCATGAACTCGATCCAGATGCTCGCGGGAGCGGTTGACGAAAAGGATCCCTACACCCGCGGCCATTCCGATCGCGTCACCAAGTATTCGGTCTTGATCGCCAAAGAGATGGGACAAAGCGAGGAGTTCCGGGAAATCGTGCGCGTTTCTGCGCAGCTGCACGATGTGGGCAAGATCGGAATTGAGGATCGGATTCTGAAGAAACCTGGTGCACTCACGGCCGAAGAGTTCGAGATCATGAAGACGCATACCACCAAGGGAGCAAACATCCTGCGTCCCGTCTCTCAACTTAAGGAGATGATTCCGGGAATCGAACTGCACCACGAGTCGCTGGACGGGCGCGGTTACCCGCACGGATTGAAAGGCGAAGAGATTCCCATCTTGCCTCGTATTATCGCCGTCGCCGACACCTTTGACGCCTTGACCACGAACCGGCCTTATCAGCAAGCGCGCGATGCGGACGACGCACTACGCATCATTCGTTCGGTTTCTGGTAAACGTCTCGACCCAACCGCGGTTGCCGCCCTGGAAGCGCTTTACAAACGGGGCGAAGTGCGAGTTCCACGAACTCATCTGGTGGCGGCCAAGATCGCTGCCGCCGCTGCAAGCGCGGGATCAACGGGACCGGCGACCGGCGAAACCAATGGCCCCCCAATGTCGATCGTGATGGATCGCAACTAGACCCACTGGCAGCAATCTCAACCGATTCGCCCCCGCTATAATTGAAGAGCGATAGCTTTCGCTTTTCATGATTCAAACCTTATTTGGCAGCATAGAAGAACAGAAGAAAACCGGCCTGTTTGATCGAATGAAACAGGCCGTCAGCCGCACGCGTGAGAACCTGAGCGAGCGGATCGACGAAGTTGTCCCCTTCAACAAAGAAATCGACCGCAACACACTCGACGATTTAGAAGCCACGCTGATCGGCAGCGACTTGGGCTCGGCGACAACTCATCAAGTGCTCGAAAACCTGCGCGAGAAAGTGGATCGCAAGCAGATCGGGAACCTGGATGAGCTCAAACGGTTGCTCAAGCAGGAACTGCTGGCAATCCTGAACTCCGCGAACACGCCGCCCGTCGAACGCGAAGAAGGCGTGCCTGGAGTCGTGCTCGTGGTTGGCGTGAACGGCACGGGTAAGACAACGACCATTGGAAAGCTTGCGCAATTGTTGCGCTCCGAGGGCAAAACGGTTTTGCTGTGCGCTGGCGATACCTTTCGTGCCGCCGCGATCGAGCAACTCGAGGTCTGGGGGCAGCGAACTGGGACCGAGGTGATTCGAACCAAGTCCGGAGGTGATCCAGCTGCGGTGCTGTTTGACGCACTGCAGGCCGCCAACGCGCGCCATCTTGACTGCGTTATCGTGGACACCGCCGGTCGCTTGCACACAAAGACGAACCTCATGCAGGAATTGGAAAAAATCCGGCGCACAGCTCAGCGAATCATTCCGGGCGCCCCTCACGAAGTCTTGCTCGTGATCGACGCAACCACTGGACAGAACGGGCTCCAACAAGCCAAGCTGTTCACCGATGCAGCAGCGGTCACCGGCGTCGTACTAACGAAGCTTGATGGAACAGCCAAGGGCGGAGTCGTGGTCGCCATAGCGCGGGAGTTGGGACTACCCGTACGCTACGTAGGCGTCGGAGAAAAAGCGACGGACCTTTTGCCGTTTGACCCGCAGGGGTTTGTGGACTCCCTGTTCTCCTAATCGCGTACGGTTTGCCAAACTTTGAACACGCACGTGGGTACTTCTCCAGAAACCGACTTTCGACATCTGCGCCATGCACTACGCCTGGCAGAAAAAGGGTTTGGGCTCGCCTCTCCCAATCCGCACGTGGGCGCGGTGCTGGTGGATGCCGAGGGAGAGATCGTCGGCGAAAGTTTCCATACCTACGACGGCCTGAAACATGCAGAGGTACTGGCGATCGAGCAGGCGGGAGCCAAGGCCCGTGGGGCAACGCTCTATCTGAACTTGGAGCCGTGTTCCCATCAGGGGCGGACCGGCCCGTGTGCGGACGCGGTGATTGCCGCCGGGATCAAGCGGGTTGTGGCGTGCACGCCCGATCCGAATCCGGCAGTGAGTGGACGGGGTTTCGCCAAGTTGCGGCAAGCAGGTATCCAGGTAGCTTCAGGGTTACTCGAAGAAGAAGCACGCCCCCTCAATGATGCGTTTGCGAAATATATTCGATATCGTATCCCGCTTGTGACGCTGAAAGCCGGCATGACTCTCGACGGAAAGATCGCTCCACCACCCGAGGGAATGGCGACTGCTTCGGAGGTAGGCACGGGAGGCCCGACGGGGGGGTGGATCACAAGCGAAGAGGCGCGTGCGCACGTGCAATTGCTTCGGCATCAGCACGACGCCATTTTGGTGGGCGTGGGCACGGTGATCGCCGACAACCCGCTGCTTACCGATCGTACGGGCCTGTCCCGACGGCGGCGCCTTCTGCGGGTGATTCTGGATTCTCACCTGCGCTTGCCGTTGCAATCGCGTGTTGCACAAACCGCGAATGACGACGTACTGGTGGTTTGCTCATTTGCTGAAGAAAAGAAGAAACAAACGCTACTGGATCATGGCATCCAGGTAGAACAAGTGGCCAGTTCTGGTCCAGATGGGCGGCCGGACCTCGAGGCCATCTGCCGCAAGCTCGCGGAGCGTGAAATCACCAGCGTGATCATTGAAGGCGGAGCCCTGGTGAACTGGACAGCCTTGGCATCGGGCGTGGCTGATAAGGTTTTCTTCTACTACGCGCCGAGGATTTTGGCGGGTATTGGTTCGGTCCCGTTTGCTGCCGGCCCGGGATTCCGTCGTATGAGCGAGGCCGCACACCTCAAGTGGTTCCGGCTGCACCGATTTGGCGAAGATTTCGCGGTCGAGGGATATTTGAGGGATCCCTATTTGGATTGACGTCGAAACTCATGACCACAGATTTACACGAATCGTCGCGGACTCATTCGATTGGTCCCCGCGTTGATCTCTAAGGATTGAAGCTCTTATGTTCACTGGAATCATTCAAGAAGTTGGCAAGGTGATTGCGGTTACGCAGCAAGATGAAAAACGTCGCCTCACCGTCTCCTGCTCCAAGCTACTACCTGAGCTCAAGCAGGGCGACAGCATGGCCGTGAGCGGTGTTTGTCTAACGGCCGTTGACCTCAACAATCAATCGTTTACGGCCGATCTTGCGCAAGAAACTTGGAAGCGAACGTCCTTCTCGCGTATTCAGGAAGGTGCACTGGTAAATCTCGAGCTTCCGATGCGCGCAAGTGGCCGTTTCGACGGGCATATAGTGCAGGGGCATGTTGACGGGACGGGAAGATTTGTTTCATTGGCTCAGATCAAAGGTGGCAACGACTATTTGCTCACGATTCATGTCCCCTCGGAGCTGACCCGTTACATCGTCAACAAGGGATCTCTCGCGATTGAGGGAATCAGCCTGACCGTGGCCGCAACCGAAGGTTTAAACGTTCGCGTCGCGATCATTCCACAAACCGCTGAAATGACGAACCTGGGGTCCTTAGAGCCAGGCGATCCAGTCAATTTGGAAGTGGATGTCATTGCAAAGTACGTCGAAAAGATGATTGCGCCACCAAATGCGCAGAGTGTTCTCACGATAGAGGAACTGATACGGGCGGGGTTCTGAAAGGGCTTACAATCGAAAGGCTTCAGGGGGGCGACCCATGATTCGAGGAAACCTCCTCCTGCATCTATATCCTTGGACACATTGACTTCTCTTCTGGTTCTACCTAGATTGGAAGCAGTTCTTTGAATGGTCGATCCCACAAATGGGGGCGTCACGGTTTCGACGGAGATGCTTGCGGCCAGAAGGCATGCCGGGGTGCACACACCCGCAATCGCGTGCAAAATGATAATTGCCAATCAACAGATGGCATACGCTGCTTAATTAATTAAGTAGCCGCCCTCCGCTGCTTTGCCCGTGGGCTGCGGAAGGGCGTCGCACAGCGGGCTGGCTTTTTCCGCTACGTCTGGGTGGAGAAGGCGAGATCTACAGGCTAGCGGTATCCGTTTCTTGTCCGTTCTGAGCGGCGACCGCGAACGTCTCTGGGTAATGCCAGAGGCAGGAACGCGACTAAGCATGTAGGCTTCTGACCAGTAACATTTTCGGACGCGGGTTCGACTCCCGCCGCCTCCACCAATTTGGCTTGGGTTGACTTCTTCAAATTCTCGCCTTCCCTGCCTTGGACAGCATTCGTGAAAATAGCATAGATGCTTATTTTCGTTTATCATTAATTTTGAAAATAACGCTGATTCTTATTTTCGCGGGTGAAAAGCGCTTTGCCTAAAGTCGGTGAAATACCGGGAAAAACTGTGGTCCTGGGAAGCTACTCGGCATTCGTACCCGCTCCCTTGCCGCCCAAACTCGACTGGACGGCAAGGTTAATTGGAACCCTCTCGGATGCTGACCGCCTTATCGGAAGGCTCGCTGGAGAGGGGGGGCGGCTGCCCAACCCTCATATTTTGATTCGGCCGTTCGTTCGACGCGAGGCTGTTCTGTCGAGCAAGATTGAGGGGACGCAAGCTACTCTTGGTGAGTTGTTGGCCGCAGAAGCCGGGGCTGTGGTAGACCGAAGTCCAGACGATCTCCGAGAAGTTGGCAATTACGTTGTAGCTCTCGAACACGGTATTGCCCGCCTCAAGAAACTTCCTCTCTGCGTCAGACTCGTGCGTGAGCTGCACGAGAAACTCATGACCGGTGTCGCGGGGCACCGTGCCACCCCGGGGCGTTTCCGTACCGTTCAGAACTGGATCGGGAAGCCCGGCAGCACTGCGGCCACTGCGTCCTATATTCCGCCTCCGCCCGGAGAAGTCGAGCCGTGCCTTGCGACGTGGGAGACGTTCTTGCACGAATCGAAGCTACCGCCTCTTGTCACCATCGGTTTGATCCATTATCAGTTCGAGGCCATTCACCCATTTTTGGATGGGAATGGCCGTGTCGGGCGTCTATTGATCACGCTGTTTCTGATCGAACGACAGATTCTTCCGACGCCGCTCCTTTACTTGTCGGCGTTCTTTGAGGCATCGCGGCGCGACTACTACGATGGTCTGCGCGGAGTCAGCGAACGCGGAGCATGGAACGATTGGCTCGAATACTTCTTGCTCGGAGTCGCACGAATGTCCGAAGACGCGTTAAGCCGAGCCACACGCATCAACCAGTTGCTTGCTCAATGGCAGCGAAAGGTGTCCGGTGAGTCCACAAACAATCCGCTACGTCTGGTCGAACTCGTTGGCGCAAATCCGTTCATCACGACAAAGGGGGCGTCAGAAACATTGGGAATTGCATTTACAACAGCCCAGCGCACGATTGAGCGGCTTGAGCGTGTCGGTATTGTCAAACAAGTTGGCCAGGCAAAGCGGGGCCGGGTGTACTGTGCGCGAGAGTTACTTGATATCCTCGAGGAGCCTGCACGACTAAACACCCGCTAGAAAACTGTCAATTCGAGGTGGCTTCCGTGTGCTCCTTCCTCCTCTGCTTCATGCCGGTTTATGCCGGCACATATGAATCTCCGTTGCACTCAGAATGTCCCGAGCAGACATTTTGTCCCTGTTTTGTCCCTTCAATATAGAGAGATAGGGATCAGTGCAGCTTATCTAATTGAGAATGCGATGTTTATTTTATGGTGACGGCGCGACTCCCGCCGCCTCCACCATTAGCACTTACATCCCACGCCGGCTGCAGCCGCAATCTCGGAAGCAAAAACTAACGCTATAGCCCGTTGCGAAAGGATATGCCGAATTCAGCGTGGCTGCGTAAAAATCCCTGGTGCTTCCTGGAGCTCATGGAAGAAGGCCGCGTAGCGACAGTTTTTTACCGACAAATGGCATCAAGCCTTGACTTTTTATTGTGGTCATAATAAAATGACCATATGAAAACAGTTCCTGCAGCCAAGTTCAAGGCCAATTGTCTGGCACTCATGGATAAGGTCCAGGAGACTGGCGAGTTTGTGGTGATTACCAAGCACGGTAAACCGGTGGCGAAGCTAGTCCCAGCCGAACGCGAGCGCAGGAATATGTGGGGCGATCTCGCCGGCACAGTTAAGATCCTTGGAGATATCGAGTCGCCAGTTACAAACGACTGGGAAGCGTCGTGATCGTTCTCGACACCCATGTGCTGGTGTGGCTGAGAACCTCTCCAGATCAGCTCTCGAAAGCCGCGGCGGACGCCATTCGCAAGCAACTCAAGAGCGATTGCGTCTCGATTGCGGCAGTGACACTTTGGGAGCTGAGCTGGCTTGCGACCAACGGCCGAATTGACCCTGGCGGGACAGTACCAGCTTTCCTGAAGAAGATCACTGCCGGGGTGGTGATCCTCCCTTTGACCATCGAGATCGCTGCGCAGGCGGCTGCATTCCCGGTGGCTTCCTACCCACGAGATCCGGCTGATCGGCTGATTGGAGCGACAGCATTAACCTCCGGGACTGATCTCGTGACAAAAGACAATGCAATCCGCCGAAGTTCTCTGGTGAGGACAATCTGGTAGTCCAGACTGGACCTTTTCGGGAGAACTGTACGCTTCTATGAGAAGGTTAAGAAGGTTACAAAAGTCAAGGCCGACGTACGACACCGAACGACAACATCAAATTTTGTCCCTGTTTTGTCCCTTCAATCTAGCGAGATCGAGGTACAGACGATTTATCACATTGATAATTAAATGCTTATTTTGTGGCGACGGCCCGACTCCCGCCGCCTCCACCACATAATTTCTTAGTCACTTCCTGGCAACTATTATCTCCCAGTCCCTCGCGGTGCAGGTCTTGTTTGCATGGAGATCCAACTGAAATTCAGCCGACGTTGTAACTTCTCCCGCCGTTTGGCGAAATACTGCACCCGTTGATGTGCCTCTTCCGCTTTCTCCCGCACGGCATGCAGAAGCCCTACTTTCTATCCTCTGGTTCCGGCACAACTCCCGGTGCAGTACGTAGAAATTTCATAAGACCGTCGCCGGTTGCTTTTCCGCCTCGCTGGTTGAAAAATTGATCAGCCGTTTCAACTAACCGACTTTTTCAGCAACCGCGACGGAAATCCACTGGTTCAAAGAAACCCCATCTTCCTTAGCCAGCCGCTGGGCGGCTTTCTTAATAGAGAGAGGAAGTTTTAGCGGATAAGTAGCTTTGCTCATGGCTTTACCTTCTTTAGCAGTTCGGCGGGCCTCAACACGGAAATTGTAAAGTGCTTCGGCGCGTGGGCGAAATCTGTGACATTGTAGGTCACGAGAGCGTCCGCGCCGCCATTAATAGCCGCCTCAAGCACCATTTCATCATTCGAATCCCGTTAACTGTGGACGCCACTGAAAGTGAACCTCCACGGGCTCGATCAGAGCGGCCAGTTCTTCCAAAAATTCATCGAGAGCTCCGAGCGATAAGCCGTGAACCAGCCGATGCTCAGGGCGCTTCAATACGTCCTCGTATTCCAAGAATAGAGGTGGTGTGGCCAAAGCTACTAATCGCCGTTGTGCCACCAGCCGCAAAACGGCATGTGATGCGCGGAGCGCGACCACTATCACTCAACATGATTCGCAAACCTGCATCGCAAACTGGAAATTCCAGCTGACATCCTGATTCAGCCGGAGCGTAAGGCCACCCGCCATCGCGCTTCTAGACTTGGAGCCAGAACTCCGCAGGTTCGCAAGCGTCAACGATCGTAAATCGAAAATGTTATTTTGCGTCCGTTCCGGGCGCCGGCTGCGAACGTGCGTACACGCCACGTACACGCGTTCGCCCACTTTATCGATTTTGTCGTTTCTGTCGTGTGATATTTTGCAATAGGTTCCGTGTTTTCAGTAAACGGGAATGTTCCAACCCGCCGCCTCCACCATGAAACTAACTGCTGGACCTTAAGTCTTCCTTGCACACAGTAAGCCCTTAAAACTGCGACACAAATATGGATGTCTTGGACGCCATTTCCACCACATGAAAATAGCGTAGACGCTTATTTTCGTTTATCGTTGTTGGAAAAGCCTCCACCCTAATTGAAGCGTAATTTCCTATGCTTACGCACGGCAATTGTCGTCACATTCTCCTAGCGACGGTTGAACACCTCTCGCCAGTCATCGGAGCAGGAAAAACAAAATGAGCCAGCATCCCCTGGAGTTGTGCGCAACGTCCACGCTTCTGTTCGCGATAGCCATTGCACTATCGCCTGGGTTTGCACAACCAAACACAACTCGCCAGGACTCGGTAGTGGTTTTTGCTCCGCATCCAGATGACGAGGTCATTGGTTGTGCCGGCATCATCCAGCAAGCGCTGGCGCGCGGAGCACGAGTCAAGGTGGTTGACATCACTAGCGGAGATGGCTTTGACGCGGCCGCGGCCGGTGTCACTCATAAGTCGCTGGACAAAGTCGGCCCCGAAGATTTTATTGCGCTTTCGCGCTTACGCCAGACCCAGAGCCGCAATGCACTTAAGATTCTGGGCGGAACAGCCGATGACTTAGTCATTCTTGGTTATCCGGATGGCGATTTGGGCAACTTGTACGAGAACACCGATGACAAAGTAATCCGCCAGCAATTTACCAAGAAAGAAGAGACTTACGCGCTGGTCCAGAAGGACTATCACACGTCTGTACATGGCAAACCGGCTCCGTACAAGCGCAGCTCGGTGTTCGGCGACTTGGCTGAACTGCTGAGAACGCTGCAGCCTACTGAAATCTACGTCACTGACGAAAGCGATGGCCACATTGATCATCGCGCGGCGTTCTGGTTTGTCCGCGACGCAGCAAAGCAGGTGGGATATAAAGGTGCTTTCTACACTTATCTCGTCCACGGACTACCCGCATGGCCTTTTCCACCTGGAGTGACAGCGAATCACCCATTTGAGTCGCGGAAGGTTAATGGCGAGGTAGCTCCGCGTGGTCTCCCATGGCCGCCGCCAAAACGTGTCCCGCTTACGCTGGAGCAGGCCGAACGAAAATTGAAGTCAATCCAGGTGCATAATATACCTGTGGTAGGAATGCCGGAGCACCAAAGCGAGATGGAATCCTTCGTAAAGTCGGAAGAGGTGTTTTGGACCCCTCGTGAGGACAGGTGATTTGCGTAAAACGAAGGCTCAGCAGGCCGGGGATTCTAGACGAACTTGTGCGAGGAGTGAGGAGCAAGGAGACTCTCGCGTGAGATTGTTGGACGACGCGCATCGTTTGTTGAAGCGCTGTCTCTTCCATTTCTGTTGTTTGTCGTGAGCTTAGAAGTTGCGCAAGCGATTCTTCCTTGGAGCGAGCCCGACATCGACAGTGAACCCCGAGGAGCAAAGCACGCTTTCAATTCCGCGGCACCCGCGATTGATTCTGATTGCCGCAACACCTCGATAGTCAGTGCTGCATGTTGAAGGTGAGGGGGGAAGTCAACACGTGACTGACCAGGCCGAGCGGATTTGTTCCTGTTTGGTCCCTTCGATCCGGAACGTCCTTTTCGTGCGACTTTGTTCGACAAATCTTTGACCCAAGCCCGCAACATCACTTCTTGTAGTTTATTGCGCCTCCCAGAGCTGGCCTCGAATGAGAACATACCCGGCATGTTCCCCCTACTCTCGCCTGCAAAGCGGACATATCCCTTGCTAATTCGACCAGACATTTGATGCGCGACAGCTGCATCCATCCGCGTTGACTTGCTGAGGGGTGGGTCCTAACATGCAACAGGGCGCATGACCGGCACAACGATTTCGCATTATCAGATCGAGCTACGCCTGGGCGGTGGCGGTATGGGAGTGGTGTACCGGGCGCGGGACATGAAGCTGGGGCGAAATGTCGCAATCAAATTTCTTCCGCCCTCTCTGGTATCTGACCGGCAAGCGCTGGAGCGGTTTCAGCGGGAAGCCCGGACCGCGTCAGGCCTGAATCACCCGAACATCTGTATTATTCACGAAATTGACGAGTGGGAGGGGCAGCCTTTCATCGTCATGGAGTTGCTCGAAGGACAGACGCTGAAGCAGCTGATCACCGGCCGCCCGCTAGCGATGGCCCAACTCCTGGACACCGCGATTCAGGTTGTAGACGGGCTGGATGCAGCCCATGAGTCGGGGATCATTCATCGCGACCTGAAGCCGGCAAACATCTTCCTTACTCGACGCGACCAGGCAAAGATTCTGGACTTTGGGCTGGCGAAGCTGGTGGTGATTCCTCAAAGTGTGGTGGAGGAAGTTGGCGCATCTTCGATGCCAACCATTGACAAGCACGATCTGACCAGCACGGGCGTTTCTCTGGGCACGGTGGCCTACATGTCGCCCGAGCAGGCGCGAGGCGAGGACCTGGATGTCCGCAGCGATCTGTTTTCGCTGGGGGCAGTGCTGTACGAGATGGCGACGGGACGGAGCGCGTTCATTGGGGCAACGACGGCGGTAACCTTCGAGGCAATCCTAAACCGCACGCCGCTTGCGGTCACCCGAGTTAATCCTGACCTGGTGCCGGATGTCGGATGGATCATCAACAAATTGCTGGAAAAGGACCGCAAGCTGAGATACCAGTCGGCGGCGGAGTTGCGCGCCGACCTGAAGCGGGTGAAGCGGGACACCGAGTCCGCGGGAGTCCCAAGCCTAACGGCGCAGCCGGAACGTCCCAAAAGGAAGCGGGTGCACAAAGGGCTGGTAGCAGGTGTTGCGAGCCTTGCGGTGTTGCTTGTGGCGTTGGCGATGGCTCCGCGTGCCTGGTTGAAGCGGATGTTCACAGGCGGCGGACAAATCCACTCCATGGCGGTGCTGCCCTTCAGCAGCTCTGATCCGAATATTGAGTATGTCGCGGATGGAGTGACTGACGGCGTGATCAGCAGCCTGTCGCGGATGCCGGAGCTGAAGGTGATGGCGCGCAGCACGGTGTTCAGCTACAAGGGGCACGACGTTAATGCACAGAAGGTAGGCAAAGACCTGAAAGTAGACGCCGTGCTGATGGGCCGGGTTTCGCAACGCAACGACACGGTTTCGATCCAGGTGGACCTGGTAAACGTGGCGGACGGATCGGAGCTGTGGGGTGATCGATACAACCGGAAAATGGCAGACTTGTTGACGGTGCAGGGGGACATTGCGAAGGAGATTTATTCTAACCTGCGACCGCGACTGACGGGCGAGGAAGCGCAGGGACTGGGGAAACACGCAACCGAAAATCCAGAAGCTTATCAGGCGTACCTCCAAGGATTGTTTTACTGGAACAAGTGGACGGAGGACGGCTTCAAGAAGGCGAGCGATTACTTCACCCAGGCGGTCACAATGGATCCAAACTTCGCCCTCGCGCACGCCGGACTGGCGGACACGTACACGTTTATGGGGGATTCGGGGTATTTGGCGCCGCGTGAGGTATGGCGGAAGGCGAAGGACGCAGCGACGCAGGCGGTGAGAATGGGCGATTCACTGCCCGAGACCCACATTTCATTAGCCCTGGTGCGGGAAAACTATGACTGGGACTGGGCGGGCGCGGAGGCTGAGTTTCGGAAAGCGATAGAGCTCAATCCGAATTCGGCGACCGCGCACCACTGGTACGGAGATTGTCTGACAAAGCTGGGGCGATTCGAAGAAGCGCGAAAAGAGCTGAAGAAGGCGCAGGAGCTCGATCCACTGTCGCTGCTGATCAATACCAGCGTGGGATGGCAGCTGTATTTCACGCGGCAGTATGCGGGCGCCATTGAGCAACTGCAGAAGACACTGCAGATGGACCAGAATTTCGTGCCGGCGCAGCATGCGATCGAAGCAGCCTACGCGCAGAACGGAATGTATAAGGATGCGGTAGCGGAGAGACAGAAAGTGCTCACGCTTTCAGGCAATCCTGATTTGGCCGCCGCCATTGGAGCGGACTATGCGCAGTCGGGGTATGTCGGCGTCATGCAGGGCTGGCTGGAAGGTTTAAAGGAAGTTTCTAAGCGGGGGTACGTTTCCGCATACGACATCGCAGAAATTTACGCGCGAGTGGGAGACAAGACCCAGACGCTGGTGTGGCTAGAGCAGGCGTTCAATCAGCGCGACAGCAAGCTGACATACATAAGAGTCGAGCCCGCATTTGATCCCATGCGTTCCGATCCACAATTCCAGCACATTGTGGAGCGCCTGGGCATGCCGCACTAATCAGCGCAGCTGATACCCAGGTTCGCCGGGCAACTTTCCATCCACCCGAACAATCTTTGCTCCCGGGCGCACCTCCCGCGCGTCGATAAAAGCGATGGCCCCGGGAATCGCGCTGACCAGCTCGTTCGCCATGTCATTGGAATAGACGACCTTGGGTGCCGATGCGGACTCGGCGCGGAAGATCTTGGCGATCCAGTATTGCTTAAACTGCGCGTCCGACATTTGATAGATCCTCTTCAGTACCACATCCCGCTCACGCGCGACGGGAGCGCGGATCAGAAGCACGACGGGAACGTTCGTGCTCCAGTATTGGCGGTCGCCGAGAAAAACCTTTCGAACTTCTGCCATGCTGAGATTGGTGATCGGCGTGTCAGGATGAACGACGACGGCAATATCCACATTAGTCGACGTCTGGGCAAGCGCGACCACGCAGATTGCGGCCAGCAGCAGAACGGCAAGCGATTTTTGTTTTGCTGTCATGGCGCGCTCAGAAGGTAAACGCGGTCTGGAAGAAAGCCGCGTTGCTGCGTGGTTCGCCGACTCCCAGGCGGGTGCTGCGGTACTCGCCTTTGAAAGCAGCATAGTTAGTAATGTCATATCGGATCCCGAGGGTTGAGCCAACGAGGTCCGAAACACCTGTGTATACCGGATCGCTGTCCGGCTTGTGAATGTACTCGAAGCGGTAGTAGGGCTTCCATTTGTCATGTTGCCAGGGGAAGCGATAAGCGAGCTGGACATAAAAGGCCTGGCTGTTGAAGCTGCGGCCGGTGAGCACGTCCCGATGATGGGAGTTGGCGAATTCGGAGAGAAACTCGGGATGTTCCTTGGTATAGACGAGATGGGCGGAGGTGATGGTTTCATCGAAGTTCTGCCCCGGCTGCGGAGTCAGCTTGTCGCGATAAACTGAGCCGCCCAATTGCAGCCCGTAGATGCGGGACGGACGGGCGAAAACGGTGGCCACCCAGGCGCGATTGTCGTTGACGTCTCCGCTATCCCCCGCCTTGCTGAGGATGGAGGAACGTCCGTTGCCGAGGCCGACATTGTAGCCGAGGCCGAGACCTCCGGAGGGAATATTGCCTTCTGCGAGAAGACCGACGAAGTGAACGGGAATAAAAGTTCCGCCAAACTGCACCATCTGTGGGCGGCTGATCGTCGTCTGTAGCCAAGCTCCATGATGAAAGGCGGCGTTCCAGTAGCCGATGGGCGTGTGGTATTTGCCAAATGAAATTTTGAAGTAGTCGTTGTAGTCGTAGCGGATGATGCTACGTTCCACCTGGAGTTCATAGCTTGCGGGCTGAGCGGTGAAGCTCACTTCCCCGAAGTAAGAGACCTTGCGCGACAACGGGGAAGCGAAGTGCAGCACGAACTGGCCGAGGTTGAATCCGCTGACTGACCCCTTCTGATCGCTGGCAGAGAAATCCACGTCCCCGAATCCTCTGATCTGAAGCGATGGGTAGTGCTCCTCGGCTTCGCGCACGACCGTCGTGTTGGGCAGATGATCATGCTCGTCGGCAGGCTGGGGATGCGATGGGTACCGCTTCTCAGTCGCATCGCCGGGAGGCGGGGCCGGAGCCTGCAGAGTAGCCTGCTTGTCATCTGCGCGATTATTCTCGCGGGCTTCCAAGTCGCTGATGCGCTTCTCCAACTGCTGGATGCGCTCGAGCAGGGCTTGAACATTAGTCTCCGATGAAGATGGAGGAGAATCATTCTGCGCGAGGGCATTGTGGCTGATAGCGAGCAGGAAGATAGCGAGCACGGCAGGACGCATCTGGTTCTCCTGAATTCGAGAAATGTGAGACCGAATTGTGCGATATGCGAAACGCCGAATAGTTTATTCGGTCGCTGAGGTTTGTCAAAGAACGGTGAAAAACGAGCTTGGTCACGATTCGCACCATGCGAAGCGAAAGACCGCTAGCTATATGAGCAGGGCTTCCTTCAGGAGGACGAGTTAGGCATGTCGTGCGGTAGCACGATCAAAATCTCGAACCGAACTTGGCGTTATAGCACTCAGAGTCCCGCAGTTTAGTCGACCTGGGAGAGGCAAAATCCCGCCTCCTCTCGCACGAGGCTACTAACCAGGACGAGCCGCTTTTGTTCATCGCCTGGCTCGCTGTTCATGCTCCAGTAACCAGCGCTTACGCTCGATACCCGCGCCATAGCCGGTAAGCGATCCATCTGATCCGATCACGCGATGGCACGGGATAACCAGCCCAACAGGATTGGAGCCGTTGGCAAGGCCGACGGCACGAACCGCGGTTGGGCGTTCGATTCGTCCGGCAAGTTGCGCATACGAAACCGTGGTGCCACAGGGAATCGCGCGCAGCGCACGCCAGACTTCACGTTGAAAATGGGTGCCCCCGGTTTTGACCGATAAAGCGTCGATGGCGTCAAGCTCTCCGGCGAAGTACCGGGCGATGGCATCGGTCGCACAATTCAGATCGTGAGTGGGTTCAAGCCGAAATCCGACCGGGGCGTATTGGCGCGAGAGGAGCCGCCGCATACGCGCGTCATAGTCGGTCCAATCTACCGCACGGAGATTTCGGTCGGAGTCGGTCACGATCAGCATCTTGCCGATAGGCGTGCCCATCCGATTCACGAAGAACCGCAAGACCTCAGTCATGTGTTCCCCGGTTTGGGTTGGCAATGGATTGTGCAGCCCACAGATGCTGAGCTGCGTAAGCGCGCCATGGCCGCCACGATTCGGCTCGCTTGAGAAGTCTATGCGGGCTCGACCGCATACCGTCGACCAATGCCGCGCCGCGCAGCAGTCCTACGTCAGACGCGGGGAAAGCATCCGGTTCGCGTAGTGCACGCAACGCGATGTATTGGGCCGTCCACTCCCCGATGCCGCGGATCGACCGGAATCGGGCGATAGCTTCTTCGATGGTCCCAAATGGGCGAAAGAGGTTTCGGTCACCCATGGCAGCTTCAGCCAGCGCCTTCAATGACAACAGCCGAGCTGACGGCATGCCTAGCCCAATGGATTCTGACCTGGCTAGACATTGAGCAGTAGGAAACACATGGGACAAGCCCGGGTGACGATCAGATTCGACCGGCAGACGCTTACCGTGCCGCAGAACAAGCTGTTCCGCAAGACGGCGAGCTGCAGCAACGCTCACCTGTTGACCAAGAACCGCCCGCACGGCCAATTCGAATCCGTCCCATCCGCCCGGTGCCCGCAATCCCGGACGCTCTGCCACCAGTCGAGCGAGCCCGCTGTCGCGAGAGAGATGCTCGTCGATGATTCCGATGTCGGCACTCGTGTCAAATAGCCGTCGCACTCGCGCCACAATGGCAGGCAAGCAACGAACGTTAGGGAATCTGATCCCTACCGCCAGGCTGTGCACATGAGGCAGGTGCACAACCTGGACAAGTCCCATATAGCCCTCGATTTCAACTGTGCGCTGATAACTGTCGTCTTCCACTACTTCAACACCTGGGATGGCGCGTGGCTGGAGATAGGCGAGCATCGAATCCCAGTCGTAGGGTGGTCGATATCGAAGTCGGAGCCTGACACCCATCTTGGCGGGAACCCAACCTCGGGAGTCGTTTCTCCGAAGAGCGGTCGGGGGACGATGAAACAAATCGCGAAAGACTTCGTTGAAACGACGCAGGCTGCCAAAACCAGCTGCCAAGGCAATTTCTGTCATCGGCATCCGCGTCTCATGAATGAGCTGCTTGGCAAAGAGCACGCGTCGTGTCTGGGCTACAGCAATAGGGGAGGCGCCAAGATGCTCTTCGAACAAACGACGGAGCTGGCGCTCTCCCATGCCAAGGCGTTCGGACAATTTCACAACGCTGCTGTCGCCACTATCCAAGGCGCCGTCCGCGATCAAAGCTAAAGCGCGAGAGACCGTGTTCGAGGTTCCTCGCCATGATGCCAAGTCGGGTGCGGTTTCGGGGCGGCAACGCAAGCACGGGCGGAATCCTGCTTCTTGAGCTGCGGCCGCGGAGCTAAAGAATCGACAGTTGCGGAACTGAGGGGTTCGAGCGGGACATATAGGCCGACAATACACGCCCGTCGAGGTAACTCCGACAAACAGTCGACCGTCGAACCGTGCGTCTCGGGTCTCTAACGCTCGATAACATATTTCCCGATCGGGCAGTTCCATATTTGAATTCTCTCATTCGTTTAACAGCTGAGACTCGCGGTTTTCGGACATGATCTTCATCACGACCATCTCTGAATTTCAGGATGTTCTTCCCGCCCCAGTTGCACTTTGTTAGGCGATGGCAACACACCTGAAGGTGGCGGGAGAGAATGTTCGTCGTCGAATGAGCCCAACTGGGGTGTTCAAAGAAAGTCGCTGATCGGCAATAATTGCCGGTATGCTCAACCGGCGCACTTTCCTCAAGACCAGCGCAGCCTCCCTTCCATTGGCCGCCGCCATCGAGACACTCAATCCTGCGACGATCTCAGCAGAAACAATTGCCGACGCAGCCATCAGCGGTGCGACTCCGAAAGTCATTCCTCTGCCGGCCAGGTTGGCTCCGATCGATCCGTCCAGCTTGCCCTGGCAACAGAACATTCGGCGCGTCGGTCAGAGCAACATGACCGAGCACGATCCGGCTGTGATGAACATTGAACAATGGGCAGACTATTGGCACTTGGCAGGCGCGGACATCGTTTTCATCAGCGTAACCGGCATTCTCGCCTTCTACCCCTCAAAGGTCAGATTTCATCGTCAGGGAAAATTTCTCAATGGCCGTGACTTCTTCGGCGAATGTGTCGCTGCCGCCCGCAAGCGAGGCATGCGAGTCGTGGCTCGCATGAGTCCGGACTTGAATTGGGGCGATGCGCTTGACGCCCATCCCGAGTGGGCTATGCGCGACGCCAAGGGATCGGCGCTCCTCAGCCCCGAAGACTCCCGTCTATTTCGTACTTGCATGTTCACCAGCTATATGGACGACTACATTCCGGCGATCATGCGCGAAATCAATTCGCTCTATGAGGTAGATTGCTTTTACACCAATGGTTGGCCTCCCATCGGCAGTCTTCCGAGCTGCCATTGCGCCATTTGCAGCAAGCTTCCGCCCTCGACGACTCCTGCCTATTGGCACGCTTTCAATGATCGCGTTGTCGAGTTGTGGCATAAGTACGATGCCATCGCCAAAGAAAAGCGAGGGGACAGCTTTTTCTTCGCAAACCTCGGTGGCAACGTTCGCTGCGGCCCCAACCTCGATCGCCTGGGCAAAACTGCCGTCTGGTTCCAGGCCGACAATCAGGGCCGCACCTTGGACGATCCCGCAGTTTGGGGATGCAGCCTGCAAGGTCGCGTGTGCAGCGCCATTATGGACGGAAAATTCGCTGCCAACGTTTCGGCAGCTTACTCGACCGGCACGGTCCGCTGGCGTAATGCTTCCAAGAATCCCGCAGAAGCAAGAATGTGGCTGAACGAAACGCTGGCCAGCGGCATGGCGCTCTACTACCACTTCATTGGCTCGGAGGCGGGGTTCGGAGAAGATCGCCGCTGGCAAAAAATCGGTTCCGACTATTTTCAATGGGCAAAGAAACACGACGTCCACCTGAGACCCCGCCGCTCCCTCGCCAACATCGGCGTGCTGATGGGACAGAGCACACAGCTCCTATATGCAGCTCCCGCTGCTAGTCACGCGCAAGACTACATGCGCGAGACCACACACGGGATCTATGCGACGCTTCTCCACGGCCGTTTCGCCTTCGACTTCGTACACGAAGACCGCCTCGAGCTTGAACGGATCAGCCGATACCGTGCCCTGCTTCTACCGAACATTGCCATACTCAGCGATCGCCAGTGCCAACAGCTCCGCAGCTACGTTCGATCAGGAGGGTCAATCATGGCAAGCTTCGAAACCGGCCTATATGACGAAAACCTGCAGCGGCGCGGGGAATTTGCCCTCGCCGACCTGCTCGAGATTACCAAGGCTGGAGACGTTATCGGAACCAAGGGCAACGCTTACTATGGCCGCATTGAACGCAATCACCCAATCCTTGATGGCTTCTCCGATACCAACTGGCTCCCGGGTGCCGAAAACCGTGTGCCGCTGAAACCCGTGCAAGATCCGGTTCTCACGGTTGTTCCCGGCTTCGTGCAGTATCCTCCGGAATTGGCCTACCCACCGACTTCCCGCACCGATGAGCCAGCCGTGGTGCTCGGTGAAGTCGGCTCCAGCCGCTTGGCCTACTTCCCTGGAGACATCGAACGAACCTTCTGGATTACCGGGCATGGCGACCTACTGCGTCTATTGCACAACACCATCCGCTGGATCACCCACGATGAAGCCGTCGTCCAGGTTGACGGCGATGGGTTCTTGGAGTTCTTTGCCTGGGAAACGACGCCGGGTTACGCCATTCACCTACTGAATTACACGAACCCGAACGCCCACCACGGCTGGCTGAGCACGGTCTATCCCCTGGGTCCACAAAGCGTCAGCATGAAATTGCCCAGCGGAGTGACGGTCAGAGCCGTCAACCTGCTTCGGTCCGAGACGACAATCCCCTTCCGACTTGAAGGCTCGATCTTGCGTTTCACTATACCTCGCGTGGAGGACTATGAGGTCGCCGCGGTGACCGTCGGATAATCGCAGTCCTACGACAGCAACCGGACGGGCCAAGGGTCGGCGAATTTTCAGCCGGAGCTTCCCGGCCAAAAAGGGCGAGAATTACAAACTGGTAAGCTAATCTGGAACGGTCATGGCAACGATGCCGAAGCATGCACTCGTAAGATCCCGCCTTTTTCCTCTTCTGCTCGGGTTCGGCCTTTACGTAGGAGCAGGAGAATTGGGCCTATCCGCACCGTTCACCAGCGGAAATGTCTCCCCCTTCTGGCCGGCTGCAGGTATTGCTTTGGCCGGCGTTCTGGTTTGGGGCTATTGGATATGGCCGGGAATCGCTGCGGCGGCATTCCTTGTCAATTTCTGGAGTCCCATTCCAGCCCAAGCTGCCTTCGGCATCGCTGTGGGAAATACTTCAGCAGCCTTGGTTGGGGGTTTCCTGCTTCGGCGCATAGCACAGGTTCGTGGGGATTTAGACCGAGTTCGCGATGTCACTGCGCTGATTCTGTTCGGGGCCTTGCTAAGTCCGATGGTCGCTGCCACCATCGGAACGTTAACCTTGCTCGCCACCCATGTGAAAGCATGGTCCGGCTCTGGCATAACATGGACCGTTTGGTGCTTCGGGGACGGCATGGGCGTGTTAATTGCAGGCCCGCTCTTGATCGGGACGCGACATGCACGCGCAACTTTGCGCGAGTTTCGCAGCGCCGAGGCGGTTGGACTCCTGGCTGGAACAGCTTTAGTTTCACTTCTGGTTTTTAGTCACCCGTTGATCCAGGACGATGTGCTTGCGTTTGCCGTGTTTCCCTTTGTAATTTGGGCCGCAATTCGCTTTCGAACGGTGGGCGTATCAGTGGTTTGTCTCATGATTGCAATGATCGCAGTCTGGGGCACCGCTCATGGGGACGGGCCCTTCGTGAAACATGGCCCACTACACAATGCTGCCGCTTTGCAGTTGTTCCTCGCTCTTATATCGGTCAGCGGGCTTTGTCTGGCAGCTGTGATCGTCGAGCGCAAACAAACCGAAGATACCTTGCGTAACCTTTCCGGCCGGCTACTGCAGCTACAAGATGAGGAACGCAGGCGATTGGCTCGGGAACTTCACGACAGCAGTGGCCAAAGCCTTGTTGCCCTACAGATGAATTTGAGCGCTCTGAGTCAGCGAGCCACTCAAACTGACAAAGAGATCTCACGTCTGATTGTGGACAGCCAGGCTATTCTTCGCCAAGTGGTGACAGAAATTCGCACATTGTCGCATTTGTTATATCCACCGCTGCTGGATGAAGGTGGACTTCCAGTAGCTCTGCAATGCTACGTTGAGGGACTCTCGCAACGTAGTCACCTGAAGATTGACCTGCGTACGTCATCGGAATTCGGACGGCTCGATCGAGAACTCGAAACCACAATCTTTCGCATCGTGCAGGAGTGTCTTACAAATATCCATCGCCATTCGGGTAGTTCGATGGCCTCTATTGCCCTCGCTCGAGACGGTGGTCGAATTATGCTTACGATTCGCGATGAGGGGAAAGGCATCGATTGGGAGCTTGGGGGTGTCAGGGAGCCCCTTCCACCAGGGCTGGGTGTCGGATTGCGGGGAATCGCAGAAAGAGTGCGGGAATTACATGGTGAGTTTCGGATGAGGAGTGCCTCGCCCGGAACTCTTGTCCAGGTAACCTTGCCGGTTCAGGGTTGATGAGCAAAGTACAACCTCTCCGGCGGGGGATCTTATTTGTTGGCGCCAGCCGACCACCCAGTTGATTCAGATTCCGTGTCACTTCCTCGTTCTCAGTTCCTCCAAGCACGAGTTTGACCTGACTCGAGCGCCGTCTTACGATTCTGTGGATTCCGTTCTCAGAGCCCGAAATGGTCGGCGAAACAATCTCTCATTACCGTATTCTCGCGGAACTCGGTGGCGGCGGAATGGGCATCGTCTATGAGGCGGAAGACCTCAAGCTGGGCCGCCGTGTCGCACTGAAGTTTCTGCCCCCCGAACTGTCGCGCGATCCACAGGCGCTGGAGCGTTTCCGCCGCGAGGCCCGGTCGGCATCAGCCTTGAACCATCCCAACATCTGCACGGTTTACGAAATCGACGAAGCTGACGGCCACCTGTTCATCGCCATGGAACGGCTGGAGGGAGAAACTCTGAAGCACATGGTCTTTGGCCGCGCATTGCCGGTAGACCAGATTCTGGAACTCGGAATTGAAATCGCGGACGCCCTAGGGGCCGCGCATACCCAGGGAATCATCCATCGCGATATCAAGCCAGCCAATGTTCTCGTGACTACGCGCGGGCACGCCAAGATTCTTGATTTTGGTCTCGCCAAGATGGCGGATCGGAGTTCCGCCGCGGAAGCAACCGGTGCCACTGTCACAGCGAGCATGCCGGCCGAACACCTTACCAGCCCGGGACACGCCGTGGGTACGATCGCCTACATGTCACCTGAACAAGCGCTGGGAAAACCGCTTGACGAACGAACCGATCTGTTTTCCTTTGGCGCCCTGTTGTACGAAATGTGCGCCGGCCGTCCGCCTTTTTCGGGAGACACTTCCGCCGCCATCTTCGATCGCATTCTGCACGCCGCGCCCGCTTCTCCGGTGCGCTTGAATCCCGATCTGCCGCCTGAGCTGGAACGTATCGTAAACAAGGCTTTGGAGAAGGATCCCAGTCTCCGCTACCAGCACGCCGCCGACCTTGAAACCGACCTTAAGCGTCTTCGGCGCGACAGCAGTTCCGCATCCCCGGTTGCAGCGCCGCCCTCGAAATCCCGGTTCACGTCACTGTCCGCAGCCTTGGCCCTAGCCTTAGCGGCGATCGTAGCGGTGGGAATCTATTGGTTGCATAGCCGTCCGGCGGCAAGTACCCCTCCCCCAGCCTCCGCCCTTTCCACTTCTTCTTTGCGCAGCATCGCGGTTCTACCATTCCAGAATCTGTCACCGACGCCGGATGAAACCTGGGGCATCGGCATGGCGGACGCCATCATCAGCCGGCTGGCAGCATTGCAGAACCTGGCAGTACGTCCGACCAACTCGGTGCTGAAATATGCCAAGGGAAGCTTCGATCCCGGAGATGCTGCGCGCGAGTTGAATGTTGACTCGGTGCTCGCCGGAAATTATCAGAACATAGGGGGCGTACTGCGGGTTTCGGTCCAACTCATCGATCATGGCGCGACGCGCTGGGGACAGCGTTATGACCTGCGTGGCGCGGACATGCTGAAATTCCAGGACGATGTGGCACAGCAGGTGGTGCAGGGATTGAGTGTTCAGCTTTCAGGGGCGGAGCAAGAGCGCATGAACACTCCCAGCACACACTCTCCCGAGGCGTACAACTATTTGGTGCAGGCACGCGCTTATTTCAATGAATACTCCAGCACCTCACGAGTCGAGTCCCTGCGAGAAGGTGAACGCCTAGCCCAAAAAGCCATCGCTCTCGATCCATCGTTTGCCGACGCCTACGTCATTCTCGCGCAGCTTTTCGCCTGGCAGGCAGCCAACTTTGCCGACAACGCAGGGCGTGTGCTTTCCGATGCTGAACAGGCGGCACGGAAGGCACTGGCACTGGAGCCCAATTCAGAAGCAGCCAAAACTGTGCTGGGTGGTGTACTGGTGGAGCAAGGAAAGAATGCGGAAGCGATCCGCACGTTGAGGCAGGCCGCCTCTTTAGCGCCGAATGACGTGCAGGTCTGGGATTACTTGGGCTATGGCTACCACTACGCTGGATTGGCGGATCTGGCTGAACAGGCGATTCGCCATTCTCGTGACCTAAACCCCTCGCCGCCTCGAATCTACTGGATGCACGGACGAATGCTGCTTTACCAAGGCAAAGCGCACGAGGCGGCGGAGCAGACTCGGGCAGCCCTGCAACGGACTCCACAGCAATTCAAACTCATGGGCTTCCTGGGTTATTTCCTCTACTACGAAGGCAAATACGATGAGGCGGAACACTGGATCAGTAAGTCGCTGGAGCTCCGGGGCGGCAATGGCGATGATTCGCCTTTGATCTTTTCTGCTTACCTACATGCTATGCGAGGGGAGCGCGATCAAATCGACCCTCAAGTTCTCCGATACCGCCCCGAAGGCATTGTGGATGGAGACCTTGCCGAGTGGGTGGGCGGAGTTTACGCGCTGCTCGGCGACAAATCCAATGCCTTAGCTTTTCTGCGGCGCGCGGTTCAACTCGGGAATCACAACTATCCCTGGTTCCAACAGGACAAGAATTGGGATAGGCTGCGCGGCGATCCGGATTATGAAAAGCTCATGCGCGAGGTAGAAGGCTATTGGAAGGGCTACGTACGCGAGTTCGCGACATAACCCTCTCAGCCACCGGCGATGAGCCAGCGTTCGACCTGAAAGGCACGGTTCTCGCCCTCCCCTATCAGACCACCTGCCCGGCACAGAATCCCGAGGCCCAGGCCCACTGGAAGTTGAACCCGCCGAGATGGCCCGTCACGTCCACGACTTCACCGATGAAAAACAATTTTGGAACTTTGCGGGTTTCCATGGTTTTCGAGGAAAGTTCATTGCTGTCAACGCCGCCCATGGTTACCTCGGCTTTCTCGTAACCCTCGGTACCCTCCGGTGTGATCGCCCAGTTGTGCGCCTGGCGTTCGAGTTCGGAAATGGCATGATTGGTCCATGCGGACGGAGCATTCAGGTCAACCCAGCGGTCGGCCACGCGCTGGGGCAGCGTTGAGCGAAAGGCGGCTTTGAGTGCAGAAAGATCCCGTCGCGACCCTTTGCGGATTGGTTCTGTAAGATCGCGTCCCGGCGCCAGGTCGATGTTCACCGGAGCGCCTGGTTTCCAATAGGAAGAAATCTGCAAAATAGCCGGGCCGCTAAGACCTCGGTGAGTAAACAGCATCTTCTCGCGGAATCGCTGGTTATCGATCGAGGTAACAACTTCAGTAGAGACTCCGCTCAAGTCGCTGTAGTCGTGCCGGTCTTTCGCGTTGAATACAAGAGGAACCAGCGCCGGACTTGGCGCTACTACTCTTAGCCCGAATTGGCGTGCGAGATCATAACCAAACGAAGTCGAACCCATCTTCGGTATGGAAAGGCCGCCGCTCGCAACCACCAGCGCTGCCCCATGAAACTCGCCCTGCGCTGCGCGGACTATGAACCCGTCTTGGTGTTCGACGCTGGTTACCATGACGTTGGTGAGGATCCGGACGCCCGCCGCTCGACATTCCGCCTCAAGCATGCTCACGATCTGCCGCGCCGGACCATCGCAAAAAAGTTGCCCGAGTGTCTTTTCGTGATAGGCAATGCGATGTTTTTCGACTAACGAAATGAAATCTGCCGGGGTGAAAGCTGCCAACGCTGATTTCGGGAAGTGCGGATTGGTCGAGATGAAGTTCTCTGGATGGCAGTGAACGTTGGTGAAATTGCAACGACCCCCGCCGGATATGAGTACCTTCTTTCCAATGGACGCAGCGCGTTCAAGCACGACCACGCGTCGGCCACGCTTGCCGGCTTCGATGGCGCACATGAGGCCAGCGGCTCCGCCGCCAAGGACGATCACGTCATCGTCTTGCCTCACGATCAATGGTGACCGCCATGCGGCCTGAGTGATTGGAGGAGAGTCCGGAAATCCGATGGAGGCTCAGACTCAACAACCACCCGCTCTCCCGTTCGCGGATGAGAGAACTCGAGATACTCCGCATGCAGCGCAACGCGAGCAATTCTAGTTTCCGACGCCTCCTCCGGGCAGTACTTGCGGTCTCCGACCACCGGGTGACCGAAAGCCGCAAGCTGTACGCGAATCTGATTCTGTAGTCCGGTGTGCAGGGTAACTCTCACTAAGGACGCACCCCGGAGGTCTCCCTCAACCGAGTAGGTGAGTTCAGCACGCGCAGATTTCGCATCCTTGGCTGAGCTCAACGTCTGATACATTCCGTCTTTGCGGAAGTGATGGACGAGAGTTCCTTGCTTCGTCCGAAGATGTCCACGCACCACGACCAGGTAGCGCCTGATCGGAGTATGGGCGAGGAACTGACGTACGAGAGTCTCTCTGTCGGCCTTGGCCTTGGCAAAAAGTAAAATTCCTGAGGCAAAGCGATCGATGCGATGAACGGTAAAGATGGACTTTCGATGGTTGCTTAAGTGGTCGGCCAGAAGAGAACGCGCTGAGGGCGCATCCGAGCCTGGAGAGGGTACGGCCAGAAGTCCGGGCGGCTTGTTGACGGCAACAACCGATTCGTCTTCGTACAGAATCGCGAGTTCACGAGAGAAGTTCTGGCGCCTCAGCGTTCGGAAATTTGATTTACGTCCTCGGTGAGCTCTCTTCACTGGCGCTTCCCGCCAGATTTAGAAATGACGATGCCTCGGCGCTTCATATGGGTACTTTACTCGTCACGCAGAGTGGTATCCAGTTTCGCCGGGTGTCCCGTAGTCCGCATGTGGAGCACGGCAGCGGGAGACGAGTCCGCCCCGGTCCTTAAACACGTCCCCGTCTCGGTTCAGCGCGCTCGCCGAGGCTCTAGGCACCGAGGTCAAGTTCATCCAGTGTTAAGAACTCTTGCACGATCGACTCATCGCACTTCTCCATCTCGGCGTAAGACCCGTAGAATAAGACACGACCTTCATAGAGAAACACCACGCGATCGGCAAGTTTCTTGGCCAGGCGCATATCGTGGGTGACCACCACGCTGGTCAGATGGAGTTGGATTTTCAACCGCTTCATCAGATCGCCGAGCAACTGCGCCATCAACGGATCGACCATAGTGGTGGGCTCGTCGTACAAAACGCAATCCGGCTGCAACGCCAAGGCACGCGCGATTGCCACCGAGCGTTTCATCCCGGTCGAAAGTTCGGCTGGAAATTGTTCCGCCATGGCTTTCACGCCCACCATCTCAAGCAGTCCGGAGACGATTTGCAGGATCTGGTCCTCGCTGAGGTCATTTCTTTCGCGCAACGGAAACGCGACATTCTCGCCGACGGTGAGTGAATCAAAAAGCGCGCCACTCTGAAACACCATTGTGACTTTCTTACGGATTCGCTCCAGTTCTGCTTCGGGATAGTCCGTAATGTCCTCATGCGCCACGATGACGCGCCCGGAATCCGGCTTGAGAAACCCCATGATGTGTTGCAGCGCAACCGACTTCCCAACCCCACTTCGCCCAAGAATGCAAACGGTTTCTCCAGTGTTCACCTGGAAGGTGACGTCACGCAACACATGGTTCTCTCCGAAAGCCTTAGAGACGGCATCGAACTCGATGTAAGGTCTTCGGTCCGCCTCGGTGGGCACGGCCAGGGGTGGGGTGATTAGCGAATCATTCATGGGGCATGGGTCTGGGGCTCATCATACATCTTGTCGGCGGGAGAACTCGTCTCTGGCCATCTTCCAATCGGCTGGCGTGTTGACATTGCGGAACATAGCCGGCGAGAAGCCGCTTCGCACAATTTCTTCTTCGTTCACAACCCGCAGGCGGATGTGCGAGAACAGCGCATCCACTTTATTGCGATTCGATGCAAGAGCCCTTTCTGCTAACGCGGAAAATCCCTTGCGATACGCTGCTATTAGCGGCTCATAGTAACCCCCAATGCGGGGCACTGTTACTAAAGCGCCACTGTCGTTGGCGGCGGAGATCAGTAGCTGCAAGAAGCCAATTTTCAGGAAGGGGAGATCTACACCAACCATAAGGTTCAGTTCAGTTTGTGATTCTGCAAGTGCAGCGTGAATCCCGCCTAACGGGCCGCGCTCAGGATATAGGTCCTGCACCACGGCTCCGAACTCGCCGAATTTTGCGGGGTCGCCAACGATCTTTACTTCGGCGGCAACCGCGCGGGCGAACCCAAGGGCGCGCTCCAATAAGGTCTTTCCCCCTAGCTCTAGAAATGCCTTGTCCCGGCCCATGCGCGAGCTCTTTCCGCCTGCGATGACATAGGCTGTAACGGCTTTCATTGGGGAAATGATACCGATTGCCATAGGCTTCAACTCTGTCATTCCCGGTGAAACGACGTCGTTCAAATTCGCTAACACCAAAGTAACCTACCGTGCACATGCTTTCCGGTGCATGATGATCGTACCGGTGCGTTGAGCCGGTAGGTCAAAGCTCCCATGCCACAAAAGTTGCTCGATGTCATTCTCTTAGGTCGTTGCTCCCACGAGTTTTCCTGGCCACGACGAGCCGCGGACGGGCAGTTCTACCAGGTCTGCCTGCTTTGTGCTGCCGAATACAAGTATGACTGGGCCACGATGCGCCGTACCGAGCGGGTCAAGCCCGATGCGGGAGAAGCCGCATCTCCAAAGCGTCGGCAGCATGTGCGCAAACCCACCTGGGTGCCCCGCGCGCGCAGAATTCGACTCGATGCCCCGGTACGTTACCGGGTCAAGAATCTGGGCACCTGGAGCGAAGGGATTATTCAGAACCTGAGCCAGTCGGGCGTGTTGCTGAGAGGCGCCCAGCGCTTCCCCGAAAACACACTGGTCGAGATGGTCTTTGAAATGCCAGAGGAGATCTCCGGACAGAAGAACAGCAAAGTCCTTTGCCAAGGCCGCGTTATCCGAATGAAGGACCAGCGAGAAGATGGTCCGGAACATGAATTTGCCGCCTCGATCCTGGACTACAAGTTCATCCACTGACAAAGAAAGTACACTGCCAAGGGCCCAAATTTTGTTCGAAATAGCAGCCATTCTGCATCTAAACTTGTTACAAGCACCCGCTGAATCTTCAGGAGTTAGGTCATGAGATTTTCTCAGTTTTTCCGCATCCTTCCGCTTGCCCTCGCCCTGGCGCTGGCCGTTGCCTGCACCAAGGCGCCGAATGACGCGCAAGTCGCGACCGACATTCAAACCAAGCTTGGCACAGATTCCGGTTTGCAGAACAAGCAGCTCAACGTTCAGAGTGATAAGGGAACAGTGACTCTGTCCGGCACGGTGGACAACGACGCCCAGCGGGAAGCCGCAGCAAAGTATGCGGCCTCAGTGCCGGGTGTGAAGCAGGTCATCAACAATCTGCAGGTTGCGTCCTTGGCAGCCTCATCTTCTCCGCAACAGGATGCGGCCCCACCGCAGGCGATGCCAAACGACAACTCTTCGCCTGCGCCGAGGACGACAGTGAAACCGTCGCCCTCAGCCTCCAAGAAGCATCACAGCTCGAACGCTCAAGAAGCACCCGCCTCCGAGTCCGCTCCGCAAGCGAATTCAGCGGCCGCGGCTCCGCTAGCGGCATCCGCCCCGGTGGCTCAGAACACGGCGCCACCACCGCCTCCGGCTCCGGCAAAGGTTACCGTGCCGTCGGGAACGTCACTTCCTGTCCGCCTGGTGGATGCGATCGACAGCGCCACCGCCCAGACCGGCGACACATTCCACGCCACGCTGGATTCTCCGATCGCAGTGGAAGGTGAGGTTGTCGTACCGGCGCACTATGATGTCGAAGGACATATCGTGGCCGCGCAAGCGTCTGGCAAGTTTGCCGGTAAGGCGCTACTCGAGTTGCAGCTGGACAGAATCAAAGTTGGGGACCGCTGGTATAACGTCGAGACCGACCACTTCAAGCAGGAAACCGGATCGCGCGGCAAGAATACCGCTGCCAAAGTTGGCGGTGGAGCAGTGGCGGGCGCAATTCTTGGCGGAATTTTTGGCGGCGGCAAAGGCGCCGCCATTGGCAGCGTTGCCGGTGCGGGCGCGGGTGGCGGGGTTCAGGCGGCCAGCAAGAAACCCGACATCAAGCTCTCTTCCGAACGGATCCTGACCTTCGCACTGCAGCAGCCGGTTACTATAGTACCCACGACTAAGCCGGCGCGATCCGGTCAGAAATTGGAAGCAACCGATCAACCGCAACAAGAACAGCAGTGAGAGTACTTGCAGTAACACAAGCGCGGCATAAGCCGCGCTTTTTTGTTCTCAAGTGTGTAGCATCTCGCAAGATTCGTGCTAGAGTTTGTAAGCACAAACGACAGGTCCCGCCACTTCTTCTAAATTAGTAGCCTCGGTTGTCTGCGGATGATCAAGGGTCATATTTCGTTTTATAAATTTGAACCGCGCTGGTCCGATCGTGTGGCTTGGTATGCCTCGGCGATCGCGGCCACCGCGCTTTCCTGGTGCATCTGGCGACTGTGGCCCGTGATGCATCAAGATCCCTTCGTCATCTTCATTTTGGCAGTAGTATTTATCGCGCGATTTTATGGCTTTGGGCCGGCCGTGGTCTGTACGCTCAGCTCTGCACTTCTTCTTGATTACGCTATCTTCCGCCCAACGCTTTCCACTCCGATTACTGAACTCGAGTTACAGCGCCTCGGCGTATTCATGTTGATCGCGGTTATGGTAGCCGGACTGGCGCGGCAGCGCTCTCGCGCGGAAACGCAAGCCGACGAAATTCGCCAGCAGCTGGCGGCGATTGTTACTTCTTCGGAAGACGCCATCCTCAGCGTCACCGTAGACGGCGTCGTCACCAGTTGGAACCTGGGCGCGGAGATGTTATACGGCTACACCGCCAAGGAGATTCTTGGCAGGCCCCTGGCAGTCTTGGTTCCGGTCGAGCACATGGGCGAACTGGAGCACAATCTGGAACGCCTGAATCGTGAAGAGCGCGTCGGGAGTTACGAGACCGAGCGCATTCACAAGAACGGCTCGCGTTTGCGCGTTTTGCTCTCCGTGTCTCCCATTCGAAATGAAAAAGGTCAGCTCGTAGGGGCATCAGCCATTTCCCGCGATATCACTCAGCAGAAGCGGACAGAAGAAGCACTGCGCCGCAACGAGCGACTGGCAACCGCGGGCAGGCTTACGGCTGCAATCGCTCACGAGATCAGAAATCCGCTGGAGGCCCTGACCAACCTTGTCTACCTTGCGCGTCGAGATGCTGCCGGCCGAGACGAATACTTGCGGCTTGCCGAACAGGAGATCGGTCGCCTCGACTCCATCGCCCAGCAGGCGCTCGGCTTCGTTCGCGAGACCACGGCGCCCGAGCAACTCAACCCGGGAAAGTTGATCGACGAAGTGCTGCAACTCTATATGCGAAAGCTGCAGCAGAACCAGATCACGATCGAGAAGCACACGCAGGACGAGCTCGGAATTTTGGGATTCCCAGGCGAACTGCGTCAGCTTTTTTCTAACCTCATTTTGAACGCCATGGAAGCGATGAAAGATGGCGGTGGTCGGCTTCGCATCCGCGTCGTCCACACGCACGAATGGGCCGGAGACCGGCGCGAAGGCGTGCGAGTCACGGTCGCCGATACCGGCGGTGGTATCCCAGACCTCGCGCTGCCGCACATCTTCGAGCCGTTCTTCACAACCAAAAAAGAAACTGGCACGGGCCTGGGTCTATGGTTAGCCTACGGCATCGTGCAAAAACATTCTGGCTGGATGCGCGTCGCCAGCCGTACCGCTGCCGGCGCGAGCGGAACGGTGTTCATGGTGTTCTTGCCGGAATCACCCGCCATGGCCTCCACCCAGGCGGCCTAGCCTACAAACAAATTGTTCAAAAATAATGTGTCGCGAATTGCAACCTGGGTTGCGATGGAAGACAGTTGTCACCGCGATGTGAAAGCCGTTGCATACGCGCAACCTGCGTTACCGGAGTGAAGCCGCGATGAAACGGCGGTTGCACTGGAAATACGGCCTCAAGGCGCCTTCTTAATTTCCGCAGCGACGGAGAAACTTTGGCGCTTCAAGTGCTCGAAAAAATCTCCCCCCCGTGCCAAGCCTTCCGGCGCGAAAACCAACAATCCCAGGTGAATCGATGAAGCTCCTGCATGGGCCAGTTGCGGTCTTGTGCTCAGCCCTAATCCTTTCCGTGCCTCTCTGCTCCGCTGCCGAGCGCAGAACTCACGCATTCAAACAGACTCCGTCTGTGCTAGCGAGCATTGGTGGAATGAATACTCTGAACGACCCGGCTGTCTTTGTCAGTTCCAAGGGTGAGCTAAACATACTGATGATCGCGAAGCCCAAAGACATCAGTCTTGGCGGCTTTTCGCCGACGGCGTGGGTGTATGAGATCTGTTTGCGAAAGGACGCGATTGGCGATTCCTGTCCCGCTGACGGTCGCACGGCCAATCCTTATGGTGGAGTGCGATTGGCATTGCAGGCTGGGGACCATCTCCGGATTCGGTTCGTGAACCAACTGCCACCTGCTCCACCGGATGCGGAGCACGTATTTAACGATCCCATGGGCGCAATGCTCGCCGCAAATCCCACGAACCTGCACACCCACGGATTGATCGTCGAGCCACGTCGCGCGACGCCGGACGATCCTACTTATGGTGACTTCATATACGTACTTGGATATCCCCAGGGGAAGTTGCCTTCGATGCAGGATCCCGGTCTCGACTACACGGATCAACCCATCAACTACGACATTTACATTCCCAAGGATCACCCGTCAGGCCTGTTTTGGTTCCACCCGCATGCGCATGGATTGGCACTGAATCAAGTTTCCGAAGGGCTCGCGGGAATCATCACCGTTGGCATCCCAGCGACTACCTCTTGTATCACGGCAAAGGTGGGGTTCCTCCAGGCTCACGCATCCGCCACTTCATTCTCAAAGATATGCAGGTGCTGGCCGACAATACCGTTCTCGACCAGGAGGACCCTGATTTCTGCGAGCACGATCCATCATTCACAAATCGCAACGGATTTTGCCCGGGACAAACCTATACAACCGATGATGGCAATACGGTTGACTACGCAGGCGGCAAATGGATCTTCACAATTAACGGCCAAGTGTTTCCAACCATTCCAGTGACACACGGCAATGGTGAAGCATGGAGAATCACCAACACTTCGGGTAGCAGAGCATACGACCTGCAGTTGATCGACAATGGAAGCGGGAAAGCAATGCCAGTCCAAGTGCTCGCAATCGATGGCGTAAGCTTCGACGGAAATGCGCCGGCCAGCACGATGGCGGCGCGACTGAAGAACAAAATCAAGCCGGTTAACTGCGGAGATCCCTCGAACCCCGGCGCCGTTTGCGCTACGTCCATCAAAATGTATCCCAGCTCGCGAGTCGAGATTTGGGTGTCCTCTCGTCAGGCAGAGAAGACCACTAGCGCGACCCTGGTGAGCCAAATGGTCGTCACAGGCGAAGATGCCGATCACTGGCCGGCATCCAAGCTGGCTACGGTGCTCTTCAGTCGCGGGAAAGGCAACAAAGTGAGCATCGCCGAGACCCTCTCGACTGTCGGGGCTTCCTCAACCAAGAAAGGAATTCTGTCTGCACCAGTTCGGATAAGTGATCGCAACATCGGCGATGAAGTCGCGGTGCTTTCCTCACATCAAGGCAGCAAAGCATCCAGCATCATGTCGCGGCAGTAACAGGTAAATGGGCAGGACTAACACCATCTTGTCCGGCCCTTCCGACAGGGCACCGCCGTCGGATCTTCTTCGGGGTGCCGGCGGACGATCCGGATGGTTTTGGGCTGGGTTATGAAGAGCTTGATCAAAACGGGAACCTTGTCCCTGGTACATTCCAGGACATCGTGCCTTTTGACCATTCCGTGGTTACCGTGTGTCTGCCGCCCGCGCCCGGCAATAACCCGGTAGAGGAGACCTGGGAACTCATCAACGTGGCGAGTGAAGACCACAACTTCCACATGCATCAGACGAAGTTCCGGGTCGTTCTGCCCTCTCCGCTGGACAGCAACGAGGCGGGAGCACTGGTGGACAATCTTCCGATTTACAATGGCGGGCCAACGTGCGACGGTTCAGTCACGAACTGGCGCAGCGGAGGATGCGCGGTTGCACCCGTGGTCGTCCGAATCCCATTTTCCCAGATCGGAGACTTCGTCTATCACTGCCATATCCTCGAACACGAGGACGGTGGAATGATGGCTCATATTCGAGTCGTACCGAACGACGCTCCGTAGTTGTCCACTCGGCTTGGCGAACGCCCAAGCCTATCGAGCAAGCTCTGAGAACGGCGGTGGCCGGAAGGCCACCCCGTCACGAGCTCTCAGGCGGCTGGTTGCATTCCGTCCCGACGCCGAGATTCTCCAAGGGCCGCAGGCAACGACTGTCCTCTCGTACAGTGACTTTGGTACCCCCCTGCAAGGTATTCCCAGAACTTATAATCAGGCCGGATTGGTTTGCATTGGGCTCGCAGGTCGCCCACTCAGGTCCGAGTGGCTTGAGCTGGGATATCGCGAGTGTTACCCGACTGAGGTGAAAGACACACTTTGGATCCGTTCATCGCAACAGGATTCTTCTTGTTCGGGCTGCTCTTCGGCAGCTTTCTGAACGTGTGCATCTACCGCCTGCCGCGTGGTTTGTCGGTGGTGTGGCCTGGCTCGGCCTGTCCGAACTGCGAAAAACCGATAGCCTTCTACGACAACATCCCCGTATTCAGTTGGCTGATTCTGGGCGGTCGTTGTCGCAACTGCAAACAAAAGATTACTCCGCGATATCTGATCGTTGAGCTAATTAATGCCCTGCTGTTCCTCGGCTGCTATTGGCACCTCGGCTTGACCCTTGCGACGTTGAAGTGCGCGGTGTTTGGATTTTTACTCCTCGGCCTCATTTTCACCGACGCCGAAACACACCTCTTGCCTGACAAGATGACCCTCCCCGGTCTGGCACTAGGGCTGATGTTTTCCTTCGTTGTTCCAGTCAATGACTTGCTTTCCATGCTGCTGCCTGGAGTTATCGAGTTGCCGGTGAGCTCGGACCTTTCCTGGCGTCTCCTTTCTTTTATGGACGCGGCCCTGGGCGCGCTTGTCGGCGCCTCATTTCTCTACGGTATCGGCGCCGCTTATTTCCGCTGGCGCGGCGTAGAAGGCATGGGCTTCGGCGATGTGAAGCTGATGGCGATGATGGGCGCATTCCTCGGCCTACGGCTCACGATTTTCACCATGATGACGGCTTCTCTTGCCGGCTCTGCGTATGGTTTGTGGACTGTGCTCGCCGTCTGGGTGAAACGGACCCAGCGTAGAAAGCGCAAATTCCACGAACCGGCCGCTGCCGCCCGAAAGAATGCCTGGGGATCTGCGCTCGTTGCCTTGCGGCGTCACCAAATGCCTTTCGGCGTCTTCCTCGGCAGCATGGGCTTGCTGGCATTTTTCTTCGGCCAGCAGTTCATACGCTGGTACTGGAGGAAATTATGAGATTTCTGGCCAATCCTCTAGTGGTCCGGATGGGAATCGGTCTTCTCATATCGATGGGTGCTTTCGCCACCGGCGTTCTGGGACTTCGTGCGCTGCGGCGCAAGCTGGTGGACAGTGAACCCACAGCCGATCCTCTCGGTGCCGACGACGCGAGCTATGCGTATTCGGCAGTAATTCAAAATCTGAAACAGCAGAAGTTCGAACTGCAAAGCGAGCACGCTGCACAAAAGCGTCGTGCCAAGACCTCGGAGCAGATCACGGCCTCGGTGATTGCAAATCTCCCCTGTGGAGTTTTATTCATAGGCCCGAACGGACTTGTGAAGCAGGCAAATGCGGCGGCGCGCCGACTGCTAAGCTTTGCCTCCCCGCTCGGCATGAGTCCCGAAGAGCTTTTCCGCGATGCCATCGCCATTCCCGAAGCGGGGGAACCTATGCCGCTCGCCCACGAAGTTAGGACCTGCTTGCGTGGCCGGGAGCGCACAACCCTCCAGAGCCGATATCAGACTACCTCCGGAGGGGAACGCATCCTGTCTCTGACTCTCATCCCTCTCACCATAGATGAGGCCTCGGGCGTGGCCTGCGTTCTGACCGATGAAACGGCCCTCTCGCAACTCAACCGCGAGAAGCTTCTGCAATCGGAGATTTCAGTCGAGATGGCATTGCAGCTTCGCACATCGCTTTCCGTGATTCGCGATTGTGCAAACAGGATCGGCAACGAGCAACAAAACGCGGCTCGTTTTGCCAACGACATCGCCGCCGAAAGCGATCGGCTGGAGAAAGTCGTGGGAGGTTTTCTGGCGGAACCCGCAGTCAAAAAGGCTGCCGCCGCTGGTGCATGATTTCGCGTCCTCAGGGACAGATGGGAGTTACTATGAACCGAGTACACAGATTGTCATGGACGGCAGTACTTCTCTTCACCGCCTGCGTGGCCTTCGCGCAGAGCCCGGCATCGCAGTCTCTCGGCGACTATGCGCGTGCCGTCAAGAAGACAAAGAATGCTCCCGCATCCGACCACAAAAAGGTCTACGACAATGACAACCTTCCGGCCAACAGCTCTATCAGCGTTGTCGGAAATACAACCAGCTCGCAGCAGCCATCGAGCGATCAGAGTCCCAGCTCCGCTGCCGCTGCCGATCAGTCCGGCTCCTCTCCTGATAAGAGCACAGAAAAGAAAGAGCCGGAATTAAAGGCTGGTCAGTCTCAGGATGATCGCAAGAAGGCTCTCGATGCTTGGAAAGAAAAGCTCGCTGCGCAAAACGAAAAAGTCTCAGGCCTGGCCCACGAAGTGGAACTCTTGCAACGCGAGTACACCGTGAAATCGGCGGAATTCTATTCCAATCCTGCGAACATGGCGCAACATCCCAAAGGCTTCTCTAAAGACGACACCGACTACAAGCAGAAGATCGCCGACAAGCAAAAGGAGCTCGGGGATGCCAAAACCAAGCTCGGCGATATGCAGGAGGAAGCGCGCAGGGCAGGAGCGCCAGCCGCAGCTACCGAGCAAAACTGATCACGGCGGGCTTTCCGACGACCGCGAGATTCAGCTTTGAGCAGCATCATCGCTGTTTAGTAGAATGTGGAAAGTTTGCATACCCAATGGGAAGGAGCCTAATGAAACGGCTCGCAATAGTTCTGCTTTCTCTAGCGATGATTTCGGGATGCACCTCGGAAGCGCCTCAACCCGCACCCAAAGCTCAGCCTCCCGATCCGCAAACCGGCCGGAGCGCCTTCCAACACATGTTCGTCGCCGCGCGCGGATGGGCGCCGGACATTCGCCCGTATCAATTGCAGTCTGGCGTGGTCGGCGACCAGAAGGGCCGCGACGGCAAAGCGGTGCTGTGGACCGCAGCATTCACTTCCGCCAACATGCACGCATCGAAGCCGTACACTTGGTCTGGGATTGACGCGCCCGATACGCCCTCGCGCGGCGTGAATCCAGGAACTCAGGATTCCTTCACTCCCGGCAATGACTTCGACGTACAGTTCTTGAAAGTCGATTCCGATAAGGCCTTCTCCGTGGCCCAGGACCATGGCGGAGACAAGATTCTGAAAGAAAAACCCGACACGCCGGTGACCTATCAGCTCGATTGGAACAAGAGCGGTGGAAACCTGGTTTGGCACGTGATTTACGGAACCAGCCGCAACCAAGCCGCGCTGGTTGCCGACGTCGACGCCACCACCGGCGCATTCCTCCGAAAAGAGAAGTAAAATAGCATTAGCTTCTTTGGGGACGCTACTCCGGTTCCTTTGCGTCCTTGCGCTTTCCTGTGCGCTTCTTTCGACGGCAAAGATCGCGCAGGCTCGCAAGCTTGCAAAGAAGCTCTCATTCCGTTCGTCCCTTTCAGTACGCGGGACGCAACTGCCCTTGTATCTGGAACCTGGCAACTAGCATCTAGGAACTAGCAACTAGCAACTACGGAGGAAGATTTCCAATGGCGCACGAACTACCCCCATTGCCGTATGACTATTCGGCACTCGAGCCCGTGATCGACGCGCAGACAATGAAGCTGCACCACGATATGCATCATGGCGCTTACGTGAAGAACCTGAATGCTGCTCTGGAGAAGCATCCTAACCTGCAGTCGAAAAGCGCAGAAGAGCTGATTCGCGACCTCAACGGCGTTCCTGAAGACGTCCGCACCGTCGTTCGCAACAACGGCGGCGGCCACGTGAACCACACCATGTTCTGGAAGATTATGAAGCCCCAGGGTGGCGGCGACCCGAGCGGAGCCATCGCCGAGGTAATCAGCAAGACTTTCGGCAGCTTCAACGACTTCAAAACCAACTTCAACGATGCCGGCACAAAGCAATTCGGGAGCGGGTGGGTTTGGCTCGCAGGTAAGAAGGGCGGCGAAGTCCAGATCCTTAGCACGCCGAATCAAGACAATCCCATCTCCCAGGGCTTATACCCAATCTTCGGCAACGACGTTTGGGAGCACGCTTACTACTTGAAGTACAACAATCGGCGTCCCGAGTACTTAGCGGCGTGGTGGAACGTCGTGAATTGGGACGAAGTCAATCGCCGTTACGAGGCGTTCAAATCAGGAAAGTGAAGCAACCTCATAGTCGATTTCGCCTTGTTGGTGGGCGCGGGCGTCCTCGCCCGCGCTTTTCTTTGTGAGGTCAACGCAAAGTAGAAAGTTCCGCTTTTAAGCCGGGATGGGGGTGGTGCGCGCAGGGGCAAGGGATGGCGTTCTGAATTCTCCTGAGTTCCACCCACAGGATTGCGAGCCCTTCTGTGAAGAGCCGCGACTCGCGTTCCGTGACTCTGTGCAGCCGCTTGACTCTAAGTTGTACCGACGTGGTTCGAGGCAGAAGAAGCAAGGCACGGAAGGGTCTGAGTCAAACGTCCCTCCTTTCAGACTTGGCGTTTCCTCTGGGCAGGAGCGAACTTCGAATCGCCTGCGCTTCCGTGCTGGCGAGCACGGAGGTACGGGAGTTCCGCGGCATCATACCTGTGTAGAGGGAAAATCGCGTTCATGTCGAAAGAATTCTGATTTCGATCCGGCATCGGCCTCTGAGGTCGTTACTCCCGAGGCGCAAAACCCCGCATCTAAATCGGCACAATGACTCCTGACATCGTTGTCATCGGCGCGGGTGTCTCCGGCCTCGCAGCCGCGATCGATCTCACACGCGCGGGAATGAATATTGAAATCCTCGAAGCCCGCGACCGAATTGGCGGACGCATCTGCACGCAGCAAGATCCCACGCTGCCACACCCCATTGAGCTCGGCGCCGAATTCGTCCATGGCCTGGCCCCGGAAATCTGGTTACCCGTCCAGCAGCACAATCTCAAGGTCACCGAGGTTGAGGGCGGTCTTTGGTGCTCTATTGATCAGAAGCTCGAGAAATGTGACTTCTTCTCGCAAGCCGACAAAATTCTTTCCGAAATGGACGACAAACACCCCGACGAATCGTTCCTCGATTTCCTAGCGCGCCGGTTCCCGGACGACCACCACTCCGAAGCCAAAGACTGGGCAACACGCTACGTAACCGGATTCAACGCAGCCAAACCTCAAGAACTGAGTGTGCACTGGCTCGTTCACAATCGCCAGGCAGAGGAGCAGATCGCCGGCGACCGCGCTTTTCGCATCGTCGGAGGATACCAGCGGCTTGTTGATTTATTCGCCCAAGAGCTCGCGGAGACTGGGGGAAGCACGGTCGGCGCCTCTGCGCCACTTCAATTGAGCACCATTGTCCGCGAACTCCAATGGCGTGAGGGTGAAGTCCGTATCGAAGCCCAAACGCCACGCGGCTCTCGAATCATTGAGTCGCCCCGGGTGTTGATAACTCTGCCGCTCGGAGTTCTTCAATCGCGCGAATTCATGCGATTTGATCCTGAACTGCCCAACGACAAACAACAAGCTCTCGATCACCTGGTGATGGGCAAGGTCATCCGCGTGACCTTATGTTTTCGCGAAGCTCCCTGGGAACATGCGAGCCGCGTGGATCCAACATCCTGGTCCGACACTGAACATGCAGCCTTTGCCGATTTGACCAATCTGAGCTTCCTGTTTTCTAACGACGACTACTTCCCTACCTGGTGGACGCAGATGCCCGAGCGCTTGCCGATCATCACCGGATGGTCTCCTGCGAAATGCGCGGAACGCATGGCGGGCATGACCGAGGGGCGCATCATCGATAAAGCGCTCGAATCTCTCGGCAATCTACTCGGTCTGGAAAAAGCGAGCCTCAATTCGCAGCTGAACGCTGCCTACCTCCACAACTGGGACACCGACCCGTTCTCCTGTGGCGCCTACAGCTACGTGAAAGCAGGAGGCGAAGGTTGCCAGGCAACACTCGCCTCCCCGGTCAGAAACACATTGTTTTTTGCAGGCGAGCACACTGACACAACGGGCCACAACGGCACCGTCCATGGCGCCATTGCCAGTGGCCGCCGCGCCGCAAAAGAGATTTTGGAGCTCACATAGTCGTCTCGTATTGGCGTCCACCTGGGCGCCGCTCCGGAAGCGACGCTCCTCTTGCCCCCCGAAAGTATTCGTCTGCTTCCCCTCTCTGGCAGTACTGCCGATTGGGTGGACCTGAGGGCCCCGGAGCGGATCTCGCATTTGCGGTCAACTTGGGCGAAGTTCTCTCTGCATTTCCTGTGCTTGACATGTGGATAATGCGTCCCGGTCATCGCTGGGTGTCCGGCCATCGTCCGCCCTGCCACTCGAAAGGCGCTCAAAACCCGCTCCCGTCGCGGCATTTCGGATTGTGCGCTCAATCAGCAGTCTGATCCGTGTTTCGCACAAGAAAATTGCTTTGCACTGCTCTTTGAGAATTGACCCCGTCCTCTTCGGCGCGTAGATTCACAATCACTTCATCATAGTTTCTGGCCGGCGGATTCCCACGAGAACCTGCCGGTGCGGATCTCTCGGAAACAAAGTCGTGCGTTCCAGGATGTGCTGCGTCGGTTCCCGAAATGTGAGACGTGTCGCACCGCCGACGAAAGGGGATCGACGACCAATGTCTCGGCGCGAAACGACCAGCGACCAACGACTAACAACTTTTGGGGAGTAGCAGTATGCCGGACGATTGGAAGACCTACCGCACGCGCTTCGTGGTTCGTGCGAAGCAGTTGACTCAGCCATTCACATTCACCGACATCAACGGGCGCGAGCATTTCGGCAGGCCTGGCGATTACCTGATTGAGTCTCGCGACGGCCTCCGCATCTCTCGGCGCGAGATCTTCGAAGACGTCTACATCGCAATGGAAGGTTGCGATAGCATCCCCGGCCGCTCTCTGGACCGCGTACAACCAGCTGGGCAGCCGTTGAATCTTGCTGTCTAGGCACCCGAAGCGGGGTTGAGTTTCGCCAAGTGTGTGGAAAAACAGGATTTAACCTGGCGTTCATACAGTAGATTCAAGGCGATACAATATATTGTGATTAGTTGTTGACACGCACAACATACAGCAGTACTGTTGTCATCCCAGAGGCACCAGAATTTCGCCGATTCAGTCCCGTCAGCCAGGTTCAAACAGGTAGCGAAACGGCGTAATTGTGACGAAGAGGTGGGACGGCGCCTGGGTCGGAGGTGATTCTTGGCCGTCCTACAACTTTAGATGTATCAGTGACTTAGCCGCGTTGGAGCGCTAAGAGTCCTGAGTCCCGTCCGGGACCCAACTAAGACGGACGCCAGATCCGTCAGTCGCAGTTACACCAGCTCCAGGAGAGACAGAAATGGCCGAAGTTCAAACCCAGATTGCAGCCGCCACAACCGTCGCTTCATCGTCAAAACCCAGCAAAACTTACGGGCTTAGCTTCCGCCGACTTTTTACCAAGGCGGGCATTTCTCCCTATGACGAAGTCGAATGGGAAAAGCGCACAGCCACGATCGTCGACTCAAAGGGCAACATCATCTTCGAACAGAAAGAAGTCGAGGTTCCCAAAGACTGGTCGATGACCGCGACGAACATCGTTGCCAGCAAGTACCTTCACGGCCAGCTCGGCACGCCCGAGCGTGAGACCGGTGTCCGCCAGCTGGTTGGCCGCGTCGCCGAAACCATTCGCGACTGGGGACTCGCCCAGGGCTACTTCCGGACTTCTGAAGACGGCGCCACATTCCACGACGAGCTCGTACATCTTCTTATTCGCCAGTACGCGGCCTTCAACTCCCCGGTCTGGTTCAACGTTGGATGCGACCGCATCGAGCCCAACTCTGATGGCCAGAACTGGCACTGGAACGCCACTCTCGGCCGCGTCGAATTTGGTATCACCGGCTACAAAAAACCGCAGTGCTCTGCTTGTTTCATCAACTCCGTGCACGATTCGCTCGACTCCATCCTCACCTTGGCCAAGACCGAAGGCATGCTCTTTAAGTGGGGATCGGGGACGGGCACGAATCTTTCTCCGCTGCGTTCGTCGAATGAGACGCTCAGCGGCGGTGGCACTGCCAGCGGCCCACTCAGCTTCATGCGTGGATTTGACGCGTTCGCCGGGGTAATTAAGTCCGGTGGCAAGACCCGTCGTGCGGCCAAGATGGTGATCCTCAACATTGAGCATCCCGACATCGTCGACTTCATCGAGTGCAAGTCGAAGGAGGAAGCTAAGGCGCACGCGCTGGTTTCGTTGGGTTATGACGGCTCCTCGCCCGACGCCGAAGCTTACAGCTCCGTCTTCTTCCAGAACGCCAACAACTCCGTGCGCGTGACCGACGATTTCATGTACGCCGTTCTGCGCGACACCGACTTCTCCACTCGCGCGGTCAAAGACGGCCGCCCGGTTCAGACCTTCAAAGCCAAGGACCTCCTCTTCAAGATTTCAGACGCTACCTGGCGCTGCGGCGATCCTGGCATGCAGTACGACACGACAGTCAACCGTTGGCACACTTCGAAGAACACGGCGCGCATCAATGCTTCGAATCCGTGCTCGGAGTACATGTTCCTCGACGACTCCGCCTGCAACCTGGCCAGCTTGAACCTCCTGAAGTTCGCGCCCAACGGGACGTTCGACGTGGAAGCCTATCGCCATGCAGTCGATATCTTGATCACCGCACAGGAGATCATCGTTGACAATGCCGGCTATCCGACCGAGATGATCATGAAGAACTCGCATGATTATCGTCCGCTCGGGCTTGGCTACGCGAACCTCGGCGCGCTGCTCATGGCTTGCGGCCTGCCTTACGACTCCGATGCTGGTCGCGACTATGCCGCCTGTGTCACTGCGATTATGTGCGGTCAGGCATACCTGCAATCGAGCCGGATCGCCGATACTTGCCCTCCGCTGGTTCCCGCAACCGAACCCACGAAAAAGGGCCTGGGGGACACGAATCTTGGAAATGCGGTTGGAGCGACGGGCGCCTCTCCCGTCATGCCTGGCGGCGCTTGCCCCGGCTTCTACATCAATCGCGAGCCGTTCCTCGACGTAATCCGCATGCACCGGGCTTCGGTGAATAACATCAACAAGACCAACGTTCCCGCTGCGCTCTACGAGGGATCCAAAGCTTGCTGGGACGAAGCTCTGGCTCACGGCGAGAAGTTTGGTTACCGCAACTCTCAGGTCACCGTTCTCGCGCCCACCGGTACGATCGGCTTCTTCATGGATTGCGACACCACCGGCATCGAGCCCGATCTCGCGCTCGTGAAGTACAAGAAGCTGGTTGGCGGCGGGATGATCAAGATCGTAAACAACACCGTTCCGACGGCCCTGTTCAAGCTCGGCTACAACCATGAGCAGGCCGACGCCATCGTCAGCTACATCGATGCCACCGGCACCATCGAAGGGGCGCCACACATCAAGGACGATCACCTCGCCGTCTTCGATTGCTCCTTCAAGCCAGCCAAGGGCACGCGCAGCATCGCTTACATGGGACACCTCAAGATGATGGCCGCCGCTCAGCCATTCATCTCCGGTGCCATTTCGAAGACCGTAAACCTCCCCGAAGCGGCCACGGTCGAAGATATCTCGGAAGCCTACCTCCAGGCCTGGAAACTCGGCCTGAAGGCAGTGGCGATCTATCGCGACGGATGCAAGAAGTCGCAGCCGCTATCGGCTGCAGGGACCAAAACCGCAGAAGCGGCGAATACTCGCGCCGAGCGGGGGCCCTTGCCGGCGATTGAAGAACAAGATCTGAACGCTCCGCCGAAGGCTGTCCGCCACAAGCTACCCGAAGAACGGATGTCCATCACCCACAAATTCAACATCGGCGGACACGAGGGGTACATCACAGTCGGCCTGTATCCAAACGGCAGCCCCGGCGAAATCTTTATCACCATGGCGAAGGAAGGCTCGACCGTCAGCGGCCTGATGGACAGCTTCTCCTGCGCCACATCGCTCGCGCTGCAACACGGCGTGCCATTGAAGATGCTGTGCGAGAAATTCGCGCACACGCGTTTCGAGCCGAGCGGCTGGACCAACAATCCCGACATCGGCTTCGCCAAGTCGATTATGGACTACATCTTCCGCTGGCTGCAGCTGCGCTTCCTGACCGGACAGCAGCAATTGCTGTTTGAGAATCTCAGACCACGGCTGTCGGTCGCGAGCTCGCAGCCCTCAGTAGAAGAGGTGCCGCCGACGACAGACGAGGCAAGACGCACCACAGGCGTGCCGACAACCAACGGTCAAGAATCGACGACCCGCCGCGTTCACGCAGCCGACGCGCTCGCCGAAATGATCGACCTCGGCGATGCACCTAGTTGTCACGTTTGCGGATCGATCATGGTGCGCAACGGCAGTTGCTATAAGTGCATGAGCTGCGGGTCCACGTCGGGGTGCAGCTAGGAAGGGGGGTTGGACGGACTGCATATACCCCCTTTGCGATCCGTCCAACCTCCGAATGGCAGCCCTGCGTTTTCTAAAGAGCAAGGCAAGCGGAATACCGCTCTGGCTTCTTCATTCGCCAACTTAAGATTCCGACGGCCGCAGTAGTCGAGGCTTACGTCGCAGACCTTAGGTCGTCGTGGCAGCCAGCTTTTCGTAAGGAGTGAAATCCAGTGCGAGATCTTGCGGCCCACTCCTGATATGCGCGCGAGCTAGACATGGGCTTGCGCCGGAGATTGCGAAGCCGGCTTGTACAGCTCGTCACTGCCTACGTCAAACACACGGTTCAGTCGTGCACGAAAGTTTTCGAATGCGATCTGTGCGGACAATGCCATTAATTGCTCGTCGGAAAATTGGGCGCGCAAACGCGAGTACAGCTCATCGGAGATGTTGGAAGGCGTTGCTGCCATGGCATCTGCGAGCTCGATAACAAGTCGCTCGATGTCGTTGAAAATTCGGAGATCGTTGCCACGCAGCGCCAGTAACTTTTCGTCGCTAAGACCAGCTTTTCTGCCTACGGCAGAATTGATATCAACTCAAAACGGACATCCGATCAACGACGCAGTTCGGACTTTGGCAAGTTGCGAATAGCGGAATGAAATGCGGCGCTTGCGTGAAAGGCCTGCCTCCATGGCGATGCTGCCCCACATGAGGCCCGGCAAACGCATCTGCATCTTGGCCGGCGTAAGATCTTTGCCAAACATCTTTCGCATCACGCTATAGAACCATCGTAAGTGCCAGGGCGCCTGATTTCTCTCGATAGGGGTAAGACGTGTCACGGTTCAACCTCGCGTCGAGAAATGTGACCCCAACACATATGAGATGAATAGACGACTGACTAAGAAGCAACAATCGAGAAAAGAGCGTTTGCAACCTTCTTACCGCTGAGGCCTTCCAACAACCATGAAAACAATGACATGCAAACAACTCGGCGGCCCTTGCGATGCAAAGCTCTCCGCCGAATCGTGGGACGAAATGGTGCAGAACATGGTGAAGCACGTTTACGCGAACCATCCGCAAACAGCGGAAGAAATGAAGAAGATGCATGACGCCGATCCCCAGAGATGGGGAAGAGAAACCAAGCCCAAATGGGATGCCGCACCTGCGGCTTAGGGCAGCAAATCTCGCACCCCCCGCGAAGCAATCAGATCGCACATATCAGGCGGCGACTAGTCGCGAACGCCGCTCGAATCTCGCTTTTCTTTGAGCTTTCGCCTCTCCAGGGGTCCCTTGGAGTTAATTGCTCGTTCCCTGTAGGCCTTTGACGGTCAGGAGTAGGACTTTGGAAAGTCAGGCGGATGGCTGCGGTATCCTGGGCGCATGAGTACCATCAAGATTCGTGAGATTCGCGACGAAGACTTGGCAAGAGTATTGGAACTTTATCGTGAAGGCGAGATTGGGGCTCAGGAATCCTTCTCTCTGGAAGAGGCTCGGTCGCAGTTGGCGACTTTCCGCAAGTACCCTAGCTATCGCGTATTTGTGGCGGAGTTCGAAGACGAGATCGCCGGCACTTACGAACTGCTAATCATGGACAATCTTGCAAAACGAGGACAACGGTCGGCGATTGTAGAAGACGTTGCGGTTAGTAAGCAGCATCGTGGGCGTGGAATCGGCCGAGCCATGATGCGACATGCCATCGAGCTCGCCAAAGATGCGAGATGCTACAAGCTCACTCTGTCAAGCAATTTGAACCGTGATGATGCCCATGCGTTCTATGGTGCTCTTGGTTTCGAGAAACACGGCTACAGTTTTCGGGTAGAAATCGCGTAGCAGGTCCCCTCTCTGACAACCACAACCCA
>DATNEX010000113.1:0-9435 GCA_035606605.1 Terriglobales bacterium
AGGTCCCATCCTGCGAGGTCTCGCAAGCCGGGCGCCTTACTTTCACAATGGCTCTGCGGCGACCTTGATGGATGTCATCCGCTTTTATGAGAGTCGTTTCAATGTCTCTTTTAGCCCTAAAGAAAAAGCCGACCTGATCGCTTTCTTGAACTCTCTCTAGGATCACGTTTCTACTTAGGTTCAACGGGTTGTCGGCAATCCTGAAATTACTGAGCAGAGATCAAGGCGAGGTGATTCTGCCCGGGACGATCGAACCTGATCGATTGCTACGTGGAACTATCACGTTTTGTCACAGGATGAGCTTCGCGTTTTTGACGAATTCACAATGCGCGGCTAGCCGCGAAACGATACATCTCAGAGGAATCAATGCGCTCTTCGATCAGGGCTGGAATTATCGAGGACGACTTCGCAGGGCGCTGCGCGAGAACCCTCCTCGGGTTGCTCGCGTGAGCGGTGGCACCGGCACGACTAGCTCCAAGCTTTGACAGCGGAAATCCATTTACATTCCCAGAACTGCAGCGTTCCTGTGTTTTTGGACCTCCCTACCTACTGAAAACAAAATCCTAATTTTGGTGGCGGCGGCTGGACTAGAACCAGCGACCTACTGATTATGAGAACACAAGAGGGACTTGCGGCGTTTTGAAAGTGTTCTACTTTATTCAATTCTTTAACCGCTTGCAAGACTGGCTGTTTTGTCATGTCAAAGCTATTTAGAAACGTCCCCATCCTTAACTCGTTTAAAGTGTCCCCTTTTTATTGTTTATGTTGTCGTTGGAATGCGCACTGAAGCGACGCCCTGTAGTTAGGGCGAAGCGTAAGTGCGGAGTAAGGGGCTATTCGCTGTTCAGAGGCCGCACAGGTTGTCGCGCAAAGAATTTGTAAAAAATCGATTTAGATGGCCCTTTTTAACAACCTGGGTAGTACAGTACTGCATCAGAGCAGCTCCTGTAAGTCTCAGGTGCTTGCTTAGCTTCAGACAAACTGCTACCGCCAAGGAGCTTGCTCCATGTTATGCCATGGCCATGGTACCGTGAATGTTTCCAACCGCATCCGCCGCCACACGCCCCTCCTGACTTTGGGATTCCTAGCACTGTTGACCTGCGGCTCTGCAATGGCGCAGGTGGTTACTGCCGATTTTGAGGACCAGACTACCGATGGCTTTACACCTTTCGGCAGTCCAACGTTAACCGTCAGCAATGCCCGCGCGAATACTGGCAGCTTCAGCCTTCTAACCACAAACCGGACGGCAACCTTCATGGGACCCGGAATGGACGTGACCAAGTTTCTCTCTGCGGGGCAGCCTTACCTATTTAAGGTGTTTGTGCGCTTATCGGATAACACTCCGAGTGCCGGCGATACCGTTCGGCTGACGATGAAAAGCATCATCGGCGGCTCACAGACCTTCAACCAGGTCGGCATGGCGACAGTCAGCAACACCGGATGGACCGTCCTTCAAGGCACCTATACTCCGCCAGCCTCCTTCAACCCTCCCCCCAATGGCACGGACAATCTGTTCGTCTATGTCGAGGACGATAGCAACGCCACTGCCGAGTACTACATAGATACGTTTACCGTCTCCACCGTCAGCGGTGGCTGCACCAATCCCCCAGACAACTCCGGCATTTTCAGCGATTTCGAAGATGGCACGCTGCAGGGTTGGGGTTCGCGATTCAATATAAATCCCGTAGCCAACACCACAGCGGATGCGCATACTGGGAGCCGCAGCTTGATCGTGACCAACCGCACGGCCACCTTCCAAGGCCCGGCACGCGACATAACGGGTAAGATGTGCAACGGCTCGCAGTATTGGCTGGAGGTGTGGGTCAAGATGGCCCCTGGCCAGCCGACTACCTCGGTTAATTTGAGCTTGCAGTTAACCGATGCCACGGGAGCGCTGAGTTTCCCGTCTGTGACTACCGCGACGGTAGATTCAAACTCATGGGTCCGTCTGAAGGCAAAACCGTACACCTTCTCGGGTGCCTACACCAACTTGGTGTTCTACCTCCAGACCAATAACAACCCAACTGCCTCATTCTATATCGATGACGCCAAGGTCCAGTTCCTGCCGCCGCCGGTGATTGAAAACATCCCGCCTATCGATCAAGCTTTTGCGGGAGACTTCCCGGTTGGTTTTGCCGCAATAGCGCCGGACATCATCGGACCTCACGGTCAACTTGCGGCTTTACATTACAACAGCGTCACGCCAGGAAACGCGCTCAAATGGGACGCAACAGAACCTTCTGAAGGCAACTTCACCTTTGGCACCGCGGACAGCATTCTAGCGTTCGCTCAAGCACACGGGATCAAGATGCGCGGACATAACTTCGTCTGGCATAGCCAGGTGCCCAATTGGGTGTTCCAGGATGCAAACGGCGTAGACATGTCCACGGAGCCTTTTAGCCAGGCGAACAAGCAGTTATTGCTATCTCGCATGCAAAACCACATCAATGCCTTGATCAATCACTATCAAGGGAACATCTATGTGTGGGACGTGGTGAACGAGGCAATTGATGAAAGCCAGCCCGATGGCTTCCGTCGCAGCAAGTGGTACATGATTACCCAGGATCCGAGCCTCTCTCCAGGGACTCCTCCCGAGTACATAGACGATGCCTTTATCTATGCGCGGCAGGCGCTAGACGCTGTTTCACTCGATCGGACGCAAGTGAAACTTTGCTACAACGACTTCAATACGACGATTCCCTCAAAGCGCAGTTTCATCTACACCTGGGCGCAGGGCGCAATCGTTCGCGGTATTCCGATTGACTGCATCGGGAACCAATTCCACAACACAATCAACTTCCCAATCGACGATCAGGGTTCAGCGTCTTCCAAACAGAATGTAATTAGCACGCTCAACCTGTTCAACAGCCTGACCTCGACGGCCGGCGTTCCCATCATCAACGAGATTACTGAATTCGATATCAGCATGTATCGCTTTGGAAACTGCTCGCAGACTTTTTACTCGGATTATGACGACCTGCTTGCAGGCGATACCGTTGACCTGATCAACGAAGGCTATCGCTACCGCGATTACTTCCAGATCTTCAAAAACCTGCACGACAAGATCGACAGCGTTACCCTTTGGGGTTTAGGCGACGATGATAGTTGGCTGAATCCACATTCCAATGCGGCCGGATGCCCAAACGTAACCGCAGCTGACGCTCCGCTACCCTTTGACTCAAACCTGCAACACAAGTTCGCGTACACCGGAATCGTGAATCCGCTCGCATTGCCGGGCGCAAACCTGGTCACAACCGTTGCCGCTAGTCCGGGGACGGTCGGTAGCGGAAAACTCGAAACCATTGTGGCCACCGTCGATAACCAAGGCCCGAATGATGCAGCTAATTTAACCTTCACCGAGCAGGTGCCTTCGACCACACTATTGAGGTCGTTCGTGGCTCCTGCCGGATGGAGTTGCACGGCACCCGCCTTTATGACATCTGGGACGGTCACATGCACCGCTTCCAGCCTGGCCAATGGCGCGTCTGCACAGTTCACTTTGACTGTGAAGACTTCCTGCCCAGTTGGCAGCTTAACCGACACTGCCACAGTAACCTCAACCACTCTAAACCCAAATCCAACTCCCCAAAATAGTGGATCAGTGAACTTCGCAGTCGCCAACTCTGGCAAGACAAATCCACAGGTCTGCACAGACTGATAACATTCTGTAAACTCCGGCAAGAAATGCGGCCCACTCGGGCCGCATTTTTGCTCCCGCGTTTCTTGCAAACGAGGAATTCACTCAGGATCACGGCCTCACCGTCGAACGCTTTCGCGATGAGCACTCGTTAAAATTGGCACGATTACCTACCGAATTCCCATCATTGGCATGTCATGACTCCGACAAGAAAAAGTCCGACCGAGTCGGCCACGATGGAACTCGCAGGAACGCCGATCCTTGACCAGTTGCTGGGGCACTCCCGTCGAAACGTGCTCAGCTTGGGGATTGGCATCGCGCGCATCAAACCTGGTGCCCCCAACAAGATGGTCGCCACGAGCGCATGCATCTCACCTTGAAGAAAGACCCCACCAAGCCGGCGGCCGCCAACTTCCTGCAACAGCAAGCCCGATTCGACGAATTTATCCAGGTCTTCAATCACGAGCGCCCGCACGAAGCTCTGCGTATGCAGTGTCCTGCGGAAGTCTACCAACTGTCGGCATCAAGGGGGTCCACGACGATACTTCGATTTGGAGACGCGGGCTGGACTAATTTTGGTGGCGGCGGCTGGACTCGAACCAGCGACCTACGGATTATGAGAACACAAGAGAGATTTGCGGCGTTTTGAAAGTGTTCTACTTTATTCCATTCTTTCTCCGCTTGCAAGGCGGCCTGTCTTGTCCCTTGTGTACTTGATTTGACGGGTTCTGATCCTTCCATCATTACAATTTCATTACAGTGGGGTGGGCCGGCAGCGCCGTCATCAATTGATTCCAGCCATCCACTGGTTTTGAAGATCAGAGTGGTTCTGATTGGCTTAGAAAATTTTCTACTATAACTGATTCTTCAACCGGTTACCAGGAATGCGTTCTGATGGGTTCTACTCCGTTTTGATCCGTTCTGACCATAGAACTATCACGTTTTTATCACGCTCAGAAAATTTCGGCGGCGTGAACCTCATCTATAATCCCCATCACCCATGAGCCAGATCACACGACGTAAGTTCGTTGCCAACGCTTCGGTCCTCGCTGCGAGCAGTGTTTTGGCAGGAATCAGTCATCCCGCCTTTGCCAACCCCAAGCCGCACATTGATTTCCCAACCGCGCCGCGCGACCGCGTCGCTGTGGCTTCGTACCCGTTTCGGGCGTACATCAACGCCCCTGGCAATCGCGACCGCGATCCCAAGCTACCCGGCATGGACCTGAAAGACTTCGCCGCCGAGGTCGTTAAAAACTTTAACGTTCACAACATCGAGCCGCTGAGCCGACACTTCAGCTCCCTCGAGAACGACTACCTTGCCCAATTTCGAGAAGCATTACGCTCTGCCAATGCCAAAGCCGTGGACATTGCCGTCGACGGCGACCACAGCTTCTACGATCGTGACCTCGCCGCCCGCAAACAGGCGATTACCCATGCGAAAGAATTCGTAAACGTCGCTGTGCAGATCGGTTGCCCCAGCATTCGCGTGCACATCAGCCGCGCCAATGATTCGTCACCGGATGTCCAACGCACAGCAGAAAGCCTTGGCGAGGTGGTCGGCTACGCGAGCAGCAAGAATGTTGTCGTGAATCTCGAGAATGATGACTTGATCAGCGAAGACGCCTTCTTCGTGGTGAAAGTGATTGAAGCTGTGAATTATCCTTTTCTGCGCGCGCTTCCGGACTTCGCAAATTCCATGATGACCGGCAACGCCGACTTCAACTACCGGGCAGTCGTGGCGATGTTCCGTCATGCCTACTGCATCTGCCACGTGAAAGATGGAGAAGTCGACGACAACGGCAAGCGTTTCAAAATTGACATGCAGAAGACCTTCGGGATTCTGAAAGCGAGCGGGTACCGCGGGTACTGCTCAATGGAGTTCGACGCGCCCGGAGACCCATACACGCCCACCGCTGCGCTGGTCGAGCAGACGCTGCAGTATCTCGCGTGATGAAGCTGTTTACAACAACAATCCATTTTCTCTTTTGGTCAGTCTGAGAGCCTTAACTCGCCAAGTGACAAGGCAGCACTACACTCTGGGACAGGCATTGACCCGTTACCACTTCAAGCCCATAAACCTGTGGTTTAGGTTACTTGCCCGGGCCGCGCCGAAAATCTGTCACGAAGTCCAGAACGCAAACGGTCGGGCGACCGGGGTGGAATCCGATAAGAAAGGAGCGTTCGAAATATTACTGGGCTGATGGCCCTTACCGCGGCACGCCGAAGCGGCGCATGAGATCTTCGTAGCGGGGATCACTGTGGATCCCCGCTAAGGACTCTGGAAACATTGGGATTATCGGCAGAGGCCACATACGACAGTGGTAGGCTTGCTCCAAGAACTCGAAGGCGTCTGTGGATCGTACAACTTAGCAAAAAAGGATTCTATTGGGGCAACAATAAAGAGCGCAAATTTGACCCTGTGTTTCGGGCCGCCTTTCGAACCGTGAGCACAGTTCTCGGATCAGTTGCAGAGCGGATGTAGAGGGTCGAATCACTGAAGAGGACAATGAGTGACAATCTATGTTCGTGCGCACAACCTGAACCGCAGGTTTTGCTTCTACGAAGATCATGAAAAGCATGAGTGCTCGTTTTTCTCTAATGCACTTCGCGATGCTGCTCGGCGCCATAACGTCGGCGCAATTTACGATTGCTCAGGTCACAGTCGCACAAATCAGCGATACCCACATCGGCGAGAAACATTCCCCACACGCCACAGATAACCTGAAAAATGCCGTGAAGATGATCAATGCTCGCCATCCCGACGCGGTCATCTTGTCCGGCGATATTGGAGAGAGCCCTCAGGCTTGGGGCCAGGCCAAGTCCATCCTAAAGAAGCTTCAATCTCCGCTGTATTTCGCGCCTGGCAATCATGATGTTCACACCGGTGATCTCGATCGCTATCGCAAGGCGTTTGGCAAGGACTACTACACTTTCGACGTAAAGAACGTCAAATTTGTGGTGATTGATTCGCAGCTTCTGGGAAATTACGACACGTTCGGCGCTAAGAATCCGCCGCCACTGCCTCCACAAACTGACAAGGAATCGCAGACGATGCTGGCCTGGCTGACTACGCTTCAGGGAAAGGGAGTGGTCATCGGGGTCCAGCACATCCCCGTCTTCCACGACGGCAACTTTCCCGATCCCAAACCTTATTGGGTCGTAAGCGATCCGTACCGGTCGCACGAAATGAAGGCCCTCAAACAGTTAGGTATCAAACACATGCTAGTCGGGCACTGGCATTCTCCGCGTACTTTCGATCAGGGCGGAATTACTTGGCATGTTGCTCCAGCCACCAGTTGGCTTCCACTGGGTGGACAGCTGGGATTTGCTATCCACACGATCAGCACCAATGGCGACGTTAGCACCGAGGTAGTGGCTCTGCCAGGCGCCACACCTTGACCCATCTCAGGTTTAGCTGCCGGTGGACTTGAATTCCTGTACCGCATCCGGTGACGGGCTCAACTGCAGCGGCTGCGCTGAGGTACCGAACCCGGGGGCGGTGACGCGAAGTTCATATCCGCCCGGTTGCAGACCTGGACTTTCATATGGCCCTTGAGCGTTGGTCGAAACGCGAAGCATTGCCCCGGACGATGTGGCTGTTGACATCGCGTCTGAGGACATGGTTTATCTGCTGACTTGAAACGCGCTCTATCTTACACGCGCGCTGGCAACAAGGAAAAGAAGCGAAGGTGACGTTATGATGTCCGAAGCTGTGAATTCAGATTCTTCGTACTTTGATGCTTTCTATGGGCACCACAACCTAATCAAGGATTTCTAATTGGTTTAACGGCGTGGAACGCCGTACCAGCCCAGCAGGGGTGACTCTCATCCGGGCTTTCGTAAGGAACTTGAGAACCTGGACGGCAATGCGAAGGGAGAAGGCCCAAGCGGCAGCCCCGCGAGCCACGACATCGTATGTCAAAGAACTTCTAGCTGACGTACAAGGTGCAATGATCACGATGGCCTTTAACGGAACTTCTCCACCAACATCAGCTCGCTGCCTGCTTGATCGAAAAAGGTGTACAGAATCCATCGATTATCTGGTGAAACACTCAGGCCAGCTTCAGAAGATTCAAGAGGTTTGTCCAAAGTAGCGATTGAGCTGATCGTATTAGTCGCGAAGCCGAAAAACTTCAGGGAGGAACCAGGAGCTGTGGGAACGAAATAAACTCCGGTTTCGACTGTGGCTACATTGTGGAAGGTACTCAAGCCATCCAAAATCCTTACGGCTTCGCCCCCCTCGACCGGAATCTTCCATAGGCTTGTACCGAATAGGCCTTTCGTGTAATAGAGGAACTTGCCGTCCGCCGACTCAAGTGCGCAAACCCGCCATCCTGCGTTACCTGAATGGCTTCGCCGCCGTTCGCAGGAATCTGTTTGTAGCGGACAGCGAAAGCACCAACATCCGGAAGATTGCAACTACTCCCGGAGAGCATTCTGGCTTCGCTGGTCGGCAGACTCTGCGCGGATACGGTTCACCATTCTCGACTCAAAGTCCGGTAAATCCACATTATGGGAATGCCGGTCGAACGGAAGCGATCTGCGGCCCTTGTTACTCTAGGGAGAGACTAAATCGGAGGAATGTTGCGGGGACTGGACCCTGGACGGTCGCTACTTTCTATTCCGAGTTTTTCGTGAAAACCGTGCAGACATCTGGGCCGAGCCAGAATCAGTATTGCCGTTTTCCAAGGATAGTCCAGTTCGACTAACGACTGGTCCGTTAGATACTGTTGACACGATTCCCAGTCTTAATGGGCGGCAGTTGCTGACACTGGAAGCTCAACCAAGGTCAGAGCTCCACAGGGTTGAGTTGCAAACGCGAGACCTTAGTTCCATTTAGCGACGCGTGCACGGTGCCTGCAGGCCCGAGCCCGGGGGTGTTGTCGCCCTTGTTGGCCACTCGTTGGCCAGACGCATCGGTGCGGCCCCAAGGTTCATTCACGTCGTCTACGGTCCCCGGTGCGCCGAACCCGGCGGTCGTCATGCCGAGCGGCTGAAATATCTCGGTCTTCATCAAGTCTTCCCAGGACTTGCCTGTGCAACGCTCGATCATCGCGCCAGCTAGGATGAAGTTGGCATTCTGATAGTTGAAGACGACTATGTTCTTGACCGCGCTGCGTGGCGGTCTGCGGCGTGGCGAGCTCGTGGCCTTGCGCTGGGGTGACATCCAGTTTGGGGTAATTCCGAAGATGACCCTAACAGGTTCATCCTGGTCCGGCACAATTACGTCGCCCGGCAGTTCACTACGCCCAAGAGCAAGAGAAGTCGGCGAGTTGATCTCTCCAAGCATCTGCGGCGCACTCTTCTCGAGCTTCGCGATCAGAGGCTCCTGGAAGCATTCAAAGAAGGCAAGAGCAGCATCGCAGATAAACTGGTGTTCCCTTCCCCTGAGGGCACAGTTCTCGACCCGGACAATCTGATAAAGCGTTATTTTCTCCCTTGCATCGAGCATGCCGGCCTTCGACGATTCAGGTTTCACGATTTGCGCCATACCTTTGGTAGCTTGCTCATCCAGGATGGGGCATCGCTTACCTATGTCAAAGAGCAGACGGGACACAGCTCCATTCAGGTGACAGTAGACACGTACGGGCACCTGATTCCGGGAGCAAACGTTGCCTGGGTCGATCGGCTGGATTCAGAGGAGGTGCAACCAGTCCACGAATCTACTCAACGACAAAATGCAACTCCCACGCAACAAGCAGAAGCGGAGTCCGATGGGGAACTCGCGGAACTTGTTGGATGACCAACCTGACACATAGGTAACACTTCGTACCGGACACATGGGTAACACTTTTCCC
>DATNEX010000134.1:0-28868 GCA_035606605.1 Terriglobales bacterium
GTACAGATGACGGTTACAAGCGATCCGATCGCGACATCCATATAGGCAACGGAGGACATGCCCGCGAGCGCTGTGGTCACGATGACAAAGAATGCGATGATGTATGTACCTAGTTCCGAAGAGACCGTGTCCGGGAAAATCAGGTGGAGAACATCGCCGCCGCCCTTGAACTGATAGCTCGTGATTCCGACGTATGCGAAGAGGATGGCCAAAGTGCCGAGCACGCGAGCGGTCTGGTTGTAGCGAGCTTCGAGAAGATCGGGCAAAGTGAACTGCGCAAATTTACGAGCGCGGGGAGCGATGAAATAGATCAGGAGAAGTCCGAGCCAGCCACCCGCCGGTTGCCACAAGGCAGCGAAGCCATTTTTGTATGCGTTCTCGGCGCCGGCGAAGAGAGAACCTGCCCCGATCCACGAAGTCAGCAAAGTTAGGACCAAGACCACAGCAGGGAGAGAGCGACCAGCCACAAGGTAGTCGGCCTTGGTCTTTACGCGAGTACTCCGGTAGATTGCGACGGTGAGGAGAACCGCCACGATGATAGCCAGAACCACGACATAAAGTTGCGACATTACATGCTCCTTACCGGTGCTGCCTCAATGTGGCGTTCCGGCACACGGCGCAATACAAGGGAGATTCAACCAGCGGGTTTGGAACCAGGAGGATTGATAATTCAATTCACACAAGCCATTCTTTGTCTTTCAGCAGTGTAAAGGAGCAAGAAGCCGGCGGGGCCCGCGAACATCGGGTCACACAATCGAGTCGATTCGCGGTCCAGCAATGAACTGTTCTAATGGTGAGAACGCGACATTCTAGACGAACGCTTCGCATCGCATTCGCCTACCGAGTCGCGCTCTATTTCATGGGATTCAATTCGAGACTCGTTCATTTGTCACAGCAAGCACTGATGCCTGAGGAGATCCGCAGCGCGCCGCCTACATCACTGAGGTTGCCTCATCTCGTTTCGCTCAATTCCTTACCCGGGCGCCTACCCTTGCAGGCAATAGCGAAAATTTCGGTGCTGCATGCACATAGCAAGTGCCTCTGATGCGCACTTCCGGATCTGGAGCTCTAGGCGACTCCGGTGTGCGAACTGAAGATCTTTCTGGCTCATGCAGCGACTTGAAGTCGCGGACAGTGGATCAGATCAATATGATCTCGCGGGCTTCTCGATCGGGGTCATGCACCATCCGGCACTCGTTGTCCCAGATCATTGTTTTATTACTTTCGGGATTCGTCGGTGCCCACTCCAGCCCGGAGATGCTCGGGTTTCCGGTGGCAGCAAAAGCGGCCCACGAGGAAGACATCTTTTTTGCGAGCGCCTGTGCCTCTGGCGTGTTGCCGGTTCCCTGTTCGCAGCGTTTCGCGTTATCGAAGCAGAACTGGAGTTCGGCCGTATGCCATGCCCCCGGTAAACCATCGAGAATTGGAGTTTGCCAGGTAAAGTAGTAGGCGAATGCTGGAGCAGCTTTGAGTTCGTGCTTCAGTCTCGCCATCTTGACCACGTTATTGCGCATGCCAAGGCCGTTCAATCCTGGGCTGCCGCTACACATGTAGGACAAGGTCTGGATTTTCTTTTGCGGGTAGGTATTTTTCAAAGCCGCGATGATGGCTGTTGCTTTTTCGGCGCCATAGGATTTTGAGAGGTTTGCATGCCACTCTTCTTCGGTAGGGCGGGAAGACATTCGATTTCCTTCTTCCGTTACGGAGCCGATTAGCATCGGGACGTTCTTGGAGATCTCCGGAGCCGCGTCGAAAAACGAGCGCATGCTGATAACCCTGCCGTCAACGCACGGACTCCAGCCGACTCGCGGCTGTCCGGGTGCTCCTGGCCCCATCATTGATGGGCCGGGCGGATTGATTTTCGCAGCCGCCGCATTGCCTGCGGCAAATAATTCGGTCCACTCCATCTTCTGGAGGGATTTGATGTCGTTCGGAGCCAGCCCGAGTTCTTTCATAATCTGACGCGCAAGCTCCCTTTGCTGCGCTTGACTGGGAATGTTTCCACCACCGCCGGACTGTGCCGCGGCGCGATGGAAGAGACCCGCAGCAGAGGGCATGCCCATCAACGTTGTAACTTTTGATCCGCCGCCGGATTGGCCATAGATCATCACGCGATCCGGATCGCCGCCGAAGTTCTCAATGTTCTTGTGAACCCAGCGGAGCGCCGCAACCAGATCGGTCATCCCGACATTGACGGAATCTTCGTACGCAGAACCTCCGATCTCCGAGACATCGAAGAAGCCGAGTATGTTGAGACGGTGGTTGACTGATACCTGTACGACATCGTGATGCCGGGCCATCTGAGCGCCCTCATGCGACGGCAGTTCATAGGAAGAGCCGAAGCTGAATCCCCCGCCGTGCATGTAAAACATCACAGGGCGCTTTCCGGTCAGGCCAGGGGTCCAGACGTTCAGTTTGAGCATGTCCTCGCTTTGCCAGCCGTCGTCCCAATCCTGGATGAAAGTCTGCTCAGGGCTTGTCCACGTGTGAAGATTCTGCGGGCAGTTTGCTCCATAGACCAGCGCAGGATACTCATCCGTCCACGGCTCAGGAGGCTTGGCCGGCAGCCAACGATTCTCTTCTGCGGTAGTGCGACCGTACGGGACTCCCTTGAAGGTTAGGACGCCGCCATCGAGAAATCCCCGCACCTTGCCATATTGCGTCTTAGCAATCGCCGAGCGCGGTGTCGAGCAGTTGCCAGGGCCCTGGTGGGCCGCGGTTTTTATGCTGTCGGACGCGAGGGCGGGGGCACCGGTGCCGATGCTGATCCCGGCTGTCGCAGCAAGAAGGAGTGCATCTCGGCGAGTAATGACGGTGCTCTTTTCGGATCTAGACATGGACTGAAACTCCTGTGCGTGCGTTTGAAACTCTCGACTATACGAGAGTCGAACGATGCTGCACAACGAAATAAATCGCTTTATTATCATCCGACTGATGGATTACGATTCCGGTGATCAAGACTAGCTGCAAGCGCAGCAGCTATTGGAAACGTGCCAGGGTCCCGCGACCGAAACTAATCCAAATCGCGTCTGTATGTCCCAAGATAAGGAAGGTGCTGCATGAAGAACCGAATTGCCATCATCGCTGCCGTCATACTCGTGCTGGTTGGCGTATCTCGAGTCGGAACAGCCCAGGAAAAGGCAGTGAACAACTCGCAGGACCTGAAAGTGAACATCGATACTCAGCAAACTGCGCAGCCCGTATCAGCTTACGAATATGGCATGTTCATCGAGCACATCGGTTCGCTCATTTATCGAAGCTTGTGGTCCGAGATGCTGGATGATCGCAAGTTTTACTTCCCGATCAAGCCGGAGGAACCTCAAACCGCTGCGCCAGCCCAGGGCGGTCCTTTCCGCAATATGCAATTGCGAAAATGGCATCCCATAGGCCCAGCCGAGGCAGTCGTAATGGACAAGGAGCATCCCTTCGTCGGGGAGCAGAGCCCGCGCATCGAACTCGATGCATCCACACCGCGCGGTATCCGCCAGTCCGGCTTCGCTCTCGTGAAAGGCAAGAGATACACCGGCCATGTGTGGCTCTGCGCGATGGCTGGAACGAAGCTGAAGATTTCGCTGGTCTGGGGAGCAGCCTCGAACGAGAGGCAAACCATTGTGGTTCCCGCGCTCTCAAACACGTATAAAAAACTGCCGTTCGCGTTTACCGCTCAAGGTGATACTGACGCTGGCGCGTTCGAAATCTCCGGAGTAGGCACTGGGAACTTCCATATCGGTGCAGTCTCGCTCATGCCTGCGGAAAACATCGACGGTTTCCGTCCCGAAGTCATTGCACAACTAAAACAATTGCATTCCGGGTTCTGGCGTCTTCCCGGTGGCAACTTCATCTCAAACTTCAACTGGTATCACTCGGTCGGACCCCGTGACAAGCGAGTGCCGGACTTCGATTATGCATGGAATGCCATGCAGACGAACGATGTTGGAATGGATGAGTTCATGCGTTTCTGCGAACTCATCGGTGTCGAGCCCTACATCACTGTTAATGCGGGATTCGGCGATGCACACTCCGCGGCCGAAGAAGTCGAGTATATGAACGGCGCAACCACAACACTAATGGGCGAAATGCGCGCGCGGAATGGACATCCGGAGCCATACCACGTCAAGTTTTGGAACATTGGCAACGAGCCTTACGGACAATGGCAGCTTGGCCGCACTGATCTGAAGTATTACCTGCTCAAGCATAACGAGTTTGCGAAAGCGATGCGCGCAATCGACCCGTCGATAACGATACTGGCATCAGGCTCCATGCCCGAGGAGGCGATCCTCGAAGGCGTAGCCGCCGACTGGCATATCCCATTCGATCAGGCCGGCATCTGCTCCGACGTTGACTGGACATGCGGCTTCCTCAAACACGATTGGGGCAACTTCGACGGGATCACCGAACACTGGTACACGCGCGCCGGAGTGCGTTGGGATCGCGAACGAGCGGAGAAAGGAATCAAAGTTGGCCGCCTCGAAGCGGGATATGTACCCGACGAGGAGACCGATTTGGAGTGGATACGACGTCCTTCCGATCGGGTGCATCTCAAAGGCGAAGAGTGGCAGGAGTATGAGCAACGCTACCCTGAGATGAAGAAGAAGACCTTCATGTCGAATGACGAGTACGCTTACACGGGTGGTCAACCTAACCTCAAGCTAGCTCTCGCCTATGCGATGGTCTTCAATGAAATGCTGCGCCAGACGGATTTCCTCCACATGTCGGCATTCACAATGGGCGTTTCCACTATGGACTACAACCAAACCGCCGCAATACTCAACACCAACGGTCTGCTCTTCAAGCTTTACGGCGAGCACTTCGGTGCCGGCTCGGTTCCAGTCGCGCTCACTGGCAATTCGCCCCAGCCAGTTCCGTCGCAGCATATGGTGGGCGATCTGCCGCGGACCAGCGCCGGCAGCCCGACCTATCCTTTGGACATGTTCGCAGCGCTGAGTGCGGACGGCAAATTTCTCACGCTCGCCGTCGTGAACGCAACCCACTCAGAGCAGAGGTTCCGCCTCACCGTGAACGGCTCACGCCTGATCGGCAAGACGAAGATGTGGCGGATGACCGGCACCGATCTCGATGCCGCCAACCACGTAGGGCAAATACCCCAGGTTGAGGCGAAGGAAACCGAGACCGGCGAAGCCCTGACGAGCGTGTCGGTCGCACCGATCAGCATCGAAATCTATAGCTTCCCGGTTGCACAATGACCTCGACGATTGCGGCGTGGCGAGATGTGGCACAGCGTTCAGAGGAGGAAGCGTACAACGAAATTCTGCAGGTCCAAACGACCACTTGGCATCGGAAGCCGCACCGCTAGATGACAATCAAGATCAGCGGCATTTTCAACTCTGGAGTGATTCAGACAGGCTTGGATGGTAGCCGGCGAGAGAAGCTTCGCTCGACTGAGCGAGTGGAAGTCAATGAGCCGGGGTGCCTAGAAAAATTGATGCGAGAGGCTCAGGTGAGTACCACAATGAATGTTTATACCAAGGGCAAATGGATTCGAAACGAGAAGCCAAACTAGTTTAGAGCTGTTATCGAAAGAGGCAGCTTGAATTCGGCCCGACTTGCGGCGACTCGTTTCCAGATTCCGTTATCGTGGGATTTTATCGAGTCATTTACACAATGCAAAAGGGAACCGAATTCAACGGTTCCCTCCGGGAAATCAATATGATGGCTTTGGTTGTGGGGGCTGGATTTGACCATCGACCTTTGGGTTATGAGTTCTTAAAGGTAGCAACAACATAGAGTGAGCAAGCATGGTTGGCTATCTACAACTGTCCTCCGGGAATCTACTGGAAGCTGCGGTAGAAATGCAGATGGGTTGAGTTTGGGTTTGCCGCAAGTTCGACGGCCCGCATCGGATCCATAGCCCAACTCACTTCACCAATACGCAATTCGAAACCGATTGCGATCTCCACGTTCCGGGGAGATCGCGTCCGTAATCACTGATCACGAGGTGTCATGTCCACAATTGCAAGTTCCGATCAATACTGAAGCACTGTTCGAACCGCTATTGACTTCGCGCGAGGCGGCTCCTTTTCTGCGCCTTCATTACAAGACTGTGGAGATGATGGCACGTACAGGCGTAGTTCCCGCTACGAAGAAAGGCAAAAGCTAGGTGTTTCGACTCCCGAGGCTGAGCAAGTGGATTGACCATGAGCTCGATTCGAGGCAGCACTCGCGAAAATAGCTGACCGGAAACCTATCGCCTTTATTGATAAAAGAAAGGCTGGGTTCGAACAAGCTCGCGCAATCCTTCCCAGTGGGACGGTACCTCAACACTCGCCCCCGAGGCTCGCAAATGCATTGCAGAAGGGCAAACATAGCGCCGGCAAAACCCAAAAAGCGATAGAAAAGAGGAGACGATGGAGGCCCTGCCGTAGATCGAGCCTGCAAACGGCAGGGCTCAGCAGCACCGCATCGGGCGACCGAGAAACTTTCGGCTTCCAGGCTCCACAGCCGATGGAGTGTCATAAATCTCCAGCGGCTGATCGGCGGGCGCGAAATTCAGCCTGCGGATCGCGGTTCCCGAGATGAAGAGAGCATAGAGGAGCACCGGTTCGATGGGCGCTGTTCGTGGCTATTAGGCCGCGACGCCGGCAACTATCTATCGCTGTGATCTAGCAACAGCAGTGGTCAAGCCTTGCCGTTCCCCGGAATTTGCTAAGACCTCGGTGTAGATCGTTTCCAGGAGTTTCGTTTGCGTTTTGAGATCGAATTGATTAGCCACCACTTCACTCCCGCGCCTGGCGCAATCTTCTGCGAAGCCCGCATCTTCAAGGAACCGCACGATATGCTCAGCCAGAGTCTCGTGGTTTCTTTCTTTTGCAAGTAAACCAGTTTCTCCATCGCGCACAGCCTCCGGGATACCGGCGGTATTCGAGGCTACAACAGGAATTCCCATAGCCATTGCCTCGAGGATCGCGATCGGAAGTCCCTCGCTATCGCCATTCGAAGCTGTAACGCTTGGAACGCAGAAGACGGAAGCATGGGCGAGATATTCCTGGATGACCGGCTGAGGCTGGCTGCCCAAGAACCTGCAACTCAAATTAAGGTTCGATGCTTGCTGTTCTAGCGCTGGGCGAAGAGGTCCATCTCCGATGAGCACGAGGTACGCCTGTGGATAGCGCTTTTGAACCGTGCTCATGGCGTCGAGGAGATGAGTGCATCCCTTCTTCTCCACCAACCGTCCGACAAAAAGAGCCATGCCGGCCGTCCGAGCAGAGTTGGACGGACGAAATCTCGCCCTATCGACGCCGATGTAGTGGACCATCATTTTTTTGCCGGAAATCCAGCCTCGATAGCCTTCCTCTTGATGAATTCGGATACACAAATAAAGCGGTCTGCTCTCCTCCAGAGCCTCCCGTACAGGCTTTTGAAGTCCGCCTTTACCGTCACGTCGTATCCGTGGAGGGTCACAATCAGAGGAATATTGAGTTTCTCTGCAAGAATACAGGCGATGGCTCCGTCAGGGGCAAAGTGTGCATGTATCAAATTGGGGCCACTTCTGCTCAATGCTCGATGAAACAGCGGGGCCATCTCAGTTAATTTGTAGGCTCGCGTGAGCCAGCGGCAAAGCCTGCCTTCTTGCAATGGCAATAAAACTCGTGGCCGCGCCGGGACACAAAGAGACGGCCTGGTGGGACGGATGCCACAAAACTCCACCTCGTACTCGCGCAGTGAACCTGCTTGAGCGGCTATGAAGGTTTCCGAGATCGGCAGAATGGATTCACGGAACAACAAAACTTTAGGCATTAATCAGACTTTCTGTCGGGCCAGCTTTGTCCAGTTGCAAAAACAGGAGCTGCGCAGATGCGAGAGCGGGAGGCTTGACTGTCTAAAAAGTGCCAGCTTCTTTTCGAGGCGAATTCGGCAACCGCCCAGCCGTGGCTAAGCGGCAGCCGGAACTGTTTCGCAGCGTTTCCCATTGCTTTGAACAAAGTGCAGGGACCCCCAATTCGAAGCTGCCAACATCCCGTCGGTCGCGATACTAGACCACGCAGCTCCGGTCCAGCCAAACCGTGGGATCATCCACAGATTGACTAAAAAATTGAAGACAGCCGCAATTGCCTGGACTGTCAGTCTCAGCGGCTGGTGCCCACTTCCCGTAAGCGCGTCACCTGCGCTGTACTGCAGAGTTCTGAATACGGGCAGCAGGAAAAGTATCCTAATCGCTGCAACGCTGTCAGAGAATCCTTCCCCAAGCAGACGCGGGATGAGCGGAGCACCAAACCAAAGTAGCAGGGCCGAGATCGCACTGACGGGCGCCGTTCTTCGCAGCACGCGGGATGCGAACAGTCCAACTTTCTTCACGCCGCCTTCGGCTTCCTGGAAGTAGCGCGGGAAAACAGCAGCCTGCATTGCACCGACTGGGATCATGGCAATATCGATGGCACGATAAGCCATCGTGTAGATTCCATTGCCGCGAAGCATGCCGTAGTGAACCAACATCGTTTTGTCTACATCGTTGTAGATATTTGTTGTGGATTCCGATACCGCGAACACCGCCCCCTCCGCCAACCCGCTCACTAAAGCCCGCAACGAGAAAGTCGGCGGTCCGAATTGATAGCTAACCAGAGCAATTGAGAGCGTTGCATTGGAAATTGCGACTCCGAGCACCGCCCATATCCACTGCCCTGCTGTCGCATGACCAAAGTTCAGCAGAAGGAGTCCCGCGGCAGTCGCCCTCAGCATATTCGAAAGGCCGTTCAAGAGCGCAGTTAAGTGCATTTTCTGATGTGCCTGAAACACACAGCCTGACGCGATGGTCAACTGGCCAAATAGGCAATCCGATGCAGCCACTGCCGCAAGAAGCCCATGCGAGTACGTTTTCGCAATATGCGGCCCGATCCAGCAAACAGCACCGGTGAAAGTAGCACCGAGGAGAACCGTTGTGGCAAGAGTTCTGCCCCAGTAGAGCGAAAACCGGCGTTGATCCTGGCTTACATACCGCAAGAGCATCGTGCTCGATCCAAACGTGCTGTATTGGCTCAGGATTGACACTAAGGCAAACGCTCCTGCGTAGATTCCGTACTCCACGCTTCCTAGCAATTTCGCCAGGATCACAAAGTAGAGGCTCTGGAAGACGACGGAAACGCCCCTGCCTATCAACATGAAACCAGCGTTTTGGGCAACAGACTTCCTTCGGAGCTGCCCCATCTTGTCACCTCACTTGTGATTCGGGAGTAGTGTTGTCGAATTACATCCCAAGAGAAATGCTGCCGAACGGCGCAGAGCGCCTCATCTCGCGTCCGTAACCGCAATCGTGCGTCGGTGATCAGAACTTTGAGTCTCGAAGCTAGGACGGCGGGGTCGGATGGCTCTACCAAGAGCCCGCCGCCGTGCTGAAGTATTTCGGGGATACCGCCAGTCGATGACGCGACGACCGGCAGGCCGCTGGCCATGGCCTCGATGATCACCACGCCGAAAGGTTCTTCCCAAATCGATGGACAGCAAAACACGTCTGCCTGTCGGAGTCTTGCGGCGTATTCGCTTCCGGCCAGGTACCCGGCCATTGTGGTATTCGAAGGAAGTCTGGAGTGAAGTTGTTTAGCATAATCGGAGGTCGTGTTCGTGCCGAACCCCGCCGCCCCGATAATCGTACAATGGGCATCGAAGCATTGCCTATGGAGCAGGCCCATCGCTTCCACTAGAACATGCGCTCCTTTTTCTGGGACAAGCCGCCCTGAAAAAGCAATCTCGACAATGCCGACCGCACCTCGCCGCGAAGGACTGAAACGCTCAAGGTCCACTCCGTTATGCAGCACGAACCCTGGCTTCATTGCGAGTCCGAGGCACGCCGCTTCTTGAGCAAGGAAGTTGCTGCAGAACACAGGAGTGACCGCATCCAGCCTCAGGGCTCTACTATCGAAAGCCTTGAGGTGGGAATTATGCATGTGGAGCACAACCCGCGCGCCACCATCAGTCAGTGGTTGGGACAGCACGGAAGCGAACTCCGGTCGGTTGTGTACCCATACGATATCGCCTGCGCGCACTGAACGAATGAGTGGACGGAGGACACCAGTAATGATTGTCTTCTGCATCCAAGCGGGGATCCGTCGTGGGTGAGCTCGAAGCGCCGATAGCCGATGGAGGTCGACAACCTTTATTATGCGCTCGCGAGGAAAGCCCCAAGTCTCGTCCGCGAGTCCGCACACGACCATGTCTCCGCAGCTTTTGGCGACATTGGCGACCCACCGCGATATGGCGCCGCCCGTGACATCAGAGAACGGCTCCGCTTCTGGAAGCAAGTGATAGATCATTGTGTACACCTTTGTGTCCCCGCCCGAAATACGCCCTATACCAAGCCAAACTACGGTCGGCACAAAACGTGGAGATCCCGATTTAGGTGGGCAGTGGGCGCCCACACCCTAAAGGATGGAAAGCGCGGGAGTTGGACCTGCCCGCGCGAGCCGTTATTCGGTAACGGGCGTTGGAATGGAAGCTTCGCGTGTCACGTCTGCAAAACACGTGTGGCTGCAGGGCACAAGCCCTCCAGGTCCATCGGGTTTCGCTCCTCCATTTGAACGAACGACCTGCATCTTGCCAGACAGCCCAATGCAGGCAATCATGTACATGATCCATTCAATAAAATGGGGATACATGATCGTTCGTTCGCTCAGATTGCAAATGAATGTGATTAGAATGATGGACAGGTACCACTCCACACCTAGGTCAGCGCCGCCCTTAAGAGACTTCCACCCATCTCTTGCCCCGAGGAGCATTGTCAGGATTAGCAACCCGAAGCCAAGCACGCCAAGGCCTAGCAAGGTGTCTAGAAATCCATTTTGCGCGTGTGATGCAGCCCATCCGACCGCCAGCTGAATGTCTGCCGAGCCTCCGTGCATACCCTCCCAGAACGCTTGGTAACCGTATCCGGTCAGTAGTTGGCGCGCAATCGTACCGCTGACAGCTTTCCACAGAGGGATTCTTCCCGTTATGGTGCCATCTTTCCCGATAAAAGAAAGAACCAGCGGCGCATAGAGATAAGCGAACGTACATACTGCAATTGCTGCGGCAGATGCGAGTGTGCCAAACAGCAGTCTCTCGCTCCGGCCAAGCCTCTGCCCGGCTCTGACGAGTGCTAAGAAGCTGAGGTACACACCGAAGATGATCCACCCGGTTCGCGATTGCGTCAGAATCAGCAGTCCGACGGACAAGCAAAGGAGAACAGCGCGACCAATGGACCCAAACAGGGCCTTCTTCTTTTGCGCAAGTTGCGCCGAAATCAAGAATACGATGCATACAGCTGCGCTGTTCTTTTGAACGAACATTCCTTGCCAAGCCCCAAGGCCTTCTCGCCGGTCAATACCTATGTCAGGGAAACCCATTGCAAGAGCGAAGCTTAGCAAAATAGCAACCCATCCGAACACGCTGAAAAGATCAGCCTGCTCCTCGGCGCTGAACCGTGTCGAAAGGTAAGCAGCGAATAGGTAGTTCCCCGCAAGGTACACTGCGGATACTAACGTGACGTGCGGAGATTGTGACCAAACCGTTGAAAGCAGCGGTAATGCAATTAGCGCGCTCAAGATCTTGTTTTGTGCAAACACGCGCCAGATTTGCCGACCTTGCATAAGCGCCAGGAACGCTGATATGACCAGCATGGAATACGCCGCAAGCATCTCCGACCAATCATGATTATTGCTAGATGTAGCGTTAACGATGCCAGCGTACATACCGCCGCCGGCAATATTTCCCTGAGCCTGATGGATAAGGATTGATCCGTGACCTGCCAGATAAAGAAATGTGATGCACAGAATCCACGTGATCACTCGTTCAGGAATGGGCGGTTTCGCGGGTATGGGCTGCCCACGCCAGCCCCCCGCAGGTGAGATATTCATGGCTAGTTACTCCATTCAATTTGGGGATCAGTCATACAGGATCTGATCGCGGAATATGCGTATAGTTAGGGAGCACTATCCCCTTGCTCCAAGGTCGAAGCGTAAGAATGTGCCACAAAAGCAGACAGTAAGCCTTTCACCTGAGTGCGCCTTTGAGGTGAGATGATGAACCATTTAAGAGCACACAGACGTTTAGCTATCGAGAGGCGGGCGCCTGCACGAGCAGCGAGCATTCTGAACGTGCGAGCGCGTTTCGTGTAATCATCACAGCGGTACATGACCTGATGTACAACGAAGGATGCAAACGCATCTCTCGAGACCAGGTGCTCCACCGAATCGATCCACTGAAGAGACGCCTTCCAGTTTGTGCCTTTAGTGATTCCACTCATGCTTGGCGCCACGTGGAAGACGCAGAGAGGTTCATCTACCATCTCGTAAGCAACGTCTGGAGTGTTCATCGTTCTAAGGAACCAGTCCCAATCTTGGTGGCAGGGTTGGCCCTTCTTGAAATGGATCCTTAGAAACAAGTCCCTCGAGGCAATGTAGGTCGATGTTTGAGGTCCATACAGAGGGAGATCGATGCCTTTCGAGGAAAACAGATATTCACTGATGTCCTCCCCAGCCATGGGCGCCCTGCGTGGTAGTACGATGTCTTGTTTCCCGGGAGTGCGCTGTATGTGTTTGCATGTCACAACCGCATGCCCCGATGGCAAGTTCTTGATCACTTGAACTTGTTTCTCCAGCTTCTCTAATAGCCATTCATCGTCGTCGTCCAGAAGTCCGACGAATTCGCCGCGTGATTCACGGATTCCAATATTCCGGGCTTCGCTACCCCCAACATTACTTAGGAGTGCTACGATACGAACTCGCTGATCGTTTAGGTCCTTGAGTGCTGCAAGGGTCACTTCGTCGGCCCCATCCACAACGACCACGGCCTCAACCTTCGGGTAGGTCTGCGCAAGTACACTGCGCACCGCCCGGCACACAAGTTCCGGGCGGTTACGAGTAGGAATTACAGCACTTACGAGCGGCTGCCGCTCGGCCACGCTGACGCATGGCTCGGCTATTACTGTCATGATGACTAAGCTGCCTTTCTCAAAGATTCGAGTTGCTCGAGATACGCGCTTCTGGCTACCTGAGGACTGTGCCTGGCCACGATCGCAGCGCGAGCTTGGCGGCCGAAACCCGATCGCAATCCGAGGTTTGAAGCCAGTTCTGCAATCCTCCTGCGAAGATCAGCGGCTTCGCCGATCGTGAACAGCGCCGCGCTTTCACCATCCCCCGAGATCTCCTTGTGAACGTCGAGATCGCTCAGAATGCAGGGCAAGCCGAACGACATCGCTTCCAAGGACACCAGCGGAAGCCCTTCTGGACCCACCGAGGGGTTGATGAAGATATCCGTCTCGCTATAGAACTTCCGAGGGTCAGACTGGAATCCTGCAAAGTGAACGTCGAGTCCTACGGCCATCGCCTGCAATTCGAACTTGTAAGTGCCTTCTCCGACGATCGTTAGTGACACCGGATGCTCCAGGCCGCGCATCGCTTCCAGGATCAGTCCAGCCCCTTTGTACTTTTCGAGGCGGCCGACAAAGAGCAAATTGATCTTGCCTTTGTGGCGATCGGGAGCACCTGCAGAAGGAAGCTCAGGGACCCAATTCGGAATCACAGTGACTTTTCGCGCATCGACAATCTTCACGATGTCCTGGGAGACGCGACGCGACACACAGAAGATCTTGTCTGCGGTGAAAGCAAATGCCTGGTAGAGAGTATGCGCAACTTTGCGGCTTGGGTTGCTGTGCCAGCCATTCGGCTGTGGCTCCATCGTGAGATGCCGCGTTGCGACCGCCTGCGCGCCGAGCAACTTCGCTACAGGCAGCAGCACGATCTCCGAGTAGCCATTCACCCAGAACGTCGAGATGACGTACCGCACGCGCACCCATACCATCAGCAGCGTCGCCATCAGGATGTTTGCCAGCTTACCGCGATTCTTCATTCCGCCCTGCGGAACCACACAGACGCCCTCGTTCTTGAGCGCCGCCGCGAGGCTCGCATTCACGCACAACGCGAACAGTTCCACCTGGCCGTGCAGAATCTTCGAGAGGTTCACGAGGTAGGTTTCCACTCCCCCGAACGGGACCCCAAGGTCGATCAAGAGGATCTTTTTACTTTTCATAAACGCGCTCCAACGCTGATCTGGACCCGAACAGCCCAACCAATGCCTTTTCAAAATTTGTAAGTAGCGGTGGTGAGGCACAGGAGCCGCCGTGATCTTGGCAGCTCCCGCTGTTCATCAACTTGCTGTCGTCGCAGTAGATTGCGCCATCCACTGCCAGGCGACGATTTGCATGAAGTGCAGATTCCCGAGCAGGTACCGCTTCCAGAGACGTCCAGGCTCGAGGCCCAGACGGAACAGCCACTCCAGACCTGCCTGCTGCATCCATTTCGGTGCCCGGGGCAACTCGCCCGACAACATCTCGAAGCTTCCGCCGACCCCGATCATGGTCTTGACCGGCAACGTCTCCGCGTACTGGTCGATCCAGATCTCCTGCTTCGGCGCTCCCAACCCCACAAACAAGAAGTCCGGTGCTGCGCTGGTGATCCGGGCGATGACCCTGGCCGACTGTTTCGGGTCCTTGTCAAAACCCATCGGTGGGCAGTCAATTCCGACAATCTTCAGACCCGGATATTGGGCGATAAGCCGCTCAGCGGTCTTTTGAGCCGCGCCCGGTTTGCCGCCCATGAAGTAGACCGATGCGCCGGTCTCGGCAGTCTTCTCGCAGAGGCGCACCAGCAGGTCAACGCCCGCCACGCGCTCCGGACAGGGCTGCCCCAACAGGCGCGACGCCGCGACCACCGACATACCGTCCGCGACGACCATGTCCGCTTTCGAAACCAGTTCGGAGAACTGCCGCTTCTGGCGCGCGAGACAGACGAACTGCGCGTTCACGGTCTCGATGACCAGTGCCCGGGAGAATTGATGACTGAGATTTTCGAAGGCCAGATCAACGACCTCATCCATTGTGATCCGATCGAGGGCAATATCCCCGACCTTTACTCGTTTCACATTTGTCACGTTTGTGCCCTTGCATCAGGCACCAGGCGCAGATGAAACACAGGCCGCGGGCGTTCATGGAGCACGCTGCGCAGTGTGTGGTGGACCGTAGCCCTACCTGCTCATCTGCGCAGGGTGCTGATCTGTCTTGCAGCTTTCGCTGGTGTTTAGAAGTGATAGACCGCCGCGGAGCCGAGTGAGCTCACTCGCCCGCGGCCTGCATCCCGAAGTTCAGCATGTAGCTGAACGGTACGTAAATAATGTCGCTCGCCTCCAGCTTCACTTCCGGTGTCTCGCCCCTTCCGCATCGCGCTCAGCTCGATCGGCGTCTCCGTGTACCGTCTTCCGGATCAGCCGCGCCTTCGACGGCACCACCGAATGATTCGTCGCACCGGCACGCGATCAACAGAAAAGCGGCGCGGAGGAGCAGGTTGCGCCGTTATGGCCGGCCAGGGAATCAGTGGGACCGCTCAGAGATCGCGATGAACGACTTTGTCAGCCCTGCGACTTTTTCAGTTGCGAAACCACAACTCGGAAAAAGGGCACGCATCTCGATCAACCTCAATAACCTGATCTCGCGAATAAAGCTATCCAACTGTGCCGCCGACAAATTCCAGATCAGGCCTGCGATAGTGTAGGGAATTGCCTTCTTAAGATATCTTTCCGGCAGCCAATGAACAAAGGGAGTCAGCAGGTGGGGATCGACCGGGAATGTACGGTTTGGTGTTTGGATCCACACCCGTGCGCGTAACCGAGTCATTTCTTCTGCGGCTGCGATTTGGTTAGACCACGACCCAAGATGCTCGATCACCGAATTACTAAATACGATGTCGAAGCTTTTGTTCTGTGAACGGCAAAGCGCATGCCGAACCGCGAACATAGGGAATTCGCATTTTGCCGGTGCATTATCGACGTTTAGCAGTATCACCTTCGGTTTGACTGCGAACTTGCGCCAGAATTCCGGCGTGCCGCCCACGTCGAGAATGGTGGTTTCGTTGGTGATACCCATCAGTTCGAGGAAGCGTTTGTTCCGCGCGTTGCGGAAAAGAACATCAAACGATTGTATAAACGTTTCAGCCTATTACCTCTTCTGTACGTTTCCGCTATCGCAGTGTATTGACAAGGTTTTGCCTTAGGGGGCCTACGAGTTGTCGGGCAGTTTTGTACGAATGCGGCTCACCGTCTCACGACCCCTCGGCAGGCCGCTTCCTATAAGGCCGAAGCTAGAACGCGTATATAGCAGCCGAGCTTACCGACGCCACAACACCCGTAGCCTGCATCCCGAAGTTCCGCATGTAGCTGAACGGCACATAAATGATGTCGCTGGCCTCCAGCTTCACGTCCGGCGCCTTGCCCTTCTGCATTGCGCTCAGTTGAATCGGAGTCTCCGTGTACCCGGTCGCTGTCTTCCGGATCAGACGCGCCTTCGCCGGAACCGCCGAGTGATTCGTCCCTCCAGCCCTGGCTACCAACTGCAACGCAGTGATCTCAGAGTCGTTGTTGGTCATCGTGTATCCGCCTGGCCGGCCTACGTCCCCCAGCACATACACGAGCCCCGCTTTCGGCACATACACCGTGTCGCCGGGATGAATCAGGACCGCATCATTGAGTGCCGCTGTCGCCGTATTGGATACGAAGTAGCCCGTCTTCTCGTGCGTCTGGTGGTTCTCGATCACGATCTTCCGGTCCGCCGCTTCCGTCAGCCCGCCGGCAAGCGCCAGCACATCGACAACGGGCCGGTTCGTGTGAATCGCATACGCGCCTGGAGCCTTAACTTCGCCCATCACCGACACCTTCGACGTCGCGAACTCGGTTACGGTCACCGTCACCTTGGGGTGCCGGAGATACCCGTCGAGAAGCGCCTTCTCAATCGCGCGCGCCGCCTGGGCCGGCGTATCGGAGATGACCTTCACCTCTCCGCCAACGGTCAAAGGAATCGTGCCCGCATCGGTCACCCGCACGGCCTGATCCAGCTCCGGCGTATCGAGTACGCGAATCTGAATCAGGTCGCCCGGGCCGATCAGTAGACTTTCAGTCTGCTGCGCAGCGCCGGTTAAGATGAAACCAAATGCGCACACGAGGAAGAGGACCTTGAATTTAAGCTGCACCTTTCTCCTCACAGTCGTTCTTGTAGGGGTATGCTTTGTCCCGATAACCGTAGTAGCCGTAGTAGCTCGAATTGCGAGCCATGAGGCCGTTTAATACAAGGCCAACGTAGTGCTGGCCGCTGCAGTTGAGCATGTTGAAGCTGCGCGCAACCTGTGGCTTCTCCGTCAGCCCGACCTTTGCCAGCAGCAGCGTAAGATCCACCATGGTGTTGAGTGTCACCGTGTCGGTCACCGGCAGCACCGGCGCAGAATCAAGCACAATGAAGTCGAATTCCGACTTCCACTGTTTCAGCAGGCTCCGCATCGTCTCCGAAGCCAGCAGCTCCGACGGGTTCGGCGTCTTCGACCCTGCCGTTACAATCTGGAGGTTCGAAACATCTGCGATCCGATGGAATTGCGGCTGCTCGCACTGCCCGGCGAGCACGTCGCTGAGGCCGATTCCGGAATGCAGCTTGAATTTCCTCCGCAAGGTGCCGCGGCGCAGGTCTGTGTCTACAATCAGGGTCTTCTTGCCCATCTGCGCGAGAGAAACTGCCAGGTTGATCGCAGTCGTCGACTTGCCTTCATGCGCCAGCGAACTGGTGATGAGGATCGTCTTTGGCGGGGTATTGCTCTGTGAAAGCAGCACGCCGGTCCGGACCGCGCGCATCGCTTCGACGTACGTTGACTCTGGGTCGTCCAGAATCAGCAATCCGCTCGTCGACGCTACCTCAGGAAGGACTCCGAGTGCAACCCGGCCGAACTGCTGTTCAAGATCGACGAGGTCGTTGATTTTGTTGTCGAGTGTGTCCGCAACGAAGCCCGCCGAGCATCCGAAGAAGATACCTGCTGCGAGCGCGATCATCATGTACACGGGCACATTCGGCTTCACCGGCTTCGCCGGTACGCGGCCCGGATCAACAAGGGTAATGTTTGAGGACTGCAGGCCCTCAAGAACGCCAGCCTCATTCAATCTCTTCAACAGGTCGTTGTAGAGACCGCGGCTCGAAGTCGCCTCCTCGCGCGCTATGGCGTAGTCGATCGCTTTGTTATTGAGAACATCAGCCTGACGTTTCGCATCCTCGTACTGAGCGCGAGTGCTCGCCTCAGCCTGCGTGGCCACGCCGTAGTCGCTTCTGGCTCGCTGACGGATGCGTGAGATCTCATCCTGGATCGAACGCTGGAAGCCTTCAAGGCTCGCCCGCATCTCCCTGAGCTTTGGATACTCCGGTCCATACTTTGCCTCGGCCTCCTTCAGTGCTGCCCGTTGCGCTGCTTCCTGCTGACGCAGGTTCTGAAGAAGCGACAGGGAATTGCTTGCGCCTGACTGCCCAGTCATCGTATTGCCGGCCAGTCCCGACAACATCTCGGCGTCGCCGCTCTCGGCGGCGCGTGCGATCGCGCCCCTCAGGATTCGGTTCTGCTCGGCCGCGGTCAACGCCTGCGTGGTCTGCTGCAAACGATCGAGAACGCCCGAATAGGCCATGTCACGTCCCGTGTTATCGGTGGATCCCAAGCTGTATACCCCGGATTGGCGTTCGAGGTTCACAACCTTGGCCTGCAGGTCCTCGCTGTTCTTGCGCAGGTCACCCATCTGGTCACTGAGCCACTGCGATGCGGACTTGGTGGCTTGATAGCGGGTCTGAAACGAGTATTCGGAAAGCTCCCGAGTTAAAGTATTGACGACCTGAGCCGCCAGTTTCGGATCGGGGTTTCTATAGGAGATCTCGATCAACCGCGTTCCGCTGACCGGCTTCACGGCCAGGTTTCCGCTGAACGTCTTGAGAGCGCGCTCCCGGCGCCCGGGTGAACCCTCAAGCTTTGCGCCTGGAACGTCCACCGGTCCACCGCCCCCTGTAACAAGGCCCATCACCCATCCAATCGGGCTGAAGTGCGGAGTGAAATCGTAGGTCGACTCCATATGGAGTTCTTTAATGGTGCGCAGCGCCAAGGTTTCCGACTGAAGAATGTTGGCCTGCGTCTGAAGATCGATATTCGCATTGAGCGCATCGCTTGCTCCGCCTGCGGCGCTCGACATCAAACTGTCGAGACCCATCGCATCAGCACTCTGCTTTTGCAATTGAATGACGGCAGTCGCTTGATAGCGCCGCGTGCAGACCGCGCAATAAATTCCGGCGAGGGTCACGAAGGCCAGAATGATGCTGCCGACCAGGGCCCGTCTCCGCTGGAGAATTTCGAGAAGATCCCGAAGCGTCAATTCTTTATTTGCATTTGAATCCAAACTGATTCCCCTCTTTGCTTGTGGGCGGAACCCTATTGATGCCAGCCCAGGAGTTTAATCGGTTATCAACTACCGGTGCCACGAATCACCACGCCGACCGTGCGCCATAGAATCTTCAGATCGAGCCATGGGCTCCAGTTCTTCACGTACGCAGTGTCAAGGGCAATGTATTTCGTAAACGATTGGTCCTGGCGCGCTTGCACCTGCCAGAGCCCGGTTAGACCCGGCATCACGGTGAGACGATATAAATGCTCAAGGCTGTAGCTGGCCACTTCGCGAGGCAGCGGAGGGCGGGGTCCTACCATGCTCATCTCGCCACGAAGCACATTAACGAGCTGAGGAAGCTCGTCCAAACTGTATTTGCGCAGGAAGCCACCGACCCGAGTGAGACGCGGATCGTTACGCAGCTTGAAAAGAATCGCATCTCGCTCGTTCCGCTCAAGTAAAGACTTCTGCAATTGGTCCGCATCCAAGACCATCGTTCTGAATTTGAGACACCGAAAAGGCTTGCCCCATCTCCCGATCCGCTCGGAAGCGTAGATGACGGGGCCTTTCCCTTCAAGCCATATGATCCCTGCGATCACCAGCATGGGTAGGGCAGCGAGCAACAAGCCTGCGATCGCAACAGTGATGTCGACTACCCTTTTCAGACAGCGTCCGATTGCCCGCGGATTTGTCAAGTACAAGACTGAAACAGGGAAGAGCCCCAGGTACTGAATCGAAGAGTTCGCCGTCACATCTTCGTAATAACCTGCTATTGAGAAGACGTCTAAATCGAGATCATGAGCGGTGTTAACCAACTCGAGTGTCTTGTCGTAAGGGTAGAACTCGGCGATGACGATTACTTCCACAAAGCATTTTGACTTGATCTCTCGCAGGTCTGAGACGTCGCCAAGAACGGATCCAGAGCTAATCTTAGGACTTAAGCGACAACCAGGAAACTTGAGGAAGCCTACGAAGTTGAACAGTGACTGATTTGCATCAAGAAGCTGTTGGCTTAGCGCATAGCTCAGTTGGTTGGTCCCAATAATTGCAATATTTCTTGACACGGGGCTTAACGGACGGACATCACGACCATGACAAGACTTTACGTAGCGCGAGACAGAGAGCGCGGCGGACGACAATACCGTGAGGACGATTAAGACTTCTCGTGACAAACTGACAGCGTGAGCAAGAAACATGGCTCCGCTGAGAACGAAGCATGCGTTCAGGCAGGCCTGGCACGTCTTGGCGACTTGGACGAGCCGCGAGACCGGCAATCTGAATGAATACAGCCCGTTCTGTTGCGCGATCCAGATATAAGCAGAACCGTACAAGAGCAGGCACATCACACCCGGGGCCGAATTCCAGTTCCCGAGTCTTGCTCCGAGAGAAGTGCTGAGGTCGCGGTCAAGGAAGAGATGAATCAGCATCGCTACTACGAATGCCAGCGCAATGATAAGGCCATCGGCGACCATCGCCGGAACATCGTTCGATTCACTTCTGTGTCTTGCCATATGTTCTTCCATTTTTCAGGAAAGCTCACCATCTTGCGGATCGAACTCAATCCTGGGCGTTCCAGACTTTTGGCTACGCACAAAGCGGGCCGACCCGCTCCACTTCGGTGGCTGCGATATCCACCGAGACGCTCTGCTGAATCATCGGCACGGTAATTACGATTCGAAAACATGACTTGCGACCAACGATCGTCCCGACAATTCCCTTGAGGGGTCCGGCAATAATTCGAACACTCTCGCCCCCCGCGAATTCGTGGGGTTCAGGGTGTCGCATATGAAGACCGCTGCGAAGAATTTCGATTTCCCTGTCGCTGATCGCATCATCGTTCGAATTCCGTCCAATGATCCCGATCACTCCTGGCGTTCTCAGAATGCGGCCTCTAGTCCTCGGTGTGGTCCGCACAAAAAGGTAGGTTGGGAATAGCGGCATCTCTACCAATGCGGTCCGATTATTGCTCCATTTGCGCTTAGATAGATAGAGAGGCAGATAATAGTCAAACGACTGATCGAGAAGGTACTCCGCTACTCTTTTTTCATGATGTTGCTTCGTATAGACCGCAACCCATGATGCGACTTCTTGGCAGTTGTAAAGCGACGCGAATTGAAGCAAGGATGTATCAGGTCGTGCCGTGAACGGCTGTGCCACCGGAAATGTCATTCTGCGTATGGCTCCGCCAGTGCCACTGTATTGTGGATCTGGTCAGTTGGTTTTCTAGATAAAGGCGGCGGCCGGATATGTTGCGAATTCGGCCACTACGTCTCGTAATGAAGGGTAAGTCGATTGCTCTCGAGAACTCCAGTTCACGGGAGCAAGAAACATCGATGCGTGCCCAGTTTGGGCTAGCCGTCATATTTTCCAAAAGGGGAAATAAGTCCGGACAGGAGTTCTTTAGAAGCATTTTGGACCCGAGGCGTCTGCGCAGCTTTGTGAGCGATCTTCAAAATAAAACAGAAAGTCGAAATCTTGGTGCACCGGAGATGGAAGGGGATAGGCTACAAACACCGGCTGTCACGATCAGAGCACACTTCTTACTGCCCATCAACGCCAAGATGAAAAATCACGTCTGAGAATGCCAAATTCTCAGATCTAACATGCGCGTCATTAGCCCTGACCGGGAAGGGTCATCGTCTTCTCAGAATCTCACGCGACCAGATTCAAAGAACTTGCGCGCATAAGCACATCGCGCTTTGGCTCGTTTCGGTTGCTGGGTTCGAACCATGCGCTCCGGGATAAATCAGAGATCTCGGATTTCTGGCCAGTTCGATCCGCGATGAACACGAGCCTCGGGTTTGCACAATCTGCAGCTGAGCCCCCTGATCTCAAATCGATCCCGGTCTTCAAATGAGCTTCATCGCAGCGCGGCGTTCGGTGTGTTCGAATGCGTCTACAAAAGGCTCAAGCTCTTCAGCGCTCATCCCAATGCTTTGTCCGGTCGTACGCCAGCTCTCGACGGATTTCACAACCTGGCTCAATATCTCCCTGGACCGCGCTTTCGTGATGCGGAAATAAGCAATCACCGACATGAGAGCATCGATGGTCATGTCTGGACCCACGTCCTCGGAAATCCAGGTTTTCAGTTCGCGCACGCGCTCGGGCGATGGGTTAATATCGAAAGCCGGTGACAGTCGCCAGAATTCTCGATCTTCATGCAGGAAACCGTGATTGCGCAGGTGATCGTCGACATTCGTAATCAGAATCGTGAAGGCAATACGCCGCCACAATTCCTCGATATCGGCTTGAGCGCCGGCGCCGTGCACACGGATTGCGTCCACGATCTCAGCGTAGGTATGTTCCTCGGGTTCCGTCACGTCAACGCCCAGCATCGTCGCAGCGGAGACATACATTACGCGCTGTCCATTGCCTTGCCGGTCGAAGCGGCGGATCAGCGCAACCGGTAAATCTTCGCTCTGGACTATACGCGCCGCAGCAGCATTGATCCCGGCTTTTCTGGCAAGCGTCAGAGCGAGCACTTCTCCCTTGGTAACGGCACGCTCGTCCGCGATGCTGGGAAACTTTCCGATACTAAGCGCTCCGCCATCATCAATGACCGTGCATTTCGGGCGCATACCACCAAGCGAGGTGCCTCGACCGCGCAAGTAGGCAAGATCAGCTGCCGTCTCTTTATTCGCCTCGACAGCGCGCGACGCGCTCAGCAGATGTCCAAGCTCGATGAGCGGCGGAGCCGTCCGGCGCCCTTCTTCCTGCGCGCGTTGGAATACACCGTTTTCGTCGCGATAGCGGAGCGCGCCGACGCGGCTGAAATCATCTACCGCCAGCAGATAATCCAGCCCGTTGAGGGGCTGCGCCTCTTCTTCTTTTCCCTCACGGCGCAATTCTTGTCTCCGCTTGATGTGATCGCGCATGATGACACGCCTTGCCCACCCGTCAGGCTCGGTGTCGGCGATTGCCGCATGAAAGAGAGAACCGTCTTTCGACTTGCGATGAAACTGTGGTCCCGCCTGGAGCGGAAGCGTCGGCCCCAGGGAAAAGCGCGCGGGATCTCCGAGCCAGCGTGGACCATACTCGAAAGCGACGTTTTCGCGTCGCCCTTGTAGGTCGTATCGGAGCGTGGCTATCTGCAGTTCGTCCCCGAGCAGAACGTCGATTGTCCGCTTCATGACTGCGACCCCTGTGCTTTCTTCATGCGCACACGTTTCGGCAGACGCTCTTGATCGAGCAGAAGACCGGTATCGTCGCGGCTTACGTCGATAAGGGCGCCCAGAGGACTGCCGAAGCCCAGAACAAAAAGTGCCATCGCATAAACGCCAAGGCCAACCTTCGGATCGCCCTTTTCTGCGCGCAGATAAGTATTCTTGGCGACACCCATGCGCTCGGCGACGGCAAGAACTGTAAGTCCGCGTTTCCGCCGCGCGATTGCAAGATCGCCGCCAAACTCCGCCAGCGAGCGCTTAACGGCGAGTGGCAGAACATTTGATACATTCGATCTCATATAAGGCTCAATACATGCAACCTTAACATGATTTATGGGGCAATATATAGACTTTTTCATCCAGATATGAAATCAAACTGGATCGAGCAAGCCTCTGTCGAATATCAGGAAGTGCGGCCTCTCTTGCGGGTGACCGCCTTCCCAACCAGAAGCTTGACCACGGCAGCTTGCGCCATTCTCCGCTCCTCTGTCACGACTGCTGGTTAGGTATCGAGCGTCACCCGGCTGCTTGCGTGACGCAGCAACTCCTGCGTTGTTTTGATATCCGCTCCTGTTTGTCTGAGCAGGTTTGAGAATCCGTGGCGGAAAGAATGCCGGCCGATCCGCTTGTCGATCTCAAGTCGCTTCAACACGGGCCGAATGTGATCTTTGAGAATCATGTCTGGCCTGACGGGGTGCCGGCCGTTTGATGCCAAGGACAGAAACAGAAAGTCGCCGGCCTTGTTGTATAAGGCCGACTTCTTCCAGCCTTTGAGTTCTAGGGGTAGGACCTTAGGAATGGGCACGGGCTTCCGGGACGCTGCAGTTTTCGGTTGTCCCTCCAAGTTTTGCCAGATCGAGCGCGTCAGATTGATCGAATCACGCTCAAAATCAATATCGCTCCACCGCAGCCCGATCAACTCGCCGCAGCGAAGACCAGTTGAACCCGCGATGAGCACCATCAGTCGTTCGCGGGACGCCAGTTCCTTCAGCAGCGCCTGGAACTCCGCCGATGTCAGCGTATCGGGATCGCGAAGGCGTTTGGCGAGCATCCGCAAGGACGAATTGGCATTCTCGACGGCTACTTCATACATGAGCTTGTGCAACACGATTCGCACAGCGTGGCGCTTTTCAGAACTGGCTCAAGAAGCTGGACGCAAAACCAAAGACGAAAGGGCACCTCAAGGCTTCATGAACAGGCTTTTGAACAAGGTAAAGCTCTACGAGATCCTTGATTTTCATGAGAATCCGATTCAGCCTGTCGAAGTTCGCGGAATCAGCAAGTGAACAAAGAAGCTGGTCGATCTCACCATCGAGCAGTGCTATATGATCATCGGGCTCCTGCCAGAACCGTACTGCACGATGGCTACCTGTACACTCTTCACGGGAATGCGAATCGAGGAGATCCTGGCGCTCGATTGGATTAAGATTCACTTCGATCGCCTCTGCATGAAGGTCGAAGAAGCTGCAGTGCATGGGCGAATCGGCCCAGTAAAGACTGAGTATTCGGAAGACGAATTGCCGATCGACCCAGACTTCGCCACTCTGCTCCTTGAATGGAAGCGGATCTCAAACGCAAAGGAGACTGGTTTAGTGTTTCCGAGCCACGTCACTGGACGCTGCTACCATGCGTCACCGCTCCAGCAGGACTGGATACGCCGAGCGGGTTTTTGTCTGGTCGCATGTCCTGAATGCGGCGCGGCGCCTGGCGAGCGGTGCAATGGCATGAAGCAGACCAATTCCAAGCGTCCGCGCATTCAGGTACACGGCAAGCGGCGCATGGCACCCACTGCGGAAGAATACGGCGGAATCGGCTGGCACGCCTTCCGGCACAAGTACCGCACACTATTGAGCGGCGGGAACACTCCGCTCGAGGTACAGCAGAAGCTGATGCGTTAGGCAGATATTCGGACCACGATCGGCTATGGCGGAGTACCGATGGAGAACAGACGCTCGGCGAACAGCCAGGTCGTGCGGGCAATCCTGCGCCGTAGATCCGAAGGCTAGAAACTCCCAAAGCTGAAACGGGCGCCTCTGGGCGCCCGTTTTCGTGGGGTTCAACTTTGGGGTTGAAGTCCGTAAATGGTTGCGGGGGCTGGATTTGAACCAGCGACCTTTGGGTTATGAGCCCAACGAGCTACCGGGCTGCTCCACCCCGCACTCTTAGTGTAGCAACGCCACATATCGTGGTCAAATTCAGAACACTTGGGTGCCGCGAGCCTCTCAGTCGATTGTTCGCATCAGCGTTTGTTCGATTCGATCAGGTCAGATTTAGCCCGCTCGGGGACGCAAGAACTTCCGTATGCTTGCTTTCTGTGTCTCTGATTCGGCTGCGCCTGGAGTTCGCCTGCAATTGAACAGAATGTAATCAGAGTTCAAGCCAACCCCTCCGGAGGGTAGTGGCATCGAAGCGGGAACGGGCCAATTGGGCAATTAAAAAGAGCTTACGTCTTCCTCAATGCACATGAGGTGGCACAGATCGCTGCTCTAAGACGCGGTTTTGTTCGAAAACTAAAGAGTGAAAAGCGTGCAAATCCCAGCAAAGCGGAGCTAATGATAGAACTCGCGAAACCCTCTTTCGTCGTAGTCGGTCCTCCGAGGACCGGAACAAGCTGGCTGCATAAGGTCTTGCAACCCTATGCGACTCTACCCTCTCCCTCGAAGGAAACCCGGTTCTTCGATCTTCACTTCCATCGCGGATTGGAGTGGTACAGCTGGCATTTCCCGCGACAGCATCAAGGACCAGTAGGGGAGATTGCGCCGACGTACTTCGCCTCCCCTGAAGCCCGCCATCGCATTGCGGAAACTCTGCCCCACTCCAAAATTGTGTTCGTCTTCAGAAATCCAGTCGAACGCGCAGTGTCCTTGTACAAGTTGAAGCTCGCCTATGGTATGTACCGATGGAACTTCCTGGAAGCGTTGCGTAGAGATCCGGAATTGATTACCTCGGGCCTCTACTGGACACATTTGTCAGGATGGCGGGAGAGTTTCCCCGATGAGCAGCTGCTGGTCATGGTCTACGATGACCTCGCGACCGATCCTCAACACTTCGTAGGAAGTATCGCCTCCTTCATCGGAATCCCGAACTTGACGATTCCACAATCTCAGTTGAACCGGGTATTTTCGACGGAGCGAATGACACGGCCGCGAAGTTATCTCGCCACTCGCACCGCGACGGCTTTTGCAGATTGGTGTAAGTCACGGCGCCTGGATCACCTCGTCGCATCTGTTCGCGAATCGGCTTTTATTCGATTGTTTCTGGGTGGTGGTGATTCGCTACCCCAAGTTTCTCTAGAAATTCTTGAAGAGTTGGCCGAAACATTTCGACCGGAGATCGAAAAACTCGAAGCAAGGATTGGACGGAACTTGGCGCATTGGAAGCAGGCGCAAACTTGCCTTGACGGCGAGAATCATCAGCGTTTGACGGTTGGATACCGCGAAGGGAAGGGAGCTTCCCTTGCAGGTCGCCGTGAACCTCAAGGGCTAGTGAATTGATCATTCTTGATGCATCGGTTCCCTGAGGTATCCGCGAGCGCCGCTTCTCCAATCAAACGTGCTCGAGGGGAAGGGCGCAGCTACATTCTGATCCGGACCTGTGACTGAAGAGTTGTGCTGCGTGAATGAGCTGTTCTGTCCTTCACTCCGGCGATATGCCGTCAGCGCACCTGGACGGCGAACAATGCCTGATGTGCGAGGATGAAGAGCGTTCGACGATCCGGGCCGCCGAAGATAAGTTGAACAGGTCGCTCTGGTACATCAATTTCCGCGATTTGGCGGCCATCCCTCGCATATACGAAGATCTGCCCATTGGCAACATACACATTCCCATTCTGATCGACGGCCACGCTCTCACCACCTCGCTGTGCGAAAGGCTTCAATTCAGTCAGTGTTCCGTCCGGCGTCACAGTCGCTCTGTATGTAAGGTCTTCAGATTCGCTGCTCACGTAGACCTGTTGTCCTGGCTGCGCAACGAGAAAACCATAGGTATCAAGGTTATCGCTGAACCTCCAGCCTAAGGTTTCGGTTGCGGGTCCCTGCTGGAATACCCTGGTAGCGGGCAAAAACGCGCTACCATCCTGCGAGATGTATGCGCGCGGCTTCGGTGTCGTCGCGTCTGCGGCAAACATCTCGGCGAGCGTGGTGAAACGCATCGTATCCAGGTTCAACTGGTCCTTGAATTCCCCGTTGTTCCACCAATTTACGGGCAAGACCACGGAGGCATTCTCGTGAAGCGCGGCGGGCTGAGTCTTCAGGATCGTGATTTCCTCTGCCGAACGCCCCGGCCGAAACGTATACACCGAACTCTCCGGTCCAGCCGATGAAACGACCAGCAGGTTGCCCGATTTGTCAAATGCCAGGTTCACCGGATCGAGCGGATTGTCCCGTTCAACGGTCAGCCCTTCGTTCTCACTCCATCCGTAGATGCGCTGGTTATGATGGTCGACGAAATAAAGCTTGCCTTGCGCATTCACAGCTGCCCCAGAAATGGAGAAGAAGCCATCTTCCAGCTTCTCAACAACCGATCCCTCATCGAGCACCGCAGAGGCATCGCTCTGGGGAGGGCGCTGCGGATCAGCTGAAATGTCCAGCATCGCAAACTCGCGTTCCCGGACCTCTAGATGGTGCGTCATGTCCTGGATAGAGTTCTCATACGGAAATTTGCTGAGGCGCAGAAATGTTCCACAACCATTCGTATCGCAAATGCCGTAACCGCTCTCGGCGTTTACATGCACATTGCGGAAGTGAATGTCTGACGAGCGATAAATGCGCACTGCCGCCGGGAACGGCGCTCGCGAACGCGTCACGCGGTATCCGTGGTAGTTGGCGATTGTCAGATTGCGGCAGGCATCGATCTCCAGTGAAAGGGCTTCGGGACTCTCCCCGGCTTCTTCCTCGGTTTGTGGTGCATTGATATCCCAGTTCTCCACGTGATCAAACTTGATCTCTGTGCGCACGTGATGTTCGTTCGACAACTCGTACACATGCCCGGGCGTTTTGGAGTTCGAGACCAGAAAGCCTGCCTGTGCGAATGTATTTGGCGTCCAGATATTTGCAAATGTCCCGCCACCTCCATCTGCAACCCACAGGCTGGGATATTGCCCATCCCACCGTTTGTGCAGGTCCGGATCGGCCGTGTGGTTGTTGTTGTAAGGATTTCCGCCGCTTCCGTGCCCGCCAAGGAACCGTACATCATCGATGAGGGACTGCTCGCCCGCTTTCCAGAGCACAGCCACTGCCTGCGGATTTGTGCCGCCCGCGAAAACTCCGATTCCGCTGATGATATTGGTTCCTCCCGGGGGCGCCAGGACCACAGCTTTCGGCGCGCCGATTCCTTCGTATCCCGGCGTGTCGTCAAGCAGATTGATTTGAGTGAGTGTGGGATGTAGACCCACAAGCACTGTTTCCGGTCTGAGAGTCAGCGAGTCTCGCACCACGTAGTGGCCGCTTGGCAGGTACAGTACGCGATGCCTGTCGATGGCTTGCTGTAATGCAATAGTGT
>DATNEX010000148.1:0-23668 GCA_035606605.1 Terriglobales bacterium
GTCGATGGCGGAGCAGGCGCTGCGAAACATCGGACCAGTTGTGTTGCTCGGGCCACCAGGAGCAGGCAAAGGCACCCAGTCCAAGCGGATCACGCAGCACTACCGGATTCCGCAGGTTTCAACCGGCGACCTGTTGCGCGAAAACGTTAAGCAGGGAACGCCGCTGGGTGTGCAGGTGAGGGACGTCATCGCCAAGGGCGAGTTAGTTCCCGATCACTTGGTCTGTGACATTGTTGCCTGGCGTCTCCGAGAAACGGATGCGCAACGCGGATTCATCCTGGATGGGTTTCCGCGGACGGCAAAGCAGGCAGTTTGGCTAGACTCGTTCCTGAAGTTCGAGTTTGGCGATACTGGCAAGTGGGCGGCATGGCTGCCAATTGTGATCTGTATCAAGGTGGACTATAATAAGTTGTTGCTCCGGATCACTGGACGCAGGACTTGTCCCACCTGTGGGCGGATCTACAACGTCCATTCCCAGCCGCCGCTTGTTGAAGAAATCTGTGATGTTGACGGCTCCAAGCTGGTCACCCGCGATGATGACCGCGAGGAAGTCATACGGGAACGCCTTGACACATATGAGCGCCAGACCAAGCCGGTCGCGGAGCACTATGGCCGGTTGGGTCGGGTGGTGGAGGTCAATGGTGACCTTCCCGTCGATGAAGTGACTGGGACGTTGATCGAAGCGATCGACCAGAATGCGCAGGGAGCAGCAGGGAGCAGTTAGAGAGAATGGCCATTGTCTGCAAGTCGCAGTCGGAAATCGACAAAATGCGGCGCAGTGGCCACATCGTGCGTCAGGTGCTCGATGAACTTCGGAACCTGGTAGCGCCCGGCGTCAGCACGATGGATCTGGAGAAGCTCGCCGAGCGCCGGATCACAGAATCCGGAGCGAAGCCGGCGTTCAAAGGATATTACGGTTATCCTTGTGTGCTGTGCACGTCGATTAACGACGAGATTGTTCACGGGATTCCATCGGCGAAGCGGGTTTTGAAAGCAGGCGACATTGTTTCGGTTGACTGTGGCGTGGTGCTTGATGGCTATTACGGTGACGCGGCGATCACGGTAGCCGTGGGAGATTCGGTTTCGTCTGAGCGCAAGCGCCTCATGGAAGTGACTGAGCAGTCACTCTACAAGGCGATTGAGCAAGTGAAGATCGGAAACACGATCAGCGACATTGGCGGCGCTGTCCAGGAATTTGTCGAGGCGCATGGCTTCAGCGTGGTGCGAGAATTTGTGGGCCACGGCATCGGAACCAAGCTGCATGAAGAGCCTCAGGTTCCAAATTTCCGATCGCGCGGGGCTGATATGCGGCTTCGCGAAGGGATGGTCCTGGCTATCGAGCCGATGGTGAATTCCGGAGGCCCGGAAGCCAGGGTTCTGGAAGATAAGTGGACGGCGGTCACATTGGACGGCAGTTGCAGCGCACATTTTGAACACTGCGTGGCAGTGACAAGGAATGGGCCGCTGATTTTGACGCAATAAGCTCCGAGCGAGCCCGAGTGGCGAGCGATCCCAAGAGATTGCTTGCGACTCGCTGCTGAACGCTCACAGCTTTGATCTAAGGAGTCGATGAGCAAAGAGGACGCGATCGAAGTCATGGCAACGGTTCTCGAACCGCTGCCCAATGCCATGTTCAAGGTGGAACTGGAAAATAAGCACCAGGTACTGGCGCACGTTTCCGGCAAAATGCGCAAGAATTTCATCCGCATCCTGCCAGGGGACAAAGTTGCAGTCGAGCTCTCGCCGTACGATCTGAATCGCGGACGAATTGTTTACCGATATAAGTAGGATCCTAGCCGCTGGCATGTAGCGGCTAGCAGTCCTCAAAGATTGGTACGGGCTGTGATAGCTCGGCCAACAGACGATTAAGAACGAACAACAAGAAGTGGCGACTGGCCACGGACGACGGGGAACTAAGGTTTATGAAGGTACGGGCTTCAGTTAAGAAAATCTGCGATAAGTGCAAGATCATTCATCGCAAAGGTGTGGTGCGGGTTATCTGCGAAAACTCGAAACACAAGCAGCGGCAGGGATAGCTGAGGGCCATTGAGCGCGAGCTGGCAACAAGTGGAGTTGCAGCTCGAAGCTCACAGCTCAAAGTAAAAGCGGGATGCGCACGATTTTGAGCCCTGCGAAAAACGAAATTTAACACTGCGGCCTTTAGCCGCCGAGGTTAGGATTTATGGCACGAATTGCAGGCGTCGATCTTCCGCGGCATAAGCGGTCGTTTATCGCCCTCACCTACATCTACGGAATCGGCGTTTCGCGCTCGACTCGCATCCTTGAAGAAGCCAACGTGGATCCGATGAAGAAGATCCAGGATTTGGGTGAAGACGAGGTTAACCGTATCCGCCAGGTGATCGAGAACGAGGGACTGGTTGAAGGTGATCTGCGGAAAGAGGTTTCGATGAGCATCAAGCGGCTTATCGAAATTGGATCCTACCGCGGGAGCCGCCACCGTCGCAATCTACCGGTCCGCGGACAGCGTACCCACACGAATGCGCGCACCCGCAAGGGCCCGCGTAAGGGCACCGTCGCGAACAAGAAGAAGGCGTCAGCTAAAACCTAGTTGCCTATTGCCAGTGGTCAATTGCCTGGAGGCGTGGCCGCGGCACGAGCATGAATCGTGAAAACTTGGCCATCGGCCACTGGAAACTGAATTTATGGCAAAACCAGCAGCAGGAGTGGGCGGCGCAGCTGCCCCGGAGAAGAAGGGGAAGAAGAAAACCTTCAAGAAGAAGGAACGCAAGCACGTCTCGTTTGGCGTGGTGCACATTCAGGCGTCCTTCAACAACACGATCGTGACCATCTCCGATCAGGCGGGCAATGTGCTCTCCTGGAAGAGTTCGGGATCGCTCGGATTCCGCGGGTCACGGAAAGGAACGCCCTTTGCCGCGCAGCAAGCCGCGATGAACGCCGCCAACATGGCCCGGGATCACGGTGTTCGCAGCGTGGAAGTGCGTGTGAGTGGCCCGGGTTCAGGCCGTGAGTCAGCAATTCGTGCGCTGCAAGCCGCTGGCATTGAAGTTCGCGCTATCAAGGACGTCACGCCGATTCCGCACAACGGCTGCCGACCGCCGAAACGGCGCAGGGTGTAAGGGTTGTGAGGGTTAGGGCTGGTCGGCCAGGATCTCGGTAGCCACCGGGCCACCTAGCCAGGGAACTCTGTCCAGGACGAAGGGTTAGCCAGACCCGTAAACTGGACGAAAAAAAGGCAATAGGAGAAGAAAACTTGGCACGTTACAAAGACGCAGTGTGTCGTTTATGTCGCCGCGAGGGCATGAAGTTGTTCCTCAAGGGCGCAAAGTGTTTTACCGATAAGTGTCCCGTCGAGAAGCGCAATTTTGCGCCCGGCCAGCATGGAAAAGATCGCAAGGCAAAGGTTGTGGGCTACGGCCTTCAGCTCCGCGAAAAGCAGAAAGCCAAGCGCATCTACTTCACTCAGGAAAACCAGTTCCGCAACTACTTTGAGAAGGCTGCGCGTTCAAAAGGCGTAACCGGCGAAATGCTCTTGCAGCAACTGGAGCGCCGTCTCGACACGGCGATCTATCGGCTTGGGTTCGGAGTGTCGCGCCGTCAGGCCCGCCAGTTGGTTCGTCACGGTCACGTGGCCGTCAATGGACGCAAAGTGAACATTCCTTCGTTCCAGGTAAGCGTTGGCGACGAGATCACGATCCGCGAAGCCAGTCGTAAGCTGTCGGTTCTCGAGCAGGCAAAGGAATTTGCCGCACACGGAACTGCGCCCACTTGGCTTGAGATCGACCGCGATAACTATCGCGGGAAAGTGCTCGCATTGCCCAAGCGCGAAGATATTCAGCTACCGGTCAACGAACAGCTGATCGTCGAACTTTATAGCAAGTAGCAGTAGGCTGTGAGCTCTTGGCAAAGACCGAAGCACGACCGCCTTGCCAATAGCCGATAGCAGTTTTTTCGGTCCACTTTTCGCGCCAGATCAGCCTTGGCTGACATTGACCTCAGTCGGACCACTGAGCGAGTCAGCCTTGAGCCAATTGGCCGAGAGGAGAAACAAATGCTTTGGAAGGGTTTTCAAAAACCAAAACGTCTCGCAGTTGACACTTCAACCCTCACCGACAAGTACGGAATTTTCTGGGCCCAGCCGTTTGAGCGCGGCTTTGGCACGACCATCGGTAACGCGCTTCGCCGCGTGCTGCTGAGCTCCATCGAGGGCGCGGCGGTTACGGCGGTGAAGATTGAAGGGGTGCTCCACGAATTCCAGTCGATCCCGGGCGTGGTCGAGGACGCGACCGATATTATCCTCAACCTGAAGCAGATTCCGTTCAAGCTTAGCGGCGATGCTCCGAAAGCAATCTATCTGCGCGCAGACCAGCCGGGTGTAGTGACATCTGGCATGATCGAAGCCGACGCCGATGTCGAAGTGCTCGACAAGGATGTTTATATTGCGACGGTCAGCGAAGGTGGACGGCTCGACATGGAAATGCGCTTAAAGCGTGGCCGCGGCTACGTTTCGGCCGACAAGAATTTCGACGAGGACCTGGGTATCGGATTCATTCCAATCGACTCGGTCCACTCCCCGGTTCGCAAGTGCAACTACACGGTCGAAGCGGCGCGTCTCGGTCAGATCACCGACTACGACAAACTTACCCTCGAAGTCTGGACCAACGGCTCGATCATTCCCGCCGACGCCATCGGCCTCGCGGCGAAGTTGCTGAAGGACCACATGAACATCTTCATCAACTTCGAAGAGGACATCGAGACCGGTACCACGACCGAAGATCGCAAACCCGAGATCAAGAACGAGAACCTGAACCGTTCGGTCGAAGAACTTGAGCTTTCGGTGCGCAGCTACAACTGCCTGAAGAACGCAAACATACAGACGATCGGCGAACTGGTGCAGAAGACCGAGGCCGAAATGCTGAAGACAAAGAATTTCGGGCGCAAGTCGCTGAATGAAATTAAGGAAATTCTGGGCACGATGGGATTGAGCCTGGGCATGAAGATCGATGAGCATGGGAACGCTGTCCCTGGCCCGACTTCGAACCAGGTGCTCCCCGCGTCGGCCTACGGCCCGGACGATAACTACTAGGTTGTTAGCGCGGGGTGCCGCGCACACCTTTTCCGGGTGCCAGTTCTGAGTTGCCCGTTGGCCGCTGCATGGGCCAAGGAACTAGGAACTAACAACTGACAACTGAGGTTCTCTATGCGTCACAAAGTTGCTGGATTCAAACTCGGACGTACCACCTCGCATCGGCGCTCGCTGCTGCGCAACATGGTTACTTCGTTAATCCTGGAAGAGCGCATCGAGACCACGGTGCCGAAGGCAAAAGCCCTGCGTCCTTCCATTGAGAAGATGATCACTCTTGCCAAAAAGGGTGATCTCGCAGCGCGCCGTAAGGCAGCTGCGTATGTCATGACCGACGAGGCGCTCGCGAAGCTGTTTGACACGATCGGACCGCGCTTCGGCGACCGCAATGGCGGCTACACGCGCATCGTCCGCACGGCGTGGCAGAAGGGCGATGGCGCCGACAAGGCGTTCATCGAGCTGCTCGGCAGTGAGAAGGTGCTTGACGAAAAGCGCCAAAAGCGAGCCGAGGCCCGCGCCAAGAAGGCGGAAGAAACGCGCAAGGCGATGGAAGAGGCCGAAGCTCAACAGCAAGCCCAGGCCGCCCCCGAGGACGAGGCCAGCAAGCAAGAAAAAGAATAGTACTCGTCGAACCGGGTCAGGCTAATCGCTCGTGTTTATTTCTGGAGGGTCGGACATTCTTGTCCGACCCTTTTGTTTTCCCGTCAATCCAACCCATGGCTTTGCTTCAGCCCAAGTTCTTCTATAAAATTATTAGTTTGCTGACGCGCTCCCGATAGCCGCAAGCAGATTCCCACCCACCCAATCAGAAGTCCCGTGGGGAATTCGATAGCTAGATGAAAATTCACGAGTATCAAGCGAAAGCAGTTCTCAAGAAGTATGGTGTCCCGGTGCCGCGCGGCGAGGTTGTCGAGAACCGTGAGCAGGCCGAGGCCGCAGCCAAGTCCCTGTTCGACTCCGGCGCAAGCGGCGTCGTGGTGAAAGCGCAGATCCATGCCGGCGGACGCGGCAAGGGTGGTGGCGTCAAAATCGCCAAGTCGGTAGAAGAATCGCTCGAACTTACCTCGAAGATGCTCGGCATGACCCTGGTGACTCATCAGACCGGGCCCGAGGGCCGCATTGTGCGTCGCCTGCTGATCGAGGAGACACTGCCCATCGAAAGAGAGCTTTATCTCGGCATCGTGCTCGACCGTGCCGAGGCGAAACCGGTGTTCATGGCGTCGCAGGCTGGCGGCATGGAGATCGAGCAAGTCGCGGTGGAGAACCCGAATGCAATTCTGAAAGAGTACATCGATCCGGGCATGGGGCTCGAACCATTCCAGGCGCGCAAGCTCGGGTTTCAACTGGGACTCAAGCCTGGGCAGATCGGCCAGGCGGTGCAATTCATGACTGGCCTTTATAGGGCGTTCGAGGAGACAGACTCCTCCCTGATGGAAATCAATCCCTTTATCACCACCAGCGACGGAGGTCTGTTCGCGCTTGATGCGAAGATGAACTTCGATGACAACGCGCTCTTCCGGCATCCTGAACTGAAACAACTGCGCGACATCACCGAAGAAGATCCGCTCGAAGTCGAAGCGTCGAAGTACAGCCTGAACTACATCAAGCTCGACGGAAATGTTGGATGCATGGTGAACGGTGCCGGGCTCGCCATGGCCACCATGGACATTATTAAGCATGCTGGCGGGATGCCCGCGAACTTCCTCGACGTGGGCGGAGGCGCCAACGCCGAGCAGGTGACACATGCGTTTGAAATCCTGTTGAGCGATAAGAACGTGAAGGCGGTGCTGATCAACATTTTCGGCGGCATCCTGCGGGTCGACACGCTGGCAAAAGGCGTGGTCGAAGCCGCGAACAAAACGCACATTCAGCTTCCCGTTGTCCTGCGGCTTGAAGGGACCAACGTAGAGCAGGGAAGGGACATCCTGCAGCAGTCGGGACTGAATTTCATCGTGGCTGAAACCATGAAAGATGCAGCAGAGAAAGTGGTTGCAGCGGCGAACAAGGTGTAAGAGCAGCTTCCTCGGTGGCGCCGTGCTTTCGGGAGGTTGAACAACAACGAGGTTCACAAAGGAACATTTGGGGCTTTCGCCCAGTGGTCTGAAGAAAGATAAATGAGCATTTTGGTCGATAAATCAACGAAGGTTATTGTTCAAGGCCTCACTGGTCGCGAAGGAACTTTTCACGCGAAGGCATGCGCCGAATACGGAACCAAAATCGTCGGTGGGGTGACTCCCGGCAAAGGTGGCACCACGCATGAAGGCTGGCCAGTATTCAACACTGTCCAGGAAGCCGTGGACAAAACCGGCGCCGACGCCTCGGTCATTTTTGTCCCCCCGCCGTTCGCAGCCGACGCCATTATGGAGGCGGCCGCCGCAGAAATCGAGCTTGTCATCTGCATCACCGAAGGCATTCCGGCGCTCGACATGGTCAAAGCTTGGGAATTTCTGCAGACGCGCCGTGCGCGCTTAATCGGACCGAATTGCCCGGGAATCATCTCCCCTGGCAAGTGCAAGATCGGAATCATGCCAGGCCGGATTCACAAGGAAGGGAATGTCGGCATAGTGTCGCGCTCCGGCACCTTAACCTATGAAGCGGTGCATCAATTGACCACCCGTGGGATCGGCCAGTCCACTGCGATCGGCATTGGCGGTGATCCAATCATTGGGACAAATTTTGTTGACGCTTTGGACCTGTTCAACCGCGATCCTCAAACAGAAGCTGTAGTGATGATCGGCGAAATCGGCGGCGACGCCGAAGAGACAGCTGCGGAGTTTGTCAAAACGCGCATGCAGAAGCCGGTCATTGGGTTTATCGCGGGGCAGACCGCCCCTCCCGGACGCCGCATGGGCCATGCGGGCGCTATCATTTCCGGTGGGCATGGCACGGCGTCTGAAAAGATCAAGGCAATGCAGGCTGCCGGGATCCGCGTTTGCCCCACACCAGCCGAGATCGGAGAGACTGTCGCAGCTGCCTTGCGGGGGAAATAGTCGCATTTTGACCTTCTCGCCCCTTGAGGGGAACGCCTTTTCAGCGCAAAGAATCGCTGCGAAGGACGCCAAGGAAATACGAGAGGCCTCGCTGGGACAAAACGGTCGAAGACGAACGACGAATTATGAAAACTCTTCAACGCACACTTACCATCGTTAAGCCCGACGCAGTAAAGCGCAATGCCATCGGCGACATTATTGAGCAATTCGAGAAGAACGGCTTTCGTATCATCGCCATGAAGATGCTCGAAATCTCGAAGCACCAGGCCCAGCAGTTCTACGCCGTGCACGCGCATAAATCATTCTTCAACTCTCTGACCGACTTTATGTCCAGCGGACCGATCGTTGTGCTCGCGCTGGAAAAAGAGAACGCCATCGCCGATCTGCGCAAGCTAATGGGTGCAACCAACCCAGCCCAGGCCGAGGAAGGAACTATCCGGAAAAAGTGGGCAACCAGCATCGAATACAACGCCATTCATGGTTCTGATGCCGAGGATACCGCACGCTTTGAGCTCAGTTTCTTTTTTGCCGGATATGAACTGGCGCAGTGAGTCCCGGTGCCTGAGCTTCCCGAAGTCGAGACCATCGCTCGCGGACTTGCCAGGCGAGTCTCCGGCGATGTGATCGAGTCGGTGTGGTTGGGATCCAAACCCGAGCCGCTGAAATCTTCGGCGGCGGACATGGAAGCGGCTCTCAACGCAAAAAAGATCCTGAATGTCCGGCGCTCGGGCAAGCACATTGTTTTCGATCTGGGAGAGTCCGGTACCTCTGGGGATAGTGCGAGTGCGCAGTGGATTGTTCACCTAGGGATGACTGGACAGCTGCTGGTTTGCCCGCCAGCGAGCGAAGTTGCCAAACACACCCATGCAGTCCTGCGGCTTGCTTCCGGAAGAGAATTGCGCTTTGTGGACCCGCGTCGATTCGGAAGGCTCGCCATACTGGAGAACTTCACGGCTCCAGGTTTGGAACCGCTCACTATCTCTGCCACTGATTTCGCGAACCTGTTTCGAGATCGAAAGACCCCGATCAAAAGCGCTTTGCTGAATCAAAAATTGCTCAGCGGCGTCGGGAACATCTATGCCGATGAGGCATTGCACCGCGCCGGTGTCCGGCCTGGCCGCCGGGCGGCGACGCTTACCTCTGAACAACTACGCCGCCTGCATAAACGACTGAAGCAGGTCCTAAAGGAGGCCATCCGGCTTGGCGGTTCGAGCATTTCCGACTACGTGGACGCAGACGGTGAGGAAGGATTTTTCCAAATCAAACACCGCGTCTACGGACGAACAGGCAGGCCGTGCGGGAAGTGCGGAACCACGATCAAGCGGGTGGTGATCGCAGGGCGAAGCAGCCACTATTGCCCGAAGTGCCAAAAGTGAGCTATTCTGCCAGCTCTTTTTCAGGAAGCTTTGCCCGTTCCTTGATCGATCACGTAAACTCGCCCCGGTCCCGCAGTCTGCACGTTGTTCTTCTCGAAGCATTCCTTAATCCGGCGTCGTAGCTCACGGCTTACCGCCCACTGCTTATTGGGTCGGGTCTTGATCAGCACGAGGTATTCCGCTTCGCCATTGCCAATGCGGTCGATTCCTGGGACCTGAATGTCACTTACCACGTCGTCGGAAAAAGCTGGATCGTGTCTCACGGCCTCCCCCACTTCGATGAGCAGCCTCACGATTTTGTCGCTTGGTTCTCCGTAGGCGACGACGACTCGCAGCGCCAGTTGAGACCAGTCGCGCGTGGCATTCGACACAATTTGAATGGAGCTATTCGGAACGATGTGAACCGTTCCATCCTCGTCGCGTAATACCGTGTTGCGCAGGCTCATGCGTTCAACCGTGCCCTTTACGCCCGCAATCCGGACTACATCCCCAAGGTCGTACTGGTTCTCAAGAAGAATAAAAAAACCATTGATGAAGTCATGTACCAAGGTCTGAGCACCAAAACCGATCGCGAGTCCCGCTATTCCGGCGCTGGCGAGCATCGGGCCCAGATTGAAGTTGAAGACGGAAAGCACCATCAATATGGCAACGAAGACGATGGCGAAGACCCCAACACTGGTAAAAACGCTGGTGACGGTACGAACCTGCTGTACGCGAATTCCCGGAGGCAGCTTCCGGATGTGCAGGTCTGCACTCTTTTGTGCGAACCGACGTAGGATCTTGATGAGGACATACGCGCCAAGGATGATGACGAGTACCTTCGGCGCATCGTAGCGGAAGAAGTTCATTGTGTCTCCGCGCCAATCGCGTAACAAAGCCGGCAGACTCGCTTCACTCGGCAATTTCATTTGGAAGTTCAACAGCATAGAGTGCCTGCATTATAGCAATCGCAGTCACGACGCCCGTTTGGCCGGACGCATATAATTCTGAGTACCAGCGAGGTTTCCTGTGCACCGAGTCCTATCTATTTCGCTCTTTCTCGCGTTGTGTGCTTGCCCGTTCTCTGATGTTACCGCCCAAATCGATCCACAGCACAGCATCCCGGGTGCAGGGCAAACAGGTTCTCAAAACGAAGGTCCAGGCATCCCCCCAGAAATGCGTCGCAGCATGGAGAAGAAGGCCAACCAGCAGCGACAGGCGGAACTCAAACGTGACACCGAGAGGTTGCTGAAGCTCTCAACCGAGTTGAAAGAGTACGTAGACAAGACGAACGAGAACATCCTTTCGCTCGATGTGGTCAAGAAAGCCGATGAAATTGAAAAGCTGGCGCACAACGTGAAGATGAAGATGCGGGGCGACCAGTACCCCGCTACCAATCTCCCCTAAGCCCGAGAAAGCCTTTTGAAGTTTGGCGGGGGGCGCTTCTTGCGCTACTCTATTGCAACAGAGTTTCACATAAGGATTGCCTCATGCCTCTGCCGGAAACCGAAGCGCCAGGAAGATTGCAGTCCGTTCTTGCCTCCCGCGGGGTTCGCCTGACGCACCAGCGTCGAACCATCCTGAGTGTCGTCGAAACGGCAAAACAACACCTCGATGCGGCGCAAATCCTACGCCATGCCCAGAAATTGGATCCTGGAATTGACCGCGTGACCGTCTATCGCACGTTGAGTCTTCTGAAGCGCCACGGACTCATCGATGAACTCGATCTAATGCACATGCAGGGAGAGAAGCACTTTTACGAGCGCCGTCCCCAGCGAGACCACATTCACATGGCGTGCTTGCGCTGCGGCAAGATTATGGAGTTTGAGAGTGACTTATTCGACCGTCTCAAAGGCCAGATCCAGCGTGATTGCCGCTTCCACATTGTGGTGTCCCGCCTAGAAGTGGGCGGATACTGTGCGCAGTGCCGCGCCACCTCGCCGGGATAGCAGTTGCAGGTAGTTGCAAATGTCCTGACACAGAAAACACACCCATACTCTTGACCCGCTTGGCTGCTCATCCTAAGATGAACCTTGTAGTTATATTTGCAACTCAGTTGCAACTAGATATGAGACGAATAGCCTTTCAATTAGCCGTGATCATAGCCAGCGCAACCACCATTTGCTCCGCCCAGGAGAGTCCGTTCTTCGTTACCTATACACATCACATGGAAGAGCCGGGGAACCTGGAAGTGGAAACCACCACCACTACCGGAATCCCTCGCTCTGGCCAACGGTTCTATACCGCTCCCTACCTGGAACTCGAGTATGGCGTCACCGCTCAATGGACCTCAGAGCTCTATTTGGAGAGCAGTTCCGTTTGGGGCGACAGCACGGTCTTCACCGGATGGCGTTTTGAGAATCGCTATAAGCCCTTCAATCGGGAGCATTGGATCAATCCGGTGCTGTATTTGGAATACGAGAGCGTCAACGAAGCCAGCCGCATTCAGAAGGAAATTGAAGGTGGCGGCCCGGACCTCACTTCGAGCAACCGCGAGCTACGAGGCGAGCACGCCCACGAACTGGAGAGCAAGCTGATCCTGTCCAGCGATTTCCGCGATTGGAACATCTCAGAGAACTTCATCGCCACCAAGAACCTGTCGGAGTCCGAAGGGGTGGAGTTTGGCTACGCCTTCGGCGTCAGTCGTCCTTTGGCAACGCTGGCATCGGGCGAGAATTGCCGTCTTTGTCGCGAGAACTTTATTGCCGGTGTGGAGATGTATGGAGGCTTGGGCAGCACACTCGGCTTCAGCCCTCATGGCAGTGCGCACTATATTGCGCCGGTCGTTTCTTGGGCAATTGGCGACAACTCTAGCCTGCGTTTTTCAACCGGGTTCGGGCTCACCGACCAAAGCAATCCTGTGCTGATCCGATTCGGCTATAGCTACGAACTCGCGGGCTTTGGTAGCAAGGTTTCAAGGCTGTTTGGGGGAAAGCGATGAAGTCGTCTCGCTTCGTTCTAATTTTTATGTTGGGAGCGTCGCTATTTGGCCTCGGACAGAATCCTTCCTATCAGCTGGACCCGGAATGGCGCGCCCCTGCCCCCGCTATCGCGCGTTCGAACCCGCTGACTGACAAACCAGACACAGCCGCCGGCGGAAAAAAACTGTTTGTTCGTCACTGTGTTGAGTGTCATGGAAATGACGGTGCGGGACTGATGAAAAAGCATTCGGCGGACTTTCACCTCGCGATTGTTCAGGAGCAAAGTGACGGCACGCTTTTCTGGAAGATCACGAATGGAAATGCGGGTAAGGGAATGCCCTCGTTCAGCAAATTGCCGGACCTTCAGCGCTGGCAGCTGGTATTGTTTATTCGCACCCTAAAAGCAGCGGGGTCGGCTTCCGCCGACCCCGAAAAATAGCGGCCTCGACTACTCGCCTGCCGCAGCTCCGTGGCCTTTCACTTCGGCACCGATTCGCATTCCGTAGAATGAGCGATAGACGAACGCGAACGACACCACAAAGAAGACCAAAGCCAGAATGCGCGTGAGCGCCTGGTTTTTTGAAGCAAGCTCGACGGCCAGTTCGACGGCGAGCAAACCAAACAAAGTCGTGAACTTGATGACCGGGTTCATGGCTACCGACGATGTATCCTTGAAGGGGTCGCCCACTGTGTCCCCCACCACCGTTGCATCGTGCAAGGGGGTGCCTTTTTGCTTCAGCTCGACTTCAACAATTTTCTTGGCATTGTCCCACGCCCCGCCCGCGTTTGCCATGAAGATGGCCTGATACAGACCAAATGTCGCTATCGAAATCAGATAACCGATGAAGTAGAACGGCTCAACGAAGGCGAATGCCAAGGTCGCAAAGAACACAGCCAAGAAGATGTTCAGCATGCCCTTCTGCGCATACTGGGTGCAGATCTGCACCACTTTCTTGCTGTCGGCAACCGACGCCTTTTCCACACCTTCCAGCTTGATGTTTCGCTTGATGAACTCCACGGCTCGATACGCGCCTGTGGTCACTGCCTGCGTGGATGCTCCGGTGAACCAGTAGATGATGGCCCCCCCGCTAATCAAGCCTAGAACAAACGGAGCATGCAGCAACGAAAGGTTTTCTTTGTTGGCGGTGAGGCCATTCGTCAGAGCCATGATGATTGAGAAGATCATCGTGGTTGCGCCGACTACCGCCGTCCCAATCAGCACGGGCTTTGCGGTTGCTTTAAATGTGTTGCCAGCGCCGTCATTTGCCTCGAGCAAGTGCTTGGCGCGCTCGAAGTTCACGTCGACATTGAAATCTTTCTTCACTTCAGACTCGACATTTGGAAGCTGCTCGATCAGCGACAGCTCGTACACCGATTGAGCGTTGTCGGTAACTGGACCATACGAATCGACGGCGATCGTCACCGGCCCCATTCCGAGAAAGCCGAAAGCTACAAGGCCGAAGGCGAATACAGCCGGAGCAACCATGCTGGCGGCAGCGCCGAGTTGTCCCATCTCGCTGACGTAGTATCCAACCGCCATCAAGGCGACCATCGAAAGGCCGAGATAGTAGGCGGAGAAGTTCCCGGCCACGAAGCCGGAAAGAATGCCGAGCGACGCGCCACCTTCCTGGCTGGAAATCACAACCTCCTTCGTGTGGCGTGATTCTACGGACGTGAAGACCTTCACTAGCTCTGGGATGATGGCACCGGCCAATGTTCCACAGGAGATGATTGTGGCAAGCTTCCACCACTGCGTGGTGTCGCCCCCAAGGTCGGGAATCATCAGTTTCGAAATGAGGTAAGTCAGGGCAATCGAAACGAGCGACGTGATCCACACCAGAGAGGTCAGCGGAGCCTCGAAGTTCATTTCATCCGAGTCGCTGTACTTCGCCTTGGCGATGGCGCCATTCAAGAAATACGCGACCGCGCTGGCGACCAGCATCATGATGCGCATGACAAAGATCCAAACCAGCAATTGCACCTGAATCTCCGGTTTGCTAACCGCGAGCAGGATGAACGTGATCAGCGCCACGCCGGTAACACCGTAAGTTTCGAAGCCGTCGGCGGATGGCCCCACTGAATCGCCGGCATTGTCCCCCGTGCAATCTGCGATCACACCAGGATTGCGAGCGTCGTCTTCTTTAATCTTGAAGACGATCTTCATCAGGTCAGAACCGATGTCGGCGATCTTCGTGAAGATTCCACCCGCGATCCGCAACGCCGCTGCGCCGAGCGACTCGCCAATTGCGAACCCGATGAAGCAGGCACCGGCGTAATCCGGCGGCACAAACAGCAAAATGAACAGCATGATCAGCAACTCAACACTGATCAACATCATGCCGATGCTCATGCCGGCGGAAAGCGGAATCGCATAAAGTGGGTACGGCTTTCCGCGCAGGCTGGCGAATGCCGTACGCGAGTTGGCGAAAGTGTTTACCCGAATACCGAACCAGGCCACGCCATAACTACCCGCGATTCCGACGAGACTGAATCCCAGAATGACGGGTAGGGTGAGAGCAACGGGCTTCCCCGGTACCGGTGCCAACAAGCCAAAGTATAGGAATATGATGACCGCTATGAATAGCCATAACAGCAATAGGAACCTCCCCTGAGTGACGAGGTAGGTCTTACAGGTTTCGTAAATCAGCTCGGAAATCTCTCGCATTGAGCGATGAACGGGTAGGTTTTTCAGCCGGGAGTAAATCACTAGGCCAAAGCCCAGGCCGAAGACGCAAAACAACAGGCCGATCATGAGTAGCTTGTGTCCGTCCATGCCCAGGAACGACATTGATGACAGATCGGGCAGTTTCAGGTTTGCCTCTCCGCTCACATGTTCAGGCTGCGCGAAAGCCTTAGCGGAGAACAAGGACAGCAAAAAGAGCGGCAAAGCCTTGAACGCTTGCGACCGAAAAGACGCAAAACTGGCGGACCAGATGCGCATGCGAATTCCTCCAATCGATTTCATGACGACGAGTTAGTAGGCTTGATTTCTCCGCGGATGCGCCTTCACCACGGCAGCACAACCGCATCCGAGCACGCCCCAAGGCCAGACACAAAAGGAACTGCCGAGTTGGCAGTATCGGACCTTGGATGCCGTCTGCCGTCGAATGGGAGCTGGGGATTCCTGCCCGGCAGACCTGCACAAAACTAGCTTTTATAACATTTTAGAGAGGGGTGGTCAATCACGCCGGACCGGGTGGAGAACGCCCCACATTCAGCTGCTTCGATTATCCGAAACCAAAGATTCCATTGGCCCCTACAGTCGAGCGCAGGTTATCATTCCTAGTACACCTCGACTGCCTCAGGTTCCCCGATTTCCCTAATTGCCAGTTGCAAGCGGCAATCAGCGTGTGCAAAGGCAAGTCTCGTCTGTGTGGGCGCCGTTTCGCAGATTCGGAGCGGGCTCGACAATCCTGAACAGGAGTTTGTGAATTGCAGAAAGGCAAGACTGCGGTCGTCGTCGGAGCCCAATGGGGCGACGAGGGTAAGGGCAAAATCGTTGATGTTCTGTCCGAGAAGTTTTCGGTCGTGGTGCGCTATGCCGGAGGCCACAATGCCGGGCACACCGTAATCATCCACGGCAAGCGATTTGTGCTGCAGCTCGTGCCCTGCGGTGTTCTGCGCGAAGGCTGCCGGGCCGTGATCGGTAACGGCGTGGTTCTCGATCCTATGGCCTTCCTGAAGGAGGTTGCGGCGTTGCGCGATGCTGGCGTGCAGGTGGACGGCAATCTTTTCGTCAGCAACCGGGCGCATGTGATTCTGCCGTATCACCGCATGATTGAGCTTGCGTCGGAGAATGCTCCGGGCCGGGTCAAGATCGGGACCACCTCGCGAGGGATCGGCCCAACCTATGAAGACAAGGCAGGTCGCCGCGGGCTGCGCGTCGTGGATCTATGTGATCTCGAGCTTCTCAAGAAGCACATTGAGAACGCATGTAGAGAGAAGAACATGATCGCGCATGCTCTGTTCAACAGCGAGCCGCTTGATCCCGACAAGATGTACGCCGAATACGCCGAAGTCGCAAAGAAAGTCGCGCCTTTCGTTTGCGATACGGCAGTGCTGCTGAACCGTGCCATCAACGAAGGTGATTCGGTGATGTTCGAAGGTGCGCAAGGAACCATGCTCGACATCGATCACGGTACCTATCCCTTCGTGACTTCGTCGAGTGCGACGTCTGGGGGCGCGGTCATCGGAACCGGGGTGGCCCCGACTGCCATCAACAGCGTAATCGGTGTGACCAAGGCCTACTGCACCCGGGTGGGCGAAGGACCGTTTCCGACGGAGCTGTTCGACGCGGTGGGCGACGAGATACGCAAACGGGGCAACGAGTTTGGCGCGGTTACCGGCCGTCCGCGTCGCTGCGGTTGGGTGGACCTGCCACTTTTACGTTATTCCGGCATGATCAATGGAACATCCTGGCTGGTGATCACCAAGCTTGACGTGCTTGATGAGCTGAAGGAAATTCCGGTATGCGTCGGATACAAGATCGACGGAAAGCCCACTGACGAAGTCCCTGGCAAAGCCAGCGACTGGGACAGGATCGAATGCGTTTATCGCACCTTACCCGGATGGAACACCAGCACAAAAGGGATCACCGACTACCGCCAGCTCCCCCAAGTGGCGCGCGAGTATCTGGAATTCATCGCCCGAGAAAGCGGTGCACGCATCGCCATGGTCTCCACCGGGCCTGGCCGTGAGGAAACCATTTTTATTGACGACTTCCTCGTTGAACTGCAATCTATGGAGGATAGTAGATCGCGGGCACAAGCCCGGCGATAGGAGCGTATCAAGAATGGTAGTGCTGGCAGTAACCTGGATGGCAAAGGCCGGCCGCGAGGCGGAAGTCGCGGCCCTGTTTGCGAAGCTCACGGGCGAGTCACGCAAAGAGCCCGGCTGCTCTATATATCAGGTCCATCGCCATCGAACGGAGCCACGCCGCTTCTTCATCTATGAGCAATATAAAGATGACGCCGCTTTGGAAGCGCATCGTGCTGCGCCACATTTCCTGCAATACGCCAGGAAGGAATTGCCCAAGATCGCTGATCGGCTTGAAGGCCACCTTTTCGAACCCCTGGGGGACGCCTAATGGTGCCCTGCGGGATGCCAATTTGGTTCCCCACTGAAAACCCTCGAACAATGGCAGGCTTTCACCGGTGCCGCAAACCCACGCCAATGGTCGAGGCCATCTAGCCGAAAGCCACTGTTGTGGGGTCGATTATTTCCTACCCACCTGCCAAAGCAGGAACGAATAGATGTCCACCAGCTCGTCTATCTGTTTGGCGATAGGCTTTCCAGCGCCATGGCCCGCCTTGGTGTCCACCCTGAGTAAGATCGGGCGTTCGGGATCCTTACCATTCGCCGCCTCTGCCTGCATCAGGGCAGCCATTTTCTTCGCATGCATCGGATCAACCCGAGTATCTGTGTCCGCGGTCATGAAAAGAATTGCTGGATATTCTGTGTGTTCCTTGACATGGTGATACGGGGAATACGCGTACAGCCAATCGAACTGTTTGGGATCGTCGGACGACCCATATTCCGGAATCCAGAGCTTGGCGATTTGAAAGTTCTGATATCGCAGCATGTCGAGCAGCGGTACCTGGCATACAACGGCCCGAAAGAGATCCGGCCTTTGGGTGAGCACAGCGCCCATCAGCAACCCGCCGTTTGAACCGCCGCGTATCGCCAGATGCTCTTTGTCGGTGTACTTCTGCTCGATCAGATACTCGGCGGCAGCGATGAAATCGTCGAAAACATTTTGTTTTTTGTCGAGCATTCCGGCGCGGTGCCACGCCTCTCCGAACTCAGCTCCCCCCCGCAGGTTGGCAACGGCATACACCCCGCCGCGTTCCAGCCATGCAAAGCGGTCGCCGCGAAACTCTGGCGTATTGCTGACATTGAACCCGCCATAGCCGGTGAGCTGGGTCGGATTCTTGCCATTGAGCTGCAGGCCCTTTTTGTAGAAGACGAACATCGGAACGCGGGTTCCGTCCTTTGAATTGAACCAGCTCTGCTTTACCTCGTACTGAGCCGGATCGATTCCGGGAGCCGCAACCTTACTCCACAGGGTCGTTCCGCGGCTCGCCAGATCGACCTGATAAACCGAATCCGGCATGGTGAAGGAGCTGAACTTGAAAAACACTTCCTTCCGGTTCCACTTGCCCCCGATCCCGCCTATGGTGCCAATTTGGGGCAATTGGACATTCCCCACTGCGTTTCCATTCGTGTGGAATATCTTCAACTGTGAACTCGCATTTTTTTCGTACTGCGCCAAGAGCTGCCCGTTGACAATCGCCGCCCCTTGAAAGATTGCATCACTCTCCGGAATGATCTCTTTCCAATTGGGGCGTGCAGCGGAAGCTGCATCGACCACAAACAACCGGTATTTCGGTGCGTCTTCATTCGTTGTGATGAAAATCTTTCCGTTGTAGATTTGCCCGCCATAGAGGAAGTTTTTCCCCTGCGTGATCCGAACAGGCTCTTTCCCATCTCTGAGGTCTTGAACGTACAATTCGGACTTGGTCCAGCCCTGCTCCACGCTGATCAATAGCCAGCGCCCGTCGTTGGAAAGATCAACCCCGGGCCAATCTTCGGGTGCAAGTTCCTTCCCGAACACGAGCGGATCGTTTGCGGGATCGCTCCCCAATGCGTGATAAAACACGCGGCGGTGATAAACCTCCTCACCTTCCGGTACATCACCCTTTTTGGGATAGCGAGTGTAGAAGAATCCGGAGTTATCGAGTTTCCAAGCGATGCTGGCGGCGCGAGTGCGTTCAATGCTGTCCGGAAGCAGCTTCCCCGTGGCAGTCTCAATGATGTGCAACGTGCTGAGCTCCGACCCGCTCGGGGAGGTCCCATAGGTCACGTATTTGCCGTCATCCGATGGCCCCCACCAATCCAGAGCAAGGGTTCCGTCTGCGGCAAGCTTGTTGACATCCACCAGGACGCGGTCGGTTCCGTGCACTCCCTCCCGCACCAGCAGCACGGGTTGATTTTGCGTGCCCTCTCGCTTTGTATAGAAGTAGTACTGACCGCCTAGCTGCGGCGCGGAGATGCTGCCGATCGCCATCAACTCGCTTAGTCTTTTGTGCAGTTGCTCGCGGCCCGGCAGAGGGTCGAGCAAACGGCGAGTGTACTCTTCTTCTTCTTCGACCCACTTCTGCGTCTCGGGACTTTTAGCGTCCTCCAGCCAGCGATAAGCATCAACGATGCGATGGTTCTGGACCAGATCCTCCACTGGTCGCCGCGGGGCAACGGGAGGCGTAGATGGCCCACTCTTCGGGGAAGCATCGTCAGTCCAAGCGATTCCAACCATTATTAAAGAAACCAAGAGCAGCAGACACACGCTCGTTCCTTTCAGCATGCTCAACCTCTAACCAACGATTCTGGAACAGCCTAGAGTAGCAAATCCGGATAGGTGTCGCTGCTATCAAGGACGAAAGTGCCCCCGGGGCACGTAGTCGCCAACCCTTGTCACCCTAGTTGTAGGTTCAGCTTCACAACACTCGCTTGAGGGAAGCTGAATATCGGGGCGCCATCCTTAATTTGTACCTTTGCGGTTGTGGGCGCAATTGCCTGAGGTTGCTCGAATGTGTTGCGAGCGTGTAGATCGGGAGCAGTGAGTACGGTGGCCGTTCCGGAGCTCACGCGCGCCCCACGGATCGCAATCTGGGCTTCGACTGCATCTTTTACGCTCGGATTTACGGCGGTCAACACGATTTCGCGATCGTGCAAGGATGCTGAGCCGTTCAATCCCCAGAAGCGTGCCTGATTACCATCCCGATCGTAGTGAATCGTGGGGGCCAAGAATTCGGTTCGCAAACTCTGCCCGCCCTGATGGTCGGCGTAGAGAGCGAAGGTATGCCCAACGGGTGTCACACAGAACTTACCTTCATGCGCCAGGTAAAGGCTATTAAGACAATTGATCAGTTGCGCGCAGCAGCCGATCCCGACCTTTTCCGGATGGCGATTGAAAGTGTCGAGCGTCAAACCGCTGAACACCGCATCGCGCAACGTTGGCAACTGTTCAAGCTGATTTGTGGGCGTCAATCCGCTGCCGTCTTTGTACCATGGCCCCCACTCGTCCACCACTAGTTTGATGTGATGCGCGGGATCAAACTCTTGCATAACTTGCCAATGGCCTTTGATGAGCGACTCCATCACGTCGCCTTGCTGCAAGAGCTCATACCAATCAGTCACGTCGAAGTTGACCGCATCGCCCTTTCCCTTGTTCCAATCCTTGGTCTTGCCGCGGCTTAGGTTCCACGCATAGTAATGCAAAGCAAGGCCGTAGATTCCCATGACCTCTCGCGGCCCCTTTCTTACAATCTCTTCTAGAAAATTACGGGTCCAATCCCAGTTGTCGTCGTTTGGCCCGGAAGCGACAAACAAAAGTTGATCCATGCCCGGATACGAAGGTACCCATGCCGTGAATCGGCGGTATTCAACGGCGTACTCCTGTGCTGTGAAATTGCCTCCACATCCCCATGATTCGTTACCAATTCCCCAGTAGCGGACCTTGAAAGGATCTTTGAACCCGGCAGCGGCACGGTCATCCGCCAAAGAAGTGCTGCCAGCTGGTGAGTTGCAGTACTCCACCCAGCGGTACAGTTGCTCTGCGGAAAGACTGCGCAAGTTTGCCGCGAGATAAGGCTCGGCCCCAATCGACCGACAGAACTGCACAAATTCATTGGTGCCGAAGCGATTTGGATCGTAACGGTGAGCATCCGGCGCTTCGGGCTTTTCGCCGCCATTCCAAAAGTTGGTGCGGCGGGGGCGCTTATCTGACGGACCTATCCCATCGCGCCAGTCATAGCTGTCTGCAAAGCACCCTCCGGGGAATCGTACGAGCGGCGCCTTGATCTTGCGCATTTCATCGACAAGTTCCTTCCGAATGCCATTGATATTCGGCACCTTCGACTTTTCGCCAACCCAAATCCCGTCGTACACAACTCCACTCAGATTTTCGACGAAGTGGCCATAAATATTAGGAGAGATCTCGCCTAGAGTTTCGTCCAGCAATATCTCGATACGAGCATCCGCGCCTTGTGCAAAGGCAACGGGAGAAGATTTGAGGACCAGCGCTCCCGCGGCGATGGCGGAATTGCGGAGAAATTCTCTACGCTTCATAACAAACCAACCCTCCTGAAGGCCAAGATCAGCTGCTCATGGTAAACGTTTACATTTAAACGCGCTACAATCTTTTGCGGTATGGTCTCTGTCTTCAGTGCGCTCCCGGCAAGAACTCGCGACAGTTCTTACGGTACCCGCTCGACCAGCTTGTCGGAATGCCGGCGTTCAACGATTCGTTCTTCAGCTTGGCGATTTCCTCGAGTTGCCCTCGGCAAGAAACTCACGAAGGAAACCTTATGAGAACGCAGCGAATGTTGTCTCTGGTTGCAGCCCTTTCAATTCTCCTGTGCAGTTCGCTATTTCCGCAGCGGGCATCGGGCGTGTCAAAAAACATCGTCAATCCGCTCTTGCCGAGCGGCCCCGACCCCTGGGTGGAGTACGAAGATGGTCTTTACTATGTCATGAGGACGACCGGCGACAACCTCACACTCTGGAAGACGAGAAGCTTGGCAGAGCTGAAGTCTGCACCGAGCAAGGTCATCTGGACGCCGCCCTCGAGCGGCCCCTACGCCCACGACATATGGGCACCCGAAATACATTTCCTCCGCGGTCGTTGGTACGTCTACTTCGCTGCCGATGCAGGCACCAATCTAACCCACCGAATCTACGTGCTGGAGAACTCGAACCCCGATCCATTCCAGGGTGACTGGCAATTCAAAGGCAAGATCTCCGATGCTTCGGATAAATGGGCCATTGATGCATCTGTCTTCGAAGATCAAGGCGTGTTGTACATGATTTGGTCAGGCTGGGAAGGCGATGAGAATGGTACGCAGAACATCTACATCGCGCGTCTCTCGAACCCCTGGACGGTGGAAAGTAAGCGCACGCGAATTTCGACCCCGGAGTATCCATGGGAAAAGGTGGGCGATCTGCCTCCCAAAATGCCGGGAGGAAATCCTCCTCACATTGACGTGAATGAAGGCCCTGAGATCCTGGTTCATGGTGGAAAGCTCTTCCTCACCTATTCCGCAAGTGCTTGCTGGACCGATTACTATGCGCTTGGAATGTTGACGGCGGTCTCCGGTTCCGACTTATTGAACGCACGTTCCTGGACCAAGTCGTCAAACCCGGTGTTTCAGCAATCGCCGAGTGCGAACGTGTATGCGCCTGGCCACAACTCTTTTTTCAAGTCTCCTGACGGCCGGGACTGGCTTCTCTACCACGCGAATTCCGCGCCAGGACAGGGTTGTGGATGGCACCGCTCGCCTAGGGCTCAGCCCTTTACCTGGAACTCGGATGGCTCCCCGAATTTCGGCACCCCAGTCAGTTCCGGCGTAAGCATCCCATGGGAGCAGACGGGAAAGTAGGGTGCAACATTTTAGTTGGCGACTCGCAAGCCTCCGCTCCGGTACGCGGAAGCCCTTTGCTCCGGGACCGGAATTCGGTAAATCGTGACGGAATACGGTTTCAGCTGCACGGACACCGTCGACGAATTCACTTGAAGCGTTGAGGATTTCGGGGCTACGTTCTCGGGGTGGTCGAGACTGTTCTCGGCATTGAGGTCCGGGCTCTCCAGGGTGACGACTTTTGCGGTACCGGAGGGGTTGAGGCCGTTGAACCGAATCTCTGCGGTGCGGGAGTCCGCGCTTACATTGATCGCTTTCAAAATCAGCTCATGCGAGCGTTCATCGAGCGAAGCACTGGTGTAGAGGCCATCCAGAGCCTGCGGGGTCACAGGAATGATGCGACTGCCGACGTTGTTCGCGAACACGCTCTGGACGTAGTAATCGGTACTGCCATAGGAGCGAAGGTTGTCGAACCAGATTGCATCCGGCGTCCACTGCCAAGCCTCGACGTGTGCGAGCAAAGGTGCGTACGATGCCATTTGTACAACATCGCCATTGCGTTCGAGACCGGTCATGAACGCAGCTTCTGAAATTGCTGTCTTCCAGTTGTTGCGATTGTCCGGTTTCGCAACCCCCGAAGTCTGGGCCGCGTACTCACCTGCGAAGACCTTCGGACCAGAGCGATCGTAATTGTCGTAGCGGCTAGTGTTGGTTAAGAACCATTCCGGCGCCATGTAGTAGTGTTCGTCGACGATGTCAGCCTTCATCTGCCGCCAGTTGGACCAAAGACCGTCGAAAGGTTCGCCCGAGGGGAATGGGCCGGCGCTAACAACCAACTTAACATCCGCGTGTTTGGCTTTCAGAGCTGCCGCGAAAACCTTGTAGCGCTCGAGGTAGCGCGGCCCCCACTGCTCGTTGCCTACCC
>DATNEX010000154.1:0-12185 GCA_035606605.1 Terriglobales bacterium
CGGTAGAGCTATCGAAGACTCCAAGACCGGTTTTGAAGGCGGCCGAAGCCTGGAAACCGATCGTGGTTTGTCCGGCATTGAATTCAAATGTCTTTCCGGTCTCGGCTTCCAAACCAATCCTTCCCAGCTCAATCTTCCCGTCAGGCCTCGCGGGGAATGGTTTGTTATCAAGAATCGCTTGCAGCACGTCGTGATCAGTGGACGCCCTGATGTCGATCGTCACCGAACCGCCAGCCGCTGTAATCGTCTTATCGAGCTGAAACTTGTTGCTACTGATGGGGATAACAATTGGACTGGCCATCATGCCCTCCGAATACTAGGAATTTTCGAATACGCGCGCAGAATGAAGGTTCGCCTCAGCTTCGCAGTGTGAAGCGATCACGAAGTCTTCTACTCATACCGCCTCTCTTGACGATCGACCGGGGAAACCGGGGACTACCACCAAAGCATTCACGCGACGCGAGGGTACACTTAGAGTTATTCCGAGGGGAAGCGGAGAGCAAGACTCTCCGGAGGTCGACAAAGGGCATTATGATCCGAGTTGGTGGATTGTCAAGTAAAAAACAAAACAGACGGCTATGTTTCGCCCATCAACAAGTGGCGAGATCTCACGCGGTAGTGACGACGTCAACGAAAATTCCTGACCAGCATGACGTTCGATTCTGCGAACTCGCTCTGTACATAGAATATTGATTTGCCGTTTTGGGACATCGCAAGTCCCCACCCTGCGCCTTTCGGCAGAGACCATATCCGTATGATTTTCTTGGAAGTAAAGTCCAGAAATTGGATCGTGTCGTGCACAGGCTTATTCGTGCGCAGGAAGTAAATGCCTTCGTCGCTCACCATCCAGTTCGGCCACCCGGGGCCGCCTGACTCATCCAGCACCCGTGTTTCCTCTCCTCCACTCAGAGGCATTTTCCAAATCCCGCCCGCTTCGTACTTCGCGTAATAAAGGAAGCGTCCGTCGGGAGACTCGACCGGGGAGATGCCGCCGTTCTTCGTCAACTTAACCGGGGCTCCGCCTCGCATGGAGATCTTCCAAATCTGAAAAGGTTCGTTGCCGCGCTTGGAGGCGAAATAGAGCCACTGGCCATCGCGGGACCAACTCGGCGAGAGATTGTCCGCTCCCGGGATCGTGGGCAAAAGCCGCGGGACGCCGCCAGGTACTTCGACCATATAAACTTCGCTACGCTCATTGGGGTGGAATTCGAATGCGATGTACCGCTCGTCCGGGGACCAGCGCGCTCGCCCCGCCGTCCCATGCAGCGCAGTAACCTGATCGCAGCCGGACCCGTCGGTCGCGCACGTCCATATTTCCCAGTGGCCTAGCCGATCCGACTCGAAAGCAATCTTCTTCCCGTCGGGAGAAAGATCGGGCCGCATCTTGTTGCCTTTTTCCGAAACCAAGGATGCCGGAACCTTCTGAAGGTGGCTAGCATCCTTCAGGTCGAGGCGCCAAATGTCGAGTTTCGCGATTTGCTGCTCATACACCAGTTCGTGTCCCCTGGACGGAATCGAAGGCCAAGTGCCTTCTCCAATGGGGCCAGCTACCGGGCGCGGCTCTCCCCCCGACGCCGAGACTCTCCACAGGCTGTCACGACCTCCTCGGGTCGACGAGAACACAATTTCTTTGCCGTTGGCAGTCCAAGCGGGAACGCCCATAATTGGAAGATGGTCGAAGGTGAGTCGCGCTGCCCTCCCGCCTGACGCGGGAATCACGTAGATATCGTTGCTGACGCCGGCGATTGTCGAGCGCACGAAAGCGACTTGCGAGCCGTCCGGCGAAAACGATGGCTGGCTATCCATTGATGCTCCCGGCGGCGCAGTCAGGGTGTGGGTGCTTCCATCTGCCAGCGACAGCAATGCTATCCAGCTCCTCGACGGATCTGCGTCGCTGGCTTCCGGGAAAGCCAGAAGCTTCCCGTCCATGGACCAGGAAAGGCCCCCTCCCATGGAAACCGGCCCTCGATACACGCGGTGTTCGGTCCCGCCCAGCGCGGGAATAACGAAAATCGAGAGTGTCTTGTCGCCGTACCGCGAAAATGCGATCTGACGTCCGTCGGGAGACCACGTTGGGCAGCAATCTCCTGTATTCGCTGTGAGCTGTAACGACTTTTCACCCCCAGCAAGCGCCGTATAAATGCCATTGTGGTGCAAGCCATCGCTCTGCCTGAAAGCAACCAGGGTTCCATCGGGTGAAGATGCGGGCGTAACTTGAAATCCCTGCAGTCCAACCAGAGGCATGACTTCGATAGAGGTCGCCGCTCGAGGGTCGACACCTTTTCGGTAGAACGCCAAAAGCCCAGTCACGCAAAGCAGCACCGAAAAGGCCAATGCACTGATAGACATTCCACTTCGCAAACGATCGTTGACAGATGGTTTCTGCGGGAGCGGTGGCATGCTGGGCAATTCCGCCGGCTCGACTTCGTTTTCGTCAATGCGGCCTATGAACCGGTAGCCTTTTTTTGAGACCGTCTCGATGAAACGAGGCTTGTTTGCCGAGTCCTTCAACGCTTCGCGCAACCTCGCGACTGCACTATTAAGCCCATGATCGAAATCGACGAAGGTGTCCGCCGGCCAGAGCATCTGACGGAGTTCTTCCCGGGTAACCACCTCCCCATGACGTTGCGTTACTAGAGACAGAATTCGAAATGGTTGTTCCTGAAGCTTGACAACGCGTCCTTCACGACGCAGAACGCCCATTCGCAGGTCGAGTTCGAATACATCAAAGCGAATCGGGGAGGAAAGCGAATCAGGACCTTGCATATTCATTTAGACGTGAACCTTTGGTCTCGGTTAGGTTGTGCCGGGCATTCAGATGCTCGCGCCCGTGATCTGCTGCAACCCCTACTGCGCAAAAGAATTGCTCCGTTACCCACGCGTGTTGTTTTCGTGTATCGCAATGCATTGCCAGCGGCCTTGCTCCCGGGCGAAGGTTGACCTCGGTAAGGACCCATGCCCCGTAAGACAGGGGAGAAAGACATGAAAATGAACTCCTCCTTGTTTCCAGGTACGCTTGTGATCGTTCTTTTGTTCTGCAGTTCTGCTGAGATGGCCCGAAGTCAAGTCAAACCCGTGGGAGAGTCGGCAGAGGTCGCCGAACTTGATGCCCTCAAACACGAAGCGGAGGGGGGCAATCCCGAAGCCGCTTACAAACTCGGATTCCGGTATCTCAGAGGGCGCGGTGTTTCTCCAGATTTTAATGAAGCAGCAAGATGGTTCAAGCTGGCGGCAGCGGCTGGCTCCGCGGATGGCGAATTTGGCCTGGGGTTCCTTTACGAGCAAGGCAAAGGTGTGCCACGCGATTATCGGCAAGCAATCGCCTATTACATTGCCGCAGCCAAGCAGGGACACGCGAACGCAGAGAACAATCTGGCCTCAATGTACCAGCGAGGCCAGGGAGTTCGGCGCGACCCCGCTTCCGCCATGCGCTGGTACCGGGCCTCGGCAGAGCAAGGAAATCTCACAGCGGAGTGCAATCTTGCGTCCTTGTATTTTCGAGGAATCGGGGTCGCACAGAATTACTCCCAAGCGGCGACCTGGTTTCGGGCTGCCGCAAAACAGGGCTATGCTCCGGCGCAAGAGAACCTCGCATGGATGTTCTACACGGGTACCGGGGTGGACGTCGATTTTTCAGAAGCAGCGAAATGGGTGCGCGCTGCTGCCGAACAGGGATTTGCCAGGGCTGAGTTGGATCTAGCCTACCTGTACGAGCAAGGCAAGGGTGTGCCGCTCGATTACGTCTCCGCCTACGTATGGTACAAGTCGGCAGCGGACCACGGTGAGAAGCGAGCTGGCGCACGGCTGAGGAGCGTTTCAACCGTAATGACTGGTGACCAGATCAGACGCGCGACCGCCGCGGCGGAGCAAATGCATCTTCCGGTTTCAACGGAGGACGATCCCAGTTCGGATGTTATTGGTAAGGCGTTTAGTGAGCGCCGTTAGACATGGCGGCGCTCTTTGGAACTCCGCCCGAAGTGTAATCCGAGCTAAACCCAAACTGGCTCGCGATGAAGATCTGGATCTGTTTTCGAGTTAAAATAGCTGCTCTTCAATTCCTGGATGAAGCTCATCCCAAGAAAAGCTCTATTGTCGATTGCGCTCTTTGCAGTTCTGAGCGCGATGGCGCTCAAGACGGGCTACACGGGTCAAGCAACCCTGGGTACGCATTCCACTAGCAGCAACGCCACCACATCGACATTCTTTCCAGTAGCCGTGTGGTACAGCGGCGGCAAAGCCCGGGCCCCGATGGTAGAGGCAGTCACGCCTGACACAGCCAAGGTCTGGAAAGAGGACCTAACGAAAATCAAGAATCTGGGCTTCAACACGGTTCGCACTTGGGTGGAGTGGAGTGTCAGTGAACCGCAGGAAGGCGAATTTCACCTCGATAATCTGGATCTCCTGCTGCAATTGGCGGGCGAAGTCGGTTTGAAAGTGATTGTGCAGGTGTACGTGGATTCCGCTCCGGAGTGGGTTGGGGAGAAATATCCCGATGGTCACTATGCAGCGCAGGACGGACAGCCGATCCCATCGCAAGCTGCGCCCGGATTTTGCATTGATCACCACGGAGTGAGGAAAGTGGTGCTCGATTTCTTCCAGGAGGTGGCGCGCCATGTTGCCGGCAATCCGGCGTTTTATGCATGGGATTTATGGAGTGAACCGGCCGCACTCAATTGGGCTCGCGTCGGCTACAAGTCGGAGCCGATGTTTTGCTACTGCCCCAGTAGCATGGAGCGTTTCCGCTCGTACTTGAAAGGCAAATACGGCACGCTGGACAAACTTAATGTCACCTGGCATCGCACGTTCACGGACTGGAATCAGGTGGAGCCTCCGCGCTACGGAACGATCCTCACCTACACGGACTTCATGGACTGGCGAGTGTACTACGGTTACAAGTTACAAGAAGATCTGAAGCTAAGGAATGATGCGGTAAAGGCTATCGATCCGAGCCACTTGACCACCAGCCACGCTCCGAATCCCTCTCCCCTGGTGCGCACGTTGGCAGATCCCTACGATCCGACTGATGATTTTCTGATGAAAGACTCCGTTGACTTTTTCGGAACGAGTTTCTATCCGAAGCTCACCGCCCCCGAACACAACTGGACCCTCGAGCGGAGGGTACTGGCAATGGATCTGACGAACAGCATTACTGCTGGTCGTGGGTTTTATGTGGGAGAACTGCAAAGCGGTTACGGAGTGCATGGCACCATCATTGGCTCGCCGGTTACCGCAAATGATCTCGAACTTTGGACGTGGGGCATGGTTTCACGCGGCGCCCGTGCCATCAACTACTACGCTTTTTATCCGATGAACGCAGGGTATGAATCAGGTGGATATGGGATGATCAACCTGGATGGCACGCTGACTGAGCGAAGTCGGCATGCGGGAGAAATTGCGCAGCGCATAGAGCAGAATGCCGATCTACTGCTGCAATCGCACCCACAACGGCCAGAAGTGGCCATTGTGTTCAGTCCTCTGGTTCCCTTACTAGGTGGCTATGACGAGGAGGGAAACCGGAATGCAATCCATCGGGCGGTCGCCGGTTACCACAGGATGTTCTTTGAACGTAACCTTCCGGTGGATGTCGTCAGTTCACGCGAACTCCCAGGGGATGGGCTTCGGCAATACAAACTAGTAATTGTCCCTTATCCACTGATGCTCACCAGCGTCGAAGCTGAAGCTTTAAAGGAATACGTTTCCGACGGCGGACATCTTTTTGTTGAAGCGCGCCCCGGCTGGGTCGATGAACGCGGCCATGCTCAGCCCAAGATTCCAGGCTTTGGATGGGACGAGATGCTGGGAGTGCGCGAAAAGCAGGTGATTCCAGGAAAAGCGTTCAACGTGAGGTGGGGAGCTGCACGGTTTAGGGTGACAAGGTTCGAGGAGCAGTTCGAATTGGAGAACAAAACTGCGCGCCCCGTGGCATTCCTCGCCAGCGGCGTGCCGATCGCATGGGAAAACCGCTACAACAAAGGAGGTGCAATCGTTTTGGGGAGCTTTGCCGGCGAGGAGAACTATGAGCACCCTCTGCCGATGCATCCATTAGCGAAAATTTTGATGGAATGGGCCAGCCTCTCACAACCCAAGCTCGATGCACCGCCGTTGCTGGAGCTTCGCGAAATGAACGCGCCAAGAGGTCGCTTGATTTTTTTCTTTAACCACTCAGACAGAAATGCATCAGCTGACTTTCGCCGAGACCTGGAAAAACCGGCTTCCGGCATTCGCGAAATCATGACAGGTGAGAAAATCGTTACCACGGGGAACAGGCTCCTGCTCAGGGCAGAAGTTCCTGCGCAAAGTGTGCGCATTTACAGAATTGACTTCTAAAAGAGCAGCATTTAGCGGACACACTTCTTTTGTTGATCTTCATACTTCTGGAGGCATATTGTGAGCGTCGCTCAGTATCGTGATCGCATCACGGAGGCATTGAATCGGATTTGGGAAACGCAAATTTCGAACATCGAGCACGCATCCGCCACGATGGCTGATTGCATAGTGCGTGGCGGCCTCGTACATTTGTTCGGCAGTGGCCATTCCGTCCTGCCCGTACAGGACATGTTTCCACGTTATGGCGCGTTCCCAGGGTTTCGACCCCTCATGGATATGCGGCTGATGTGGATGAACGTCATCGGATCAGGCGGCGCAAAGGGTCTTCTGTGGTTGGAACGACGGGAAGGATACGCTTCCGTTCTTTTTGAGAATGAGCCCATTCGCGCAGGTGACGTCATGATGGTCTTTTCTCACGGCGGTTTGAATGCAGCCGGAATCGAGGTGCTACAGGAGTCCAAGAAACGCGGCCTGACGACGGTTGCAATCACCTCAATGGATAACTACCGACGGCGTGAGTCCACACACTCCTCAGGAAAGAAACTGCCTGATGTTGCCGATTACGTAATTGACAACTGCATCCCTGCGGAAGACGCGCTGGTGACAATTAATGGCTGGAAGGCACCTGTGGCTGCGGGATCCACGGTTTCAACCGTTACCATCGCCATGGCCATCGTCGCCCAGGTCGCAACGGAACTTGCTGCCAGGGGTCATAATCCTCCGGTATTTGTTTCGCCCAACGTTCCGGGAATTCCTGCGGACAACAACAATCAGGTTTATGCAGCTTACGAGCGTTCGTTGAAAAGATAGAACCGTGAGCCAACCCTCTCGAACGCGAATGCTGTTTTTCAGCGCCTGTGCTGGGATTCTGGTCTTCGGCATCGTGTTCGCCGTTCTTGGGACGGTGTTCGGCCTCGCCGACACCCGCGCGCATTTTGGCATCAATCTGGCCCAGCAAGGAACCCTCTTCCTTCTGCTCTACCTCGGCGTTTTTCTCGCTTCCCTGATTGTTGGTCCTTTGATCGATCATCTTGGCCACAAAGTTAACCTTCTGGTTTCATCGGCCATTGTTTCCGGAGCAATGTTGGGATTCGCATTTGCGCATTCATTTGTGGCCGCGAGCTTCGCATCTTTCCTCCTCGGGTTGGGCGGAGGCGGACTGAATACCTGCACGAATTCGCTCGTCTCAGACCTCTATGGTGAGCAGCGAGGTCCAATGCTGAATCTGCTAGGAATCTTCTTCGGTGTCGGGGCATTATTCGTTCCCTTGCTTGCCGCGAGCATTCAAGGTCATTTAACTACTACGCAGCTTTTCGTTTTTTGTTCTGCCATCGCCGCAATCTGCTCTCTCGCCTATGCCCTCATTTCCTTTCCTCCTTCCGCCGGCGGCCAGGGATTTTCCTTGGCTCAAACGTTCGGCGTAGCCAAATACGAAGGAGTATTACTGCTCGCGTTCATTCTTTTTTTTGAGTCCGGAAACGAGGCTAGCGTTGGTGGTTGGACCTCTACGTACGTCAATAGTGCTGGATTTTCTCCCCGGGCCGCAACTCTGGCGTTGGCCGCCTATTGGGGGGCTCTCATGGCAGGCCGCATTCTCGCCGCACGGGTGCTTGGAGTAATCGGCAAATCTCGACTGGTTGTTGCAAGCGGACTTCTTTCCTTGATCGGGTGTGCCGTCCTGCTGGCCTCGAATCTACTTAGCTTCTTAACCCTGGGTGCGGTGTTGATCGGATTGTCTTACGGTCCTGTTTTCCCAACAACATTGGCCATCGCGGGAGATCGGTATGCCAAACAAGCGGGAACGGTTTTTGGACTTCTCTTCTCCGTTGCCTTAATCGGGGGGATGCTGCTGCCCTGGACTGTTGGGCGAGTGTCCCAGCGGCTGGGCGTGCACATGGGGATGGTGGTACCTGGAATCGGAGCAATCGGAATTACTGCCCTTTCGGCTATAGTCATGCTACGCGAGCAGCAGACGCGCAAGCTAACAAATACAAGTGAGACTGCGTCGTAAGGTTCTAAAGTGCCCAATGTCCTGGCCGTCGATCTTGGTGGAACCAAATGTTCCGCGGCAATTGTTGACCGGGGAGGGCATATCCTTTCGCAACGCACAATTCCCGTCGACCGCAGTTCTGCGTCCGCTCCCGTAGTACAAATCGAAAAGCTCGCCAACGAACTAGCCGCCGCCAAAACACCCCAGCGAGCTTTTGTCGCAGTCGCGATTGCCGTGCCCGGGTTGGCCCGCCGCACTGGAACGGTTTGGGCGCCGAATATTCCTGGTTGGCAACGAATGCCGCTTGCCAGCCGTTTGAAACGTTCGCTCAGGATTCCGGTTTATGTGGAAAGTGATCGTAACGCCGCAATTCTCGGAGAATGCTGGCGCGGAGCAGCGCAAGGCAAATCGGATGCAGTCGTTGTGATGATCGGAACCGGCATTGGCGCGGGCATTCTGAGCGGAGGGCGAATTCTGCGAGGCGCACACGAACTCTCAGGTTGCGCGGGATGGCTCACGGGCGCGCATCGAGAGGCTCCGACCGAGGCCAATACGGCGGAACTGGAGTTTCATGCAGCTGGTCCGGCTATCGCGCGCGCTGCCCTGCAACGGCTACGGAATGGAGATGAAACCAGCCTTTCGCGACTGGATCCATCCTCAATTACGGCTTTGGAAGTAGCGCATGCTGCGCGCAAAGGCGACCGGCTGGCGCTCGAGATTTTCACCCGGGCGGGGGAAGCCCTCGGATATGGCATTGCAAACATGATCAGCCTCCTTGATCCGCAAATCGTGATTCTCGGAGGAGGCATGGCAGGCGTGGCCGATCTATATCTCAAATCACTGCGCCGTTCGATGTTGGAGCGCGCACAGCCGCTCGTCTCCCGACAAGTGGAGATTACGGTAAGCAAGCTGCGCGACAAAGCAAACTTACTCGGCTGTGCCCGGCTTGCCTGGGACCACGCCACGCGGGTTTAGCTGCGGTTAGGGAGGAACGACTATGGATCGACGCTCATTCGTCCAAAATGCGGGGGCGGCGGTGTTGTCCGCTTTCCCGAGCGGGGTGATGCGAATGGAGAATTCGGCCGAGGCGCGTCCCGGCAAGGTCCTGGCTATCGCAGCCCACCCTGGAGATGGAATGTTCACAATGGGTGCTGCCCTGGGCCAGCAAATCGAGCGCGGTGGAGCGGGCGTTCTGCTTAGCCTGTCCGCCGGCGAGAGGGGCGCGCCGCACGACATGAGCGTTCAGCAGTACGGTGATATGCAACGTGCCGCAACGCAGAAGGCAGCTCATCTGCTCGGAGCTAAGGCGATCCTTCTTGAGTACCCCGATGCCGAAATCCCCTTTAATGAGGAAAGTTCGTTGCGAGTTTCCGACATAATACGGGACGAGAAACCGGAAACTGTGATCACTCATTGGAGCGGAAGCTGGCACAAAGATCACCAAACCTGTCATCTGATCGTTCGCGATGCGATATTTTATGCAGCTCTGGCGACTCTCGAGCGAAGCCGACCAGCGCATTCAGTCTCCAAAGTTTTCTATGCCGAGAACTGGGAGGATGCCGCCAATTTTATTCCCGACACCTACATCAACATTGAAGCGGTGTATGAGAGATGGATTCAGGCATGCGACTTCTATCCCATGTGGAGAGGACAAACGGGATTCTTTCGCTATAACGATTACTACAGCAGCCTGGCCATTGCGCGTGGCTGTCTTGCGGGTTTCAAGCACGCAACAGCGCTCATGTCCGAACCGACACAACGTAATGAGAGGTTGCAAGTGCTCTAGCATCTGTTGTAGGGAAGCACCAGAATGTGACGGGATTAGGGAACTCCGCCATAGAGGGTTTCTGCCACTTGCAGTCTTATCGCTGGGCTGCAATCGCAACCAAAGCCACGCCAGGGTGTGGATGGATCCTCTCATCTCATCTTCCTGTGGGTCGCTGGTACCATTGATCTGCTCATGGCTACTCAACGAAGAAAGGTTTACGACACCCTCATCATTGGTTCGGGTGCAAGTGGCGGATGGGTTGCGAAAGAGTTGACCGAGCGGGGCGTGACGGTGCTGATGCTAGAAGCGGGACCGCCTCGTGTCCCGACGCGCGACTTCACCGAGCACATATGGCCCTATCAACTGAAATTCCGCGGTTTCGGCAATCAGCAGCAGCTTTTGCGCACACAGCCCGTCCAGCGTTTGTGTTATGCCTGTGACGAGTACAGCCATCAGTTCTTCGTCAACGACTTGGAACATCCGTATACCTTCCCAACAGACAAACCGTTCATGTGGATCCGTGGACGACAGGTGGGAGGGAAAACATTCTGCTGGGCGCGCGAAAGTTATCGCTTCACCGACAACGAATTCAAGGCCGCCAATCGCGATGGCTACGGAGAAGACTGGCCGATCAGATACAAGGACCTTGAACCTTACTATGATCGGGTCGAGAGCTTCATCGGTGTGAGCGGTTCGTTCGAAGGTTTGCCGCAAATGCCCGATGGTAAGTTTCTGCCGCCCATGGCTCTCTCCTGCGGCGGCGTGATGGCGAAAGAAGTCATCGAACGCAAGTTTGGCTGGCGAGTGATGCCCGACCGCGTGGCAAACCTCACGGTGACCCATCGAGGCCGTCCCGCTTGTCATTTCTGCGACCAGTGTCAACGTGGCTGTTTTACGGCTTCGTATTTCAATAGTCCTTCGGTCACGCTTCCGGCGGCGGCCCGCACCGGCAAATATACGCTGGTAAGCGATGCCATCGTCAGCCATTTGCTCATGGGCCGTAGTGGGTGTGCTGATGGCGTCCACTACCTAGACCGCATCACGCATCAACATCGCGAGGCCTATGCCCGAGTCGTAGTTCTGGCTGCTGGAGCGCTGGAATCAACGCGCATTCTTCTCAATTCAAAATCTCCATCTCACCCGGATGGAGTGGGAAATTCAAACGGCGTCGTGGGCCATTACTTGATGGATCACTTCACGATCGAGGGTGCGGGAGGGTTGATGCGGAGTTTGCGTTCATCGAAGCGCCAGCCGGTTGGCCGGCCTTGCGGGTTCCTCATCCCGAAGTACGTGAATGTTGCCGGGACTCCTGACCGCAACCAACGATTTCTGCGCGGTTATCGTTTTGACGGCGACGGCAGCCAGGAACTGTACGAGCACGCCTTCCTCATGCCGGAGTTTGGCGACCAGTGGCGGAAGCGGATTCGCGAAGAGATTCCCTATTCCTTCGCGATCGAGGCCCAAGGCGAATGCCTTCCGCGAGAAGACAACTACGTAAAGTTACATCCGGTCAAGAAAGACGCTTGGGGAATTCCTGTGCTGCACATTAATGCAAGCTACGGAGAAAACGAGAAAAGCATGGCATTGGCCATGCGCGAGCATCTCGGCGCCATTCTGGACGAGATGAAACTTAGCAATACAACGCCGCCAAAGGCCGAACTTAGCGTGTTCGGCAAAAACATTCACGAATGTGGCACAGCGCGCATGGGCGACGATCCGACGAAAAGCGTCGTTGATCGCCATTGCAAGGTTCACGACGCAGCTAATGTTTTTGTCACCGACGGCGCGGTGTTTACGACCCAGGGATGTTACGAACCGACACTTACGATCATGGCATTGTCTGCCCGCGCCGGAGAACACATCGCGCAGGCATTTCGTCAAGGTGAGTTGTGAACGAGTTCCAAACGACAGAAGCGGGCAGCGAAGTTACGAGGCGTCAGTGGCTGCTGATATTGGGGGAACTTGCGACAATAGCCGGTTTCAGCGGAGTAGTGCCCGAGCTGACTGCCGCTTTGTCCGTCGCTGAAGAACAACAAACCACCGGACTGCCTCCAGGCCTCTACCACGCTTCACAAGAACATCTATCCCATGCGCTAAGCG
>DATNEX010000165.1:0-3888 GCA_035606605.1 Terriglobales bacterium
AACGTGAGGCAAGACCGATCGATTTAACATGTGACAATTGTCACTCCGAGGGGAATTTCACAGCAATTCCAGGACAAATTTTTTTGCAGATGTGGCAATTACCACCGCGACAAATCGAGCGATGCTTTACGATTCTCCTGATGCTCAAGAAAGGTCTTGGGCAGGAACTTCGGAGGATCAGTCATGGCCCCGCAATCAGACACCACCACCCTTTACGTTTTGGTCTGCAGCTTGGCCGGCACCGTCCTGAGCTTGGCCACAACGTGGATCGTCGTTGCGCATTCCTATGTGCAGCCGATGGTCGCTTAAGTTTCTTCCTTCGCACTTCTCGTTTCTGGTGCAGGGGCATGACTGACAGTTGCCGTTGCTTCCGGAACTGGTCGTCACAACTCAGGCCGTTGAAGCCGAAGGCATAGGGGAGGAGCTCGAAGTGCGCGTTGAGTTTTGGGGCACTCGCGGTTCGATTGCGAAGCCCGGATCAAGCACCGTTCGTTACGGCGGAAATACCTCGTGCGTTGAGGTGCGCTCAAAGCGCGGAACGCTGGTTATTCTCGATTGCGGAACCGGAGCTCATCCCCTTGGCCAAAGCCTAATTTCTGGCGGCGCCAAGTCCTTGCGGGGTCACATCCTCATTAGCCACACACATTGGGATCACATCCAAGGCATCCCCTTTTTCGCGCCGCTTTTCGTGCCTGGCAATGAATGGGACATCTATGGCCCGAGAGGCCTCGACCAATCTTTGCGCGAAACGTTGGCCGGGCAGATGCGATACACCTATTTCCCGATTTCGCCTGATCAATTCGAGGCCACGATTCGTTATCATGACCTGGTCGAAGGGACCTTTGATGTCGACGACATAAGGGTCACAACGCGCTACTTAAACCATCCGGCGCTGACGCTCGGCTATCGGCTGCAAGCCGATGGCGCGACGATCGTCTATTGCTGCGATCACGAACCTTACTCACAGTCCTTAGCGAGCGGCCAAGAAGAATTTGCGGGACAAGACCTGCGACATGCAGAGTTCATCCGTAGCGCAGACCTATTAATCCATGATGCGCAGTACACCGCAGCGGAGTATCCGGCCAAGATAGGTTGGGGACATAGCTCCGTCGAATACGTTCTCAAACTCGCCCAACATGCGAATGTGAAGAGGCTCGTGCTGACCCATCATGATCCACTGAGGGACGATGATGCCCTTGATCATATACTTGAAGGGATCGGATCTCAGTTACACAATGCGACTTCTGTATTGAAAGTATCTGCCGCAGCCGAGGGTGATGTTCTTGAGATCGAATCTTCCCAAGCTGAAACTTTGGAGCGATCCGCAGGGGAGTTTCAGGCGATGACTTCCCCAGAGTCAGCGCTCGACGATCGTCCCGTAATTCTTAGCATCACAGATTCCCGAATAGCTGCGGTCCTATCCGATGCTATCCGCGCGGAGGGTCTCAGAGCGGATTTCTTTTCAAGCATTGAAGAGGCTCGAGAGCTCATCGCTAGAGATCGGCCGTCTCTAGCAATAATCGAGCACGACATGCCGCGTAGCGACGGCATGAAGACGTGCCGTGCGATCCGATATACCGAAAATGACCCGGCGCACCCGCTGTCTGTGGTCATGGTCGCCGCACAACAAGATTCCGCAGCCGCCGCCGCAGCGGGGGTCACAGACTGGTTGATCAAGCCTTTTACGAGCAGCTATGCGCGAACCAAGGTACGGGCTTGGGTTCTACGAACCGCCTGTCGCTGGATGAGGGCGACCATTCCCGATGATGAAGAACGGCGCATTGCCTCGCTTCGTAAACTGAGAATTCTTGATACCGAGCCGGAGGAAAAATTCGATCGGGTGACGCGACTTGCCGCCGCCCTCTTTGACGTGCCGATGGCGCTCATCAGTCTGGTCGACGAAGACCGGCAATGGTTCAAATCGTGCGTGGGTCTTAGCGCAAAGGAAACCTCACGTGACGCCTCCTTTTGCGCCCACGTGGTTTATAGCCAAACACCAATGATTGTTGCGGACACGTTCCAAGATATCCGCTTTGCCGATAATCCCCTGGTGATCAATGAACCCCGAATTAGGTTTTATGCAGGCTATCCCCTTATTCTCAATGACGGAAGTTGCATTGGTACGTTGTGTCTACTCGACACCCGTCCACGTTCGTTGAGAGGCTCCGATATCGAGCGACTGCACGATTTGGCAGATATTGCCTTACAGCAACTCGCAGCCTGAAGCAGCGGTAAGCCGAATAGGCGCGATAGGAGTGAAGCGCTCGCCGGAAGCCTGAACCGTCCCATGGCTTCTGACTTCGATAGCGACGATTGGCTACACGCCCATTGAGTTCGGGCGGTGCTCGCGCGTTCAAGCCGGAAACTCAATGTGCTGATTCTGATCGCGCTCATCGGATTGATCGTCGCGGCGTCTTTGGCTACGGCGCTATGCAAATGGATTCCTAGGCGCCGACTTTTTCAGCCGAAAATGCACAGATTGGGCCTCAAGATTAGCCTCCTGGGCGTTTTCTTTTTTTTGGGTCCCCTATTGCCTGGCTGCTACAGCGGGCGTGTGACCTTTGATGCTAACTCTTCCGTCGTTTGCGGGCCACGCCCCCATGATTTCGCTAATGTTAAGCGCGTCTCGCTTCAGTCTCCCCATGCTGGTACTGAGTTCGGAGGATCAACCATGACGACGCCATCAGAAGGGCATTTTCGGCAATGGCAAACCGAGTTAGTCTCAGAGGAGGGGAGCAGCGACCCGCTTAAGGAGCTGCTCCCCTCCACCCAGGAACCTATGGCCCGGAGGATCATTCCGCCACCGGCATCTAGGCAGGGGATAACGTGAGGTAAGACGGGCTTGTTCCGTTGTGACAATTGTCACTCCGAGGCGAATTTCACAGCAATTCCAGAACAAATTTTTTTTAACGGGTGTGGCAATTACCACCGCGCCAATTCGAGCGATGCTTTACGATTCTCCTCATGCTCAAGAAGGTCTTGGGCAGAAAACTCGGAGGATCAGTCATGGCCCCGCAATCAGACACCAGCAGCCTTTACGTCCTGATCTGCAGCTTGGCCGGAACGGTTCTGAGCCTAGCCGCAACGTGGATCGTCGTTTCTCACTCTTTTGTGCAGCCGATGGTCGCTTAAAGCTCTTTCGCCTTCACTGGCACCTCTAATTTCTGACGCGGGGGATTCACGGAAAACCACTATTTCCCGGAGTGATCCGTTACTCCAGACCGAATTCGCGTGGGGGTGAACGGCCCCGGGAGGAGCCTCCGAGCCTCCTGGGGCCGTTTCTTAGCAATTCGCTTCGCAGTTCACGCAGCATGACGTTGGGAGCAACCGTGATGGACAAAGCCTTACTTTGGTTCGCCCGCATTTGGGTTACGCTCGTCATTGTCGCTAACCTGCTTGCCGTGGTGGGACTGTTTGTCGGCGCAGCGAGCTTCTCGGAATGGTGGTCACGAGTCCAAAAGACCTATAGCCCGTCCAATATCAGCAATGTGCTAGTCGAGCTAATCGCACTCTCTCCGGGTCTAGCTGCCTACTACTGGCATGACCGGAGGCAAAAAGCGAAAGGTCAACGTCTAAACAGCATCACCCACGCTCGCCATCGCCGGGCGGCAGAAGTAGTGTTAAAGAATGGCGACTCAGTTCAATCCGGAACAGTTAAAGGCGCATCTCGCCAAGCTTGATGACTACGAGATCGAGCGTAGGATCGAGCGAAAAATGTGGGAGGGGGAGAGACTAAAGGTTGCTCAGAAAATTCTCAAAGAGAGGTACCGAACTCGAAATAGAGCAAATCAAACCCGTCAATTTCTCCTCGAGTTGGCAGCGATCTTAGGCGCTCTAATCATCAGCCTAGGCTTAGCGCTCTACGCGAATTAGAGACCGCATCTTCTG
>DATNEX010000168.1:0-3193 GCA_035606605.1 Terriglobales bacterium
GAGAAGAGGACCCCGTGAAGCTTATTTTGTTGAGGACGTAGAAGGGAGCGCGCACGGCTTGCATTGCTCTGAACTCAAGTCTTGCGGCGGCCTTGGCAGAAGCTCGGACAGGGCCTGGGTATGCGTTTGATCCAGAGGACACCATTTTTCAAATCTGCCCCTGGCTCACTCCAAGAGGGGGCGACTCGCATTCGAATCACCCCTTCGAGAAGGGAGACTTAGAGCGGTTGAACGTTCTCCGCTTGCCACCCCTTTGCACCTTTTGTGACATCGAATTGCACGGTCTGGCCCTCTTGCAGGCTCTTAAAACCGCCGGCCTGGATGGCTGAGAAATGCACGAACACGTCGTCGCCCGATTGACGGCTAATGAAGCCATAGCCTTTGGCGTCGTTAAACCACTTTACTGTTCCTTGTTCCATATTCTTGTACTGTTGTTTCCTTTTTTGTAGTTACGCTGGAGGGAATCGGAGGGAAACTTATGCAGATTGCTTGCTTTTAAAGGCGAGGGCTGCTCGCGACCGAATCGGTCTAACGCTCAAGCTGATGCTACGCTGGAACAGCGAGATTAGCAAGCCAATAGCTTAGGGGCACGGCAACTCCTACTGCGCGTTCTGCTCTGATCTATGCCGTGTTGAGTCGCTGCTGAGCTGATTCCATACGGAGGCGGAGCTGCTGTTACGACGCGAAGAAGGTGGGGAGTATGGTGCGCGATCTGATTTGTTTCGCTTCCTCTCTGCCGTGTCATTTGTCACGCACCCGTGCACAAGGATTTGTAAGTACCCATTCCAACTCTTACCGTGAGCCTTTAGTCGACGACTAGGTTTTTTTACTCGACAGGTCGTCCAAGGCGCATTGGTTTGCTTACAGCATCCACTCTGGTTTACCCGGTGTTTCCATGGGAGGCACGAACGGCTGTGTGGCCGCTTCGGTTAAGACTCATGTCGCGACCTGGCCCAAAGCGATTCCGCCGGGCGCAACACATCGGTGGACCAGCCGACTAGCGACCTGACGATTGGCCGCAGCGTCTCGATTTCCTGGCCGGCAACCCTCGCATGATCAGCGCCCGTAAATTTTTTAAGGGGCGGCTTTCCCGGCCGCCTCTCCTAATCGCCGTGACCTGGCTTCAGTAGAGGGATGTGCCTGTTTGATGACATCGAGCACGGCTTCAATCCGAACTAGCCGGGAGAACTGGTTGTTCGGGAGCAAGGTTCAGAGCGGCTTTGTTTATGCTTCTGCTGATGAACCTTTTCTTCAAATGCACCGTTCGGACTGCAGTGAGTAGCTCGGCTCCAGCATCGCTCTTTATCAAAAATCCCCGAGCACCAGCCGCAAATGCCTGGCGCACAAAGAATGGATTGTCGTACTGGGTGACAAACAGGATCTCGGCGTCTGGCGCGGTTCTCTTTATGAGGGGGGCCGCATGAAGTCCGTTCAAGTCAGGGATACTGACGTCAAGGAGAATGACGTCCGGCTGACATTCCTGTGCCTTGCGCACTGCTTCGAATCCGCTCGACGCTTGAGAGATTACATTGAACTCAGGGTCCGTAGCGAGGAGGTTACAGAGGTTTCGCCTTATCAGTTGGTGATCATCAACCAGCAGTATCCGTATTGCAGGCATCATTGCTCCCTCGCCATGCAATATTCGTAAGTCGCCACCTTAACGGACACTGCAACATTGTTGAGGGTAAGCCTCTGTGGGATAACCCACAATACATCCGTACGTGTATGGCCAATTGCGACGCGTAAGGTGGGCCTTGGAAGGCCTTCGCTGACGTTTTATGGGCGCTTCGCATTCGCGAACTCGATTTGTTACCTTGTTATCGTTGCAACATAGGCCCTCGTGCCGCGCTTAGCCACTCACTGGCTACCGAACGGCGCCGAGGGCCATTTGTATCTCTTGAGTGACCTGCGACGCACGCTTGTTTAAGCCCTTTCCAAAGCGACCAAGGCAGCGTCTCCCTACGGAGGTTCAAACGGCTGCTACGCTGAAAGGCGAGCCAGCCCCTGGATCGTCGGCAAAAGAGAGACTGCCAATTGCGTTTTTCGAAGCGTGGCTCGGAACGACACCGTGGAGGAAGCCGGCCGCTATGTCGAGGTCACTTGCGAACGCATTCGCGAGATGGACGCCAAAGCGTTGCGCAAACGGCGCTTTCATCGCGTTCGAATGACTAAGACTGCTTCTCGACGGCGAATAGAGTCTCTGGCTAATTGGTTGGTTCGAGCTGTTGACAGCGATCGTGAAAGAGACTAGCTTCAAAGTAGGGCGAATATTCAATTCTCTCGTTCAGGTTCCCTGAGCTAAGTCAGCCTATCTGAAGTTTTCCTCCTTAGATTAACCATCACCCGATGGAGGTTGACTATGTTTGCGCGTAACGTTGCCATACGCCTGAAGCCCAATTCCCTGGCCGAGTTCACCCAAACCTTCGAGAAAGAAGTGTTTCCCATTCTGCGGAAGCAAGCTGGTTTCCGGGAGGAAGTCACTTTTTCTACCTCGCCGACTGGGAGGGATGTGGTCGCAATCAGTCTCTGGGACACCAAGGAAGACGCCGAAGCATACAAAGCGACTGGATACCCTGAAGTGCTCAAGAGCCTAGATAAGGTGCTCGACGGCGCCCCTAAAGTGCGGGTATCGGATGTGCTTAGCTCGACTATTCACCAGACCACCACCGTTTCTGCTGCCTAATTTGTTGATCGGAGCCGCCGCCAGCGGCAAAAGCTGCGTCTGGCTTGCCCTATGTTTCCGCTTCGGAGTTTTTATGGACTCACAAATTCAAGTCGGGAGCATTCTTATTGAGGACCGTCCCACAATGGCACGAACCCTCCATATCGAGATCGAACCCTACGCACGAAGCTGGAGCTTGGTCCGCTTTCTCCACGGTCGCGACTTGGACCGTAAAATTCGTGCCGCAGGCTGGAACTTTTTGTTCATAGCCTGTGAAGTAAAGGTGAAGGTTTGGGGCGCAGGATCTCAGAGCGATATTCAGACGGCACTCATGCGAATAGCCCATAGGAAGCGCAGGGAATGCTTCAATTGTCTCGAAGTAACAGCAATCATCCCCAAACGCTTTCTTGGCATACGATACATGACCGTTTCGGCGCATTGTCGGCACATTCAGCCAAGTTCGCGATTGGATAATATCCGGCGGCGCCGGACAGAGCAGAGAGAAGCTGAATGGGCGCGTGGTTAAGAACT
>DATNEX010000173.1:0-15032 GCA_035606605.1 Terriglobales bacterium
TTAAGGCGCGTAGCCCGTGCGGTTCCGGTTGCGCGAAGTTCCTGGCCACGGGAGAAGACGGGTAGGGACAAGGTTAGCCCGCCCTTCGCGATTTTGTCGCCTTCGTCACGACCATAGCGGAAGCCGAGTCCCAAGTCGGGCCACGTGAATCCACGTCCAAGTTGTATTTCTGCTTCCGCTTGACGTAACTCGGCACCGATGGCTTCCAAATCAGGCCGTTTCAACGCCTCTGCGGTGAGTTGGTCGAGATCGTATTGATTCGGTGTAGCGAGGGGCGCTTCAACCGAAAGCGGCTCATCCGAACGCATGCCCAGCAGGATTCTTAAATCTCCGAGCGCACGTGTCTGCTCCGCTTCGGATGTACGAACTTCGGCGCAAGTTCGAGCCGCAGCATTCCTAGCTACATTTACATCAAGCACCGGTATATCCCCAGCCTCAAAGCGCCGCTGCATGTTTTGTAAGAACTCGCTGGCGACAGCATCTGCATTTTGGGCTGCTCTGACCCGCTCTCCCGCCGCGGCAGACTGCCAAAAGGCCGTGGCCACGGCACGCAATAGCTCGCGGACAACATTCTGACTGATTGCAGTTTCACGCTCGACATCAGCTTCGGCTGCCGCGATCCGCGATTTTCGGCGACCTCCAAGTTCGAATGATTGGGTTAGTCCAATTTCGGCGTCGATCAAGTCTGATCCGGCCGTGTAGCGCGGACCACCTGTAAACTCGAGAACCGGGTTATCACGGAGCAACACTTTGGCTCCAAGCAGACGCCCGCGGGCTTCTTCAATGCGGTCTCGGGCAGCCAAGATCAACGGCGCTCTCGTCCGAGCGCGTTGCAAGGCATGGTCAAGCGTCAGGGATTGGGTTTGCGCAACCAATAAGTGGGGCAGCGACATTGGCAACCCGAGGGCTAAAACAGCCAGTCGAACTTTCATAGATCTCCTTGCTAGGATTTTTGCAGCAGATCATTGAGTTGGAAAATTCCGCGCACCCAAGCTTTGTGGGCTTGCGAGCGCGATACGTCAGTCCCCGACGCTATGGATATCCACTCCATGTGCAGCAGGTTACGCATGATGACAACTGCCCGTTCCAGACGGGGTAGACGTTGAATAGCGCTCTCCAGTCGCGATGTGGGTTGTAGCGACTGAGAAGATCCATTTTGACGGTTCTCCATCGCCCGCAAGGCCAAACCCAAGAGGCGGGCAAGAGCATCACCATCCCTGGTCGTCAGCCCACGTTCCCGGTAAAGAGCAGCGAAGGCTTCACAAGTAGCTTCTTCTGCCGCCGCCACTTCTCCGAGGTATGTCTTGCAGAAGGCGAAAACCTCTTTCTTCCACCGATTTGTCAGTTTTTCTAATTCACGGTCATTTTCGGCAGACATAACAGGCTCCATAGAACTGTCACCCCGTCCTGCCTTGCTGCGCATCCTCACCGGTTATAGAAATGCGGCGGCAGGAGATCACGCACCTTGAGCATTGCGCCCAACCAAGACTCCTGTGCTTTTTCTACCGACGAACCTGAAACGCTTGCCACGCTCGGCCAACTCATTCGCAATACGTTTCGCATAATGAACACAGCTCGTTGGCGGCAATCGAGAAGCAAAACGCAATGCTTCAATGATGGTTCATTCGTGATTACACTCCGTTCCGCTCGACACGGCTGCATCGCGTTATACGCAAGTCCCACCAGTCGAGATGGAATCTCATCAGCGACAGGTAAGCGCGTTGATTCCCGATAAAAACTCAAGAACGCCTTTGAAGACACAACTTCCGCCTGTTCCTCGTCTCCCAGAAACAGCCGACAAAAGGCAAACACATCAGGCCACCAGCGTTTGTAAAACGCCTCAGCCTCGCGCAGCTCGTGCGCATTCATGGCAATGGACATCAGCACCCCCAGTTGGAGGGCATTCTTCAATTGGAATTTTGTCCCTCGAGGGTCGAGCTTCCAGGGAACGTCAAAAAGAAGGGATTAGGTACGGGGAGGGTGGTAGAGCAGGGGCGTCCAGTCCTCTGTATGTGTTTGACGTACCAACACAATCGCGGGAACTGATGGTGCGGATTCGGCTAGTGTGAAATGTTGAGTCGGCACAACGTGAGTAGAGCAGCAAAAGCAGTCGTCAGTGTATCCATCCTTGTCCTGCTGAGGGACATTGCTCGTGGCGAACATCAGTGAATTCGGGGATGTGCTTGTCACTGCACTTGCGGGAACCGGAGAACTCTCTGCAGAGCAGAACCCTGGAACAGAATCGTCGACCACAGCCCACGAGAGGAGCAGGATCACTATGACCTTGTGCCAGGTTCGAAACATACACACCGATGATACCGCGCTCAGCCGCTGGGAATTGTCAAGAATCGTCACACTCCGGCGACCAATTCTTTCAACACATTAGACGACTGAAAGTTCTCTGAGGAAGCAACAAAGCTCCGCCCTCTGGGAGGGTTGAGGTAGGAGCTTCTTGGTGCGGAACTCACGAATGAGGTACTTGCCGTAATGCAGAGAGGTGCTTGCCGTAATGCAGAAATGACAGCAACCTCGCCAACTTACTGGACCCTCTCTCCCTCGTATGAACTGCTCAGCTCCAGTTCGACACGTTTTTCCAATAGCTGCATTGCAGCAACCGCGTTTTCTGAAACCTCCTTGACGTAGATGTCTGCTGTCGTTGCGATATGAGCGTGGCGCAGAATGTCTTGAATCGTCTTGAGATCAACCCCTAGCCGCTTCAGGTTCGTGCCGAGTCCTCGTCTAAATGCGTGCCAGCCGTGCCACTTTGGAGTAGCTGGATCCGCTTTGAACGGGTGTCGCTCGTGTGCATGCTGGCTCCGAGCCTTCCCGCACACGCAACGATCAAGTGCCGGCAGGATCTGCCGATTGAGCAAATTGTTCATGTTTAGCGGTGTCCCGTTCGACGACACGAACATAGGTCCGGTTTTCATGCGCGGAGTTCGCGGGTGCCGGCTCGATAGGTCTCGTGCGGATGGACTATCTCAAAAAAAACGCGAAGAAAAAAGACCCGAGACCCGAAAATGGTTACTGCAAGTTATGCTGCAGATTAACTCCCGAACACCGCCATTTCCCCCCAAACTGCGTGCAATGAGATGAGGCTATCCTGTTGAGAACACAAGGGGAGCTGGAGCCAACACGGTTCTTTTAAGGCATGGGTCGAAGGTTCGAATCCTGCCGCGCTCACCATTCCCATCGAGTCCAACCCGGACACGGTCGTGATTTCTTCAGATCAGTGACCACACCAGAATCTCCTTGTGGATGGACCAAAGCGCGATTTCTCGAGCGAGACGCTTTGTCGCGAAACGATCGCGGGACAAGTTGGTAATTTGCTTCAGGCGGATACGGCCGAGAATCCGGGGTCCCGCAAGCAGGACATCGCGGGTGTTCAGAAATCAATCCGCCGCCTGCGGAACAACATCCACTTCATCAGCAATCAATCTCTGCAATTCCGATTCAGGAATAGAAAACTGCGCAAAGCCGCAATTCGCGCAAACTAACACCTGCGGAAAGACCCAGACGGTAGGTTTAGTCAGTCCTTCGTAGCCAGGGAAGTGAATGTTCACTTCGGCTGCAAACGTCCGAGATTGGGGATACTCACACTGTTGGCAATTCAACCGCGCCTCCAAAGAAGAGCATTCTATTGATGGAAAATCCTAAAGCCGCGTCAAAGCAGCCAACGTAAGAGTTGCGCAACATTTTGGTCTTGGAATTAACCAACCCTTAAAGATGCCACGAGATGGTAGCGATCGGGGGGGAACCGAACTTTATTTCTTGTCGGCGCAAACGTTCGATGGCATTTCAGGTAGTGCGGTGCTCAAAGTCGATACGCCCTTGCAAGATTCAGCGGAAGTTTCTGAACCACAGGGCGGACACTTCGCGTTCAGCGAAGCGCGAATCTGGGCGAAGGAAAAGCGCACAGGTGTGGAATTGCAGGCATCCGCAAGCCGGGAATCGTACTCTTTAATTACTTAAGTGAGGTGCTGAATGCTCAACCGACGCCTTCTGCTGTTGTGGCCCTTGATCCTCATCATTGCGACGCCGCTGCTGGCGCAGGTCCGTGGTGGAGGGGTGACGATTCATTACAACACCTTGGCCGGACCGTTCCTTGCCTTGATTGCCGGAATCCTGATCCTGATGGTGCCGCGAATCCTGAACTATGTCGTAGCAATTTACCTGATCCTCATTGGGCTGATTGGAATTTTTGGCCGATAAAGGACTCCCCGCTGCCTCAGTCGTTGGCGACAGGTCGGCTTCTGGGAAAGTTTCAAATCTCGTGGCGAGACGACTGATCGACAGTCATTCAGCCATTGGATACGGGTGCCGTTCAGAGCGTGACAGCTTATAGGTCAACAAGGCAGGAAGAGGCGGCAGGGATGAAAACCGCAAAATGGTGACCTTGGTATTTTCTCAGGTCTTTCTAGGGCGATTGCTTTCTCGGGCCTAATTGGTTCCGCCGCTTGCAGCCTGCGCTTGTGAGCCCGGTTGGAGCGCCGCCATCATCAGCTGTAAGTCGAAACCCTCTTTCCGGACGCGCTGGTCGTAGTAAATGAGCGTGAACGCGATGGTCACCAACGGGCCAACTAAACTGGTACTAAGAAAGTTGCCGATGCCCTGCATGAGCTGCCTCATCGCGAGAGCTGCCGAGGGATTGGAGCGACCAATGAGTCCGGCAAGCATCTCAAGCGGCAGCTCAATGATGAAACTGACGACGAGGGTAAGAACGATCAGCAGTACGTAAGTAACGAAAATGCGCCACCGGGCGCCCTTGGTAAGCTCTTTGCTGCGAGTTGCGCTGGCGCTTAAGCCGCCACCCTCCAGAACAGTGACGGGAATTGCAAGGGACCATGCCAAAGCCAAGTAGATACCTGGAATCAGGAAAAACAGCGACGCTATACCGATGGCAATGGCAACCCCGAGGCTGATTCCGACAACTCGAGGCATGCTGCGCTTTGCCCCTCCATACGAAGAGCCTATGGTGGCAGGCCGATCAAGATGCAGGTCGGAAACCGCCATCACAGTAGCCGCATGCGAGACCTCCAGCGCCACGAAATTGGCAAGCCCGGCTATGAGCGCTGTCGTGACGACGCTCTCAAGCTGGCCAGACACCGCGACAGCTGCCCCGAGAAGGCGTAACAACAAAATCACCAGCTGTGGAATGGCCATTATGCCGACGAACAAAATGAAATGATTTCGATATAGATGGAACGTTCTATCGAGTAACTCGCCTGTCGACAGCGGACGTAGAACGATGACCATGGTTGCCTCCAGCCAGAATTTGCGGGATGTTAACACTGAAGGCCGCTAGGCTCAAGAGATTTCGCCGCCACAGGCCGAGATCGGTATGAAATGAAGGTGTTGATGATTCGCGTAGCTTTCTTGTCAGGATTCCGTGGGCACTCTCTCTATGAAACGGTATCGATTGGGGGACGTTCCGGCTCAAAGCAATGATTCTCTGAATGGTTGGCCACTGTAAGGCATTGAGTGAATTGGTTGAAAACGCAGCAGTGCACAACTGGGGAACGTTAGCAGCGGATGAGTGCCCTCGTGATCGACCATGCCTTGTACAAAGCGGGAATCGGTGCACCGGTCTGCCTGACCACCCAAACGGGCCTGGATGGTTTGGGCCGCTGAATTGGCTGGTTCGGGGGTCTCTCAACCCACTGCCACCCACATGTGCGGTTGCGTGCAAAAGAAATCGAAAAAAATCGGCGACGACGACGCGGTGCTTTAGTGACAGGTTACCGTGAACCCCCGTGAGCCCGTGGAATCGCCAGTCATATTTGTCGTCCCCGCCAGCAAGCCGCCAGCCGAGATTGCGGTGTATCGTGTGCTCGACACTGTTGAACCAGGAGGGTTCTTCGAATTCGGTACTTCGGGAAGATCTTTGAATGTGCCATTTACGTAAAGAAACGCCCCGCTCAAGCCACATCCCATAGAATTACAGGAGCCCGAGCCCTCCCCCAGGATCACGCCCGAGTTGGTGATTCCAATCAGGCCAGTACCAGTAGAACTGTTAATGAAATCCAAAGTTGCCCACTGCCCGTTGTGATAGATGAAGCCGTGCGAGCTGTAATTCACGTCGTTGTACACGCCGACGATCACACCCGAATCATTGATTCCGTTCGGGTAGGTTCCCAATGCCCTGGGGTAATTAAGAGTGATAAAGCTGCCGTTGCTGTAGCGCTTAAATCCTTGCCAGAAGCTGCTACTTGGGTCGATGTACCTCCCGACGACACTGTTCCACTTGTTAATGCTAAATGGCCGCGTGGTGGTCCCGTTAGGTGAAATAGATTTGGGATCGATAATTGGGGTAATGGTCGAGCCCTGCAGCATGAAGCCTTGAAAATTCTGCAACGCATCTTCGTAATCGCCTACGCTTGTTCCATTATTGTTTCGTCCGCTGAACTGCGCATGAATGGCTCCAGTCGGCGAGTAGTACTTAACGCTCCCACCCGAGTAGCGAACGAAGGCTTCACTGCGGAGTGGTTGCTGCTGCGTAAATACCTGTCCCACCGTAGTACCCCAGTCGTTCACACCAAACACATTAATGGGTGGATTCGTCGGATCGGAAGGGTTCAATTGAAAGACTTTGAAGTTGCTGCACGAAGCCGTGGTTTCGATGTTTTGCGCCTGAGCACCTGATATCGCGAGAAAAGCGGCGATAGGAAGGTACACTCGGAAGACGACAAGGAGAGCTGGATGCGGCATCGGAAAAACTCCTGGATCGAGAAGCGATCCTGCCCGGGACCCGGGTTGTCCTGAGATGTACCCGCATAAAACGGGGTTGCTGGCGAAACCGGCTACACGAACCTGGCAAGCCCAACTGGAGACACTAGATAATCGCCCGCCCACATCGGGGTTTGCCACCATACTTCGCCGATCAATCTGGAGTCCTAAAGAAAGCCGAATGGGACCCCGCCAAAGAATGCCCAATCAATGACGTTTCGCTCGGTTTTTGATAAATTCCTATCGCTCAAAATGCCGCACGGCGTCTCACAAAATGTACGGCACTAGGGCGGCGGTCCGATGGACATACGTGGAATACGTCTCCCCAAATTGGGAACGCATCCACTCCTCCTCCATGCGGAGCTTGGCCCACAACACGAGGAATATTAGGACGAAACCGATGAACCCGCGCACCTGCGAAAGCGCAATCGCGGTGCCAAGAAACCCGGTCAGAATGCCGGTGTAGATGGGGTGACGGACCAGGGCATAGGGGCCGGTCGTAATCAACTCGTGGCCTTGCTTAATGGTTACGGCGTTGCTCCAGTTGCGGCCAAGGTGCCGCCGCGCCCAGACGGCGAACAAAAGGCCGCCGACGGTAATAGCAGCTCCAATCCAGAAGGGCCAAAGGCCCGCCGGCCAGAGCTGGCGGTAGAGCCAAGGCAGCGGGATGCGAGGTATCGAGAGCAGGGCGATCACGATCAGGAAGGTGAGTGCCCTCAGGATGGGCCAGGCGTTCGGCTCGAGGCGCTGGGAACTTTTGGTATCTGCGGCCTTGATCCGCCAATAGAGAATAAAGGCGATCCACAAGACGGGAAAGAAAGCTGCATAGAACCAGAACATTCAGGACCTCCAGCATTGTAGGTGTTGTGAAACTCTTTGCGGTGCTTCCGTGGGTGAGCAATGGGGAGTTCCATGGCGAGCGACGTTTCGCCGCGAACCGAGGGCAGAGCAAACGGCGCAAACGCGACTTTCAGATGTTGGGCTACAAATCCCTATATCTTATGAGCCTGCTGGACTTGTTGCTTTCGGGCCCGCATAGTCGTTAGTGTTAACGGAACAGGCGAGCATCGAATTGTTTCAGCACGCTCTTCGTAAAGTCCTTGATTTCGGGCGAGACATCACCGAAAACAGGACACTCAGCCTTGTGGAAAGGGCCTGCTGAGGAGTGCAAGACCCGAAGATCCGCTTTAGGCATGTTGATATGGTTGCACAAGGGTCAATTGGCGATAAACGCTCACTGACAACAAGAAGAGGAGAATGGAAGGGGCAACCTTGCGACGCCGCTGTTGACATCGGAAACTGGCTTATAATGCGCTCCATGCGCCCCCGATAGAGCCCAATTCAGCGTGGTCGTGGTTGAATGAAATGATTTCCTCTCACTCCACCTCGCAAAGCCAGAGGGGTATTGTCAGTCGATTGCGGTCGTTGACGTTCGATGCAAATCCTCCACGATCCATCCTCCTCCTGGTGTGTGTGATGGCCATTCTTTCCTACGCCGCCCCCAGAATGGAAGGCGCTCTAATACTGAATTTCCAGACCGCATGGCCACTTTGGCCAGGTTGCGCGATTCTGGTCGCGGCTTTGATGCTTGTGCGAACGAGAATTTGGGCGGTACTTGTGCCTGCTTCCTTCGCCGGCTTTATTCTGTATGACCTGCAGGCAGGTGTGCGGCTCACCTCTATTGCATGGTTCATCCCCGCGGACATAATCCAAGTCCTCACTGCTGCAATTGCACTCCGATACTGCTTTAAAGGTATCCCTCGCCTGAACAACATAAATTCTTTGGCTAAATACTTTTTTTGTGCCGTCTTCCTTGCTCCTCTCGCAGCAGCATTCGTGAGTGCGCCGGGAATTCCGGGCAACTATTGGGCTAGCTGGAGGATTAGCTTTTTTTCCGAGGTGCTCGCTTTCATCACTTTGACACCCGCACTGCTAAGTTGGTTTAGCGAAGGACCTGCGTGGTTGCAAAAACCCAAAGCCTATCATCTCGAATTTGTCGTGTTGGTAACCACAACCGCAGTTGTTGGCTACTTCGTCTTCGGCACCTCTGCCCTAGGTGAGTCCCCAGCAGTGCTCTATGCTCTCGTGCCGCTTTTACTGTGGTCCTCCTTGCGCTTCGGATCAATTGGGATCACAAGTTCGATGATGATCGTCGTTTTCTTATCGGTCTGGGGTGTAGTTCATGGACAAGGTCCGTTTAGCGGGCTGGGCCCGCACAACAGCATGGTGGGACTACAACTATTCCTTATCTTCACCTCAATACCCTTCTTGGTTCTCACTGCATTAGTGGAGGATCACAAGGTTGCTGGCGAAAGGCTCGCACGCCTGAGCCGCGGATTGATAGAGGCCCAGGAGAAGGAACGCGCCAGAATTGCCAGAGAACTCCACGACGATATTGCTCAACGTACTGCTTTACTCGCCGTTGCGCTGGAACAGCTCAAGAGGAAGTCACCCGCTACGCCTGAGAACCAGCTGCGTATCGAGAAAATTCGCGAAGAAGCGTCCGAGATAGCGAGCGACATTCAAGTCCTATCGCACGAGCTGCATTCGCCAAAACTGGAATACTTAGGTTTGGTTTCGGCTATCAAGAACTTCTGTAAGGAATTTGCTGACCGCCAGAACGTGCAGGTTGACTTTCAGAGTCACGATGTACCGACAACGGTGCGACAAGAGGTTTCTCTGTGCCTGTTCCGGGTTCTGCAGGAATCTCTGCAGAATTCCGCAAAGTACAGTGGTGTGCGCAACTATGAAGCACGGCTGTGGGCATCATCGGGCCAGATTCATCTCACGGTTCACGACTCCGGGAGAGGGTTTGATCTAGCAGCAGCCAGTAGAGGTACAGGATTGGGCCTCATCAGCATGCGGGAGCGTCTGACATCGGTGAACGGGACCATTTCAATAGAGTCGCAACACGGGAGCGGTACCACAATCCATGCGCGCATACCGCTCGAGTCAGGAGCATACCTTGAAGCAGTAAGTTGAAAGCCGGAAAGCCGGTCCAGCCTGCCGGCATCCCTTCTTGCAGGATTAGGGGACTATTCTGAGAAATCGACCACCGCTCTATGAGGGGAAACTCCGATTCAACGGGCGTAAATACCCGCGCAATCTGCCCGCCTCTCCAGCGGACAAGTTGCCTACAAAGGCTGAGGTCAGGGCGCTTAATGCCGATGCAAAAGGCTTCCCTTTATTCGAGCGACCCACGATTGACGATAAATCCGCTCTGCGGTGAGCGCATTGAGAGACCGCGAGAGGCGGCAGACGCAATGCAGTTTCGAGACCTGCGGAGCGATGAACACACTGAGAACAGAAGGCGCAAGCGCGTCAGCCGATGAGTTGGGCGTTGCTAGGAAGATTTTGCTTCTGGTTATCGGCCGTCCGAGTGGCTGTCAAACCAGTGGGTGAGCCGCTGTTCGAACTCTCGCGGCGAGGTGCTAATTGCACCACAGTGATTTGCGTTGACCACCTCCCAAATCCTCACGGAAGGATGTTTGGCCGCAATTCGACGGGAGTGGCGAATGGGGATGTTGCTATCAATCTGGCCGTGGATCAACAAAACAGAAACTTGAGTTGCTGCCACTTTCGCCTCCGGTGAAATCTGCTCGAAATCCATCTTGTACCTCCACTTGCCATAAGAAAATGCGAACTCGACAACTGGACGGAGAAAGGTTCGTCCGAGCCATGGGCCAGTATGAAAGAACTGTCCGACGCGGTCATATGCAATCTCGCGGAAGGTCGAAAATGCTGACTCGGCTGCAACTGCACAAAAGTGTGGCTCAGCTTGCAACGATTGCAAAAGCTGTGCAGCACCCATGGACTCTCCGAAACCAAAGGTGCAGATTGGATGTTCACTTTGTTGCGACCAATCAACCCAGCGACGAATATCCTCGGACTCTAATAGCCCGTAGGTTGCTAGCTGACCGCCACTCGCACCGTGTGCCCGTGCATCGGGCATGAGCACGCTGAAGCCGTGGTCCAGGAGTATTTCCGCGTAACCCACCATACCCAGGCGGTTGTCACTAAGACCGTGAAGTAGGATCACAATGTTGCCGTTACCCGTATGAGGACGGACCCTCCATCCCTTCAGAATTACTCCGTCACGTGCTTCAATTGAGACATCGTCCAGAGCGGATTGATGCGCCTGAGCAATCTGCCGGCCTTGCATCTCGTCTTGTGGCAAGAAGGGCCGTCGATTCGGATGGACAGTTCCATCCGCTAGAAACAGCCCAGCCGCAAAAGAGAGGGCCAGATATCCCAACAGTACGACTGACGTAACTCGTAACAATCTCAGCCCATTCATCCACAGTCATGTACGAGATTCTGCAGTCAGGAGTTCCCGTGACTGCGCTGCTTCCCAGGCAAGGGCAGTGGGTTGTTGATACGGATGTCGCTCGTCGAGGGCCATAAAAGCGAATAGAAAACGCAAACTTGCGATACCTGTTAGCAGAAATTGACCTGGACGGCTAAGAAATCGGTAGACTCTCGTTGAGGATCGGACGTTATTTCTTGATGGCCGTGTTATGCGTTCCCTCCGAGGCACGGGTGGGGAATTTCATGGGCCCCCTAGTGACGCCGAGCCTTGCTGGAGCAACAAGTATCGCCATGTTCCCTGAGACAACAGTCTCATAGAGAGGTAAGCTGAGTATCACCGTCGACACGGACCATTGATCCCGATGCGAAGAACGTTACGATGTTTGCTGCCGATCGTCTTTTTCAATCCTCTCCTCCTCGTCTTCGCGCAGCCGCAAGTTGATGTAAACCGGCAAGACCACTTTGGCGTGACCGAGCTCATGCGTGCGGGGTGTGATCCAGTCCGAATCAAGGCATTGATTGAGACCGGCGCAAACGCAAATCTGGCGAGCGACACAGGCTGGACAGCTCTCCTCGGAACTGCTATGGGAGGGACTCTTCTCGACAAGACTCCCCCAGGCTGTGTTCAGGCTGCACAGGAATTGATTGCTGCGGGTGCAAATCTGAATGCAAGAGAGACTCACACTGGAAGAACACCTCTGATCTACGCCACTATGTGGCGGCGAACTCAAGTCGCGAAGGCACTAATCAAAGCAGGTGCCGACCCGAACATGGCTCTTCCGCGATCGGGAGAAACGGCTCTAATCCTGGCAGCTCTTTCGGGTCAGTCGGAATTGGTGCAAGCCTTGATCTTGGCCGGAGCAAATCTAAATCAGCGCGAAAAGGACGGCGCCACCGCTCTGACTCTTGCCGCGTGGAACTGCCACGACGATATCGTGGAGGCCTTGATGAAAGCGGGCGCACGGCCTGAGCCGACGGCATGGCGGAAACTGAGGCAGCCTCAATTTGAGGATTTCTCTGTCAGCGCAGTCTACAAGGGACCAAAGGCACCAGTAGACCTCAGCAGCAACCCCGAAGCGCAAACGTACCGGACGCGGCTCAGGGAGGGTGCGAAGAAGCCGCCCAATTTCGCTGGACGCTATGTAATTGTGGAATGGGGATGCGGCATCCAATGCACCGTCTACATGATGGTTGATGTGAAAAACGGCACGGTGTTTGATGCGCCACAGGCACTTATGGGAGGAGCATTCCGGCTCAACAGCTCTCTGTTCATGGCTAGTGCTGATACGAACGATGTTTTTTACGCAAGCCGGTTTTTTCATTGGAACAACGGCAAGTTCAACCTCATTTATCAGCAAGCCTGTAAGACAGTCGATGGGCGGCAAGAGTGCGGATGCAAAGACATGCAGCGAGAGCTATTTGAGGCGCCCATTCGCGAGAAATCACGATAGCATTCAAAATTCCGATACCGGATTCAGGTTCCTTCTGGTTTGTTGAAATGGCGCAGCTTCATTGCAAGCTGTTATTTATGGTTTTCTTCGCGTTGCTTTTCGGATTCGGCAATCGCCTTCCGGAATTGCGACACTGCGGCGACAGTGGGCGCGTCCAAGGCATTCTTACCCAGGTAACGCCAGACGGCGGGTGCATCGAGAGGGTATTCAACTCCGCCGCGATAAACTTCAAAGCTGTCTTCGGAGGGACCGATCTCGTTGCTCATGTGCGGGCCTCGATCTTGCGGTCCAAGACGGGGGTCGCTGACTCCGGGAGGATGGCCTTGCTGGGCACCAATGCGAATGTCCCCATCATTAGGCTGCAAGATCACGGGACGGTCGTCGGCGGGTGAGTTGCTAATCGTCGGTCCGCCTGCGTGACCTTTTCGAACCGCGATAACGAGATCGGCGATTTCGGGACTCATTACCAGACGGAATCGCCCCCATTTCGACAACGCATTCTCGACACTTTCCTGCGCAGTCCGATTGGCCATCGGGTTCGTGACCGGCTCGCCGGCATCCGGACGAATGACGACGAACACGGTTTGCGCATTCAGCACGAGATCAGACAATTCCTGTTTGTTCTTCTTTTTTGCGAAAGACATGCAGGAGAGAAGAAGTGCGATGAGCAGAACGAGCGGTACGCGGCGAGGCATGCATGACCTCCAATGCCGATCGTGAAGTGATTATACCTCTCACCCGCTGAGCGGGCGTGACAAGCACGTTGCGGAAGCTCTTCAGTTATTTTTGCGCTTTCTCTTTTCCATTCCCACCATCATGCCCGAAGGCGGGTCTTTCCTATTCAGCGTCGCTGCCTCCACGACTAAGTTCTTTACCCCCGGCTTCTTCACATCGGCAACATTCCGCAGTTTAACGTGTCGTACTCCTTTGCCCGTTCCTTCCAGCAACTTCTCCGGGTCCGTCAAACTCGCACCGCGCATGAATGCGAACGTTACATGAAATTTGCCGACCATGAAGCAGCACAATGGCCCGTTCGAATCAAAGGACGGAATGTTCCAGGGATTCACGTACTCCTCAACTCCCTTCACCTCTTTTTTCATCAGCGACCGAACCGCCTTCGCTACACCCTCAAACTTCCTCGCCTTCTTCACATAATCATTAATCCATATCCCCGCCTGTTTCCCTTCAATCGTCGGCATCGTTTCGTCCTCTCGCTCCTGCGCCATTCTATTCTTCCGGGGTCCTCCCCGTGCGCTGGCGTTGAGCCGAAGGAGGTCAATTGCTGATAAATCTCTCGCACTGATGCAGGGATAGCTACTGACAATGCCGGCCGGTCGTCTCTGAAGCAGCATCAAATCGCAGCGTCAGCTCCAGTCATTGACCCGGGCTTATCACGCTCTGTGGCTAGGTGCGAATGGTAAGCACCGCGACTTTGCTGTGTCGAACAACGTATTCCGCTACGCTGCCCAGGAAAAGTTGCGCGAGACCTGACCGTCCGTGCGTTCCCATTACGATCATCTGGCAATCCGATTCCAGCGCAAATTCGACAAAGAGGACGCGGCGAGCCTTCCAGGATATGTGTCTCTGAATCTGGGAGTAAGCGCCTGAGTTCGGCCATGGAGCTCTGGGATTGCTCACGCAATAGCCCTAGTGGGTCATTTCCGATCATGCGGTAGTCGACGTCAGTCAGTTTGAAGATCTCGATCACGTGAAGCAACACGAGCTTCGCCGGAAAATGGTCCGCCAGATAGCGCCCCCACTCTAAAGCTTTATTCGCCTGGGAAGAAAAGTCGGTGGCTACCAGGATTCGTCTCGTCGCGGGAACTCCTTCAGTCATGCGAAACCTTGGATGCCATCTGCCGACGTCTGGGTTCAGAAGAGCGGTGTGATCGAAAGAAGCCTGCATCTCAGGGATCAGGGTGGCAGACTGAACAAACCAGTTCCAAGCTCACTGCTATGCTTGAGCCGACTCCATGATGAGCTTGCAACCCTGTCAGCGCCAGGCGCCGTGATTCCCAGTCTGCTCTGCTTGGAGGTGAAGACGAGCTGACGTCCGATGACCTGACTGCTGCCCGTTTTCACAAATCTACAACTCCGCAAGCGGCTTACAAAGCGGGAACGGTTACACCCGATGAGCCCCGGAACGTCTCCGGTCGAGACAGAAAGTTACCTTGGTACTCGCGAACTCTTGCAATGTCCATTTTTCCACTTGCGTTTCGACTAGATTGCTTGCGTCACCAGAGCGCCCTACTTGTTGTTCGGGATTCTTCTGATGCGCTTCGCAGGAGGATCATATGACCACCGCCTTCGTCGTCCTGCTCCTTGCATTTGCAGTCCTAATGGGACTGTGGAGAAGTTTTAGGTTGTTTCGCAAGACTCGATCCGAGACGTCTCTATCCGGGTCATCTCTAACGATTCTGTCCATCGGGGATGTGAATCAAAGCTTCGAACCTCGGTGTAACCATCGAGATCAGGTTGGCTGTGGTTGCCAGGATAGGATTGCAAATCCAGAAGCGACTCGGAATCAAATGCACTCCCAGGAGCTCG
>DATNEX010000184.1:0-7858 GCA_035606605.1 Terriglobales bacterium
GGCTCGGGGTAATTCGATGCCTTCGTTCTGAACGGTGCCTTTTCTGCGACGACCGCAACAGGGTATGTGGGATTTGCCATGCCATTCTCTGTGGATGCCAACGGGGGCTAATCAATAAAGTTCACTGGGGATTCCATGCGACTTCGCACACGAAGGTTTACGCGGCCGGCGGACCTTTGAGCTCAACGACGTTGCCTTCGGGGTCGGTGACATAAATTGATGGACCCTCACCTTGCGCACCGTACCTCCGCTCCACGGGGCCTGCAGAGAAACCATGCTTTGCCAGTTGGCTCCGAATAGCTGGTTCATCGAACGGCTCAACCCTGACACAGAAATGATCCATGTTTCGGCCTTGCGGTCCCGGCGGGGCGCCGCCGACGCGTCCGAGCTTGCCGTCAACCGGTACCAGGTCGATCAATGAGCCGCCTGCGCGCAGTTGGATCAGGCCTAGTGCTTCCTGGCGGCGTTCGACAGTGCAGCCGAGTGCATCGCAATAGAAGTGAAGCATGTTGTCGAGGTTGGCAACTCGCAAGACAACATGATCGATTTCGCGGATACGGATCATGGTGCTCGTGTCTGGATTCGCTAATGGCTGGAGCAAACTGTCAGGGCAGTGCATCGGATGCCGCTGCGGGACCAAAAACCTCGCGAAATTCTATCGGAGGGGACTTGACCTCGACGAATAGAGTATCTTCCAGAGCCTCCACCCGATGACTTGCTGCGCGCGGGTGGCGACAGACATCGCCGGGGCCCAGTACGAAGGTCTCGTCGTTGATTATGGTTTTGAGTCTGCCACTGACGACATAGACCAGGGACTCGTGAGAATGCGTGTGAATGACGGAGGCTGCACCCGCGCGCACGCGAACTTCCAGCAGCGCCATGCTCTCGCCGCGTATAAGCGGCTTGACGAGGAAGATACCCGTGTTCGGCTGCCCCTCGATTGTGGCAACCGGCTGGCTGTCTATCCGGGCATTCTCGATGTGCAGCATGTTGGCCTCGCAAAACCCGTGGAAAATAGCATTCTGCTCTTTGCAATCGGCGGCATGGGATGAACGCTAGCTCGTCATTTCTTCAACTCGACGAGGACTACTTCGAGTTCGTCGAGCGCTTCGTCGATGTGAGTCACGGGTGGCCGAAGCAGAGTATCTCCGGTCTTCAGCTCCGCATCCCTGACGCTTCCGTCTGGCATGGTAAATCTGACCTTGCCGCCCTTGATGACGTAGACGACCGTAGCGGGGTGCGAGTGAACCGGCGTCTTGTCACCCTTCTGCGGTGTGTACTTCAGTACCCGCACCTTCTCGTCTTCGGCCAGGACTTTCAGGTGCTTCAGCCCATACTGCATCGCGTCCTGTCCGAATGCGATTGAAGAGAAAAGCAGAAGCAAGCCTGACAACAGGCGGATCATCTTCTTCATTTCAGAATCCTCTAGGTAGCTTTACATTTCCAAGAAACTTCTCTGGGCACCCGAAGTTCACATGTGCATCGCCCGGTGAGTCCTCAAGGCCAATTCGACTAGACCGCAAAGTGTTTTTCGTACTTTTCCACGCCGTCGGGAACCGCCGACCATTTCTGCGACGAACGAAGGAAAATGTGCCGGAAGTGGTGTCTGTCGGCGCGAATCCAGCTTGGGTCGTCGAAAGTTCCTGCGTCGATGATCCGTGCGCCGGGACGCCACTCGAGCGTCAGCCCGATGTTCGTCCCGCACCTTGGGCAAAACTCCATGTCGAGCCAGCGACCCGATTCGTCAGAGATGTGCCGGTACTTCGTCAGCGGCCCGCCCGTGATCTCGACCTGGTCTTCGTTGAACACCGGCTCCACCGCAAACGCGGTCCCCGTTCGCTTTTGACACCACGTGCAGTGGCATACCGTCACCCGGAGCGGGTCGCCACGCGTTGCGTAGCGCACGGACCCGCAAACACATCCACCTTCATGCTTGTTCGACATCTATATTTCTCCGGATAACAAGTCAGATCGCATCGGCCTCGGCACACGCCGTTCAGGTCTGCTCGTGCTGGAGAGCATTTTCGATGCGGCGGTCCGGGACCAGCCAGATCAGCGCTGCCAGCACATAGAGAGCCTGCGCCAACCACTGCACCCAGAATGTGGAAGCGATCGCAATTATGTACAGCACCGGGGAGAGCTTGCCTTTCCAGTCGCCGCCGATCGCGGATTTGAGCACCGAAGCCGGACCTTCGGAGGCGATGATTGTTTGCTGCAGCACCCAATACGCAACGGCTGCCATCAGCAGTACCACCCCATAGAGCGCAGACGGCATGGAAGCGAAGTGGTTCTCGCCCATCCAACCCGTTGCGAAGGGAAAGAGCGAAAGCCAGAACAGCAAATGAAGGTTCGCCCATAGGACGGCACCCGAGACTTTCGCGCAAGCGTGGAGCATATGGTGATGATTGTTCCAGTAGATGCCGACATAGACAAAGCTCAGCACGTAGCTCAGGAAGACCGGGACCAGGGGCAGCAAGTCATCGGGCGAGTCGCCGTGAGGCACCTTCATCTCGAGCACCATGATGGTGATGATGATTGCGATGACGCCATCACTGAATGCTTCCAGCCGACCCTTACCCATGTAATCTCCCCGCGTGCCGACGCAAACGCCAGTTTGCGACGAATTCTTTCAACGTTCTGTAGCAGGCATCGCTCAAGTGCGAAGGGGCAATGCAGCCCCTATCGCCATAAATACCCCGCCGCAGGTCTGGTTGAAGCGCCGCCCGACCCGCCGAAGCCATGGGCTGATGCGATGAGCCATGCTGGCGATGAACATTTCCGTTGCTATTTCGATGGCTGCGAATGTTCCAGCCATGATGACGAACTGAACGAAGAGACTTCGCTCAGGTTCGATGAACTGCGGAAGAAAAGCGACGAAGAAGAGAATCCCCTTGGGATTGGTCAGCGCGGAGAGTGCTCCTTGCTGGAACAGCGTCCAGCCCGCCCTGGGTTCCACTGAACCACGGACTTCGATGCCTATCGGTGGCGAACGCCAAACCTGAATGCCGAGCCAAACGAGGTAGGCACCCCCTACCCACTTCATGACCGTCAGCCAGACAAGGGAAGCTTGCAGCAACGCGCCGATGCCAAACATGGAAAGGGCAATGACGGCCACGAAACCGAAAGTCCCTCCGAAGATCGTGTATAGCGCCCTCCGCCAACCGTGCAATGCGCCATGCGTCAGAGCAAGCAGCCCGTTGGGTCCCGGCGATAGAGACAGCCCGACGGCCGCCACGAGGTAAATGAGCCAGGTATGGAGGTCCATGGCGCTCAATGCTGCCGGGCACGACCTTACCGGTCAAGAGGGTGAATCGCTCGCGACCTGCTTGAGCCCGACGACAACTTAGCTTCTGAGCTGAGCAGCCGGCGTCGAAGCCTCAGCCCGGAGGAGTTCCTCTCGATGGATGGGTCAGGCGGCAGTCTGGCCCGAGAATTCGGTAATTCTGGCAGACACGGAGCTTCCTTCGACGATGAGTTCGCCTGCGGAGATCGGGAGCTTGAATCGGCGCGGACCGGAACTTCCCGGATTGACATACAAGAACCCGTTGCGCCGCTCGACGAGTGGCTTGTGTGAATGGCCAGACACAACCACGTCGACTCCAGAGGCAGTGAGATCGATGTTCAGTTGCGACAGGTCGTGGATGGCATATATCAATACGTCTCCAACCTGTAAGAACTCAACTTCACGCAAGCGCTCGGCCCATGCGCCACGATCATTGTTCCCCCGAACGGCAGTGACAGGTGCCAATGCTCTCAGTTCATCAAGGATTCCAGGCTCACAGATGTCGCCTGCGTGGACGATGAAGTCGCTGCCACGGAGGAAGTCAACGGCTTCCTGCCGCAGAAGACCATGTGTGTCGGAGATGAGGCCTACGCGGAGCATGGCTGGGTTATGTTTCAACGTGATGTTGGCCGTCATTTCGTGCATGTCGCACCGGTTGGGGCCGACCGCTCCAATCTTTCGCGATTGGAGACCATTTCCTCGTACGTAAACGAGCGTAGGAAAAACAAGTTTCCAGCCGGGCGATTCTGGCTGTCGAGCGCCGGAAGTAGATCAAATCGGAGCTTCTCCTTTTGCGCCCACTCAACCAACGCACGCTCTTCGCACGCGTCCTTGGGGTTGTGCGCGATCTCCGGGAAGTAGCGGTCAATTTCAAGCTGCGCAGCCTTGAACTGAGAAGAATACTGCTCGTTCACGCACAGCCCCGACCCATGCATCCTTCGATACGGAACGCTAGCCTTCGAAAGATGAAAGATCAGGCCGTCATTATAGAACTTGGTATCGGAGCCCCCGCATACTTCTTTCTCGTTCGAGCAACCGATCCCTATCGTGCATGTGATTGCGATTGCAACGGCATATCTCATGACGCTAACGTTGACAGAGCGACCGCGGAGGCCGCTCGATGCAAGGGTTAAGCATCATAGCCAGCGCCTCACGCGGGCAGCATAGGTGGAGTACTCCTCGCCAAAGATACCCTTAAGCACACGCTCCTCAGGTCGGATTTGGAAGTGGGTGATGTAGAGGATGAAAACAACGATGCCCACAAACGGCAGGACGGCGGAAAGGTTCACTGCCCAGGCCAGCAGCATGAAGGTCATGCCCACATACATGGGGTTTCTGCTAACGCGATAGACGCCACCGGTTACCAGCGCCGAGGCTCGCTCTGGCTTGAGGGGATTGACGGTTGTGCGAGAAGCTCGAAACGCCCAGAGGCCTAGAAGATCGAAGGCTAGGCCCGCTAAGACAAGGATGGCAACAGCCGAATACTTCGGGCAAGGCGAGATGGGTAACTGCGGCCCCAGCGCAGCGATGCTCCACATGCCAGCGGCAACGAGCACACCCACGACAGGTGGTGGAATCTTGTGTTCGAGCATAGGCATGCAGGTATCGATGATTCCTAATGCCCTCGCTGTGATGCGAGGCGGCGGAGCCGGTTGGGCAGATTCCCGACATTCATTTTTCGACATCAACCAGGTCGAGCGATTTGCGGATCGCACTCATATCGCCAGGACGAACCAGGCGCGGCCGGCTCGAAGCCGGTGAAGCCAGCTGGTGGGCGTCCGCTCGATGGAAGGGTTAAACGGCATTCGTGACACGGGTACGTTCGTCCTTGGTCAACACGCGCGGCTGCTTGATTGGGATGCCTCGATCCTTGACGAAGAAGGGATTGCTCTTGTAGTTGCCGGTCATTCGTGCAGCCAGCACGAATTTCATGATTTGCAGCAAGGTCACGAAATTTCTTACCGGTGTGGACTTCACCTGTCCTTTCGCAGAGTTCGTTTGCAGCACCATCCGCACAGGGCCAAATGAATCTTGCAATGAAGGATCGCGCTTGACCAGGCAGCTGTGAATCAAGCCTACGTACGAGATCTTGACGTCACGGGGCGTGTTTCCGATGGGCGTGTTGCAGCAACTGGCATACCAACGGAGGAGCCCATGGTTGGACAAGGACATACACACGAGAGCCTCCAGGCCTTGCGTAAAGTGAACATGCCTGGGAAGCGTGGCAACGATCTCAGTTCCACCCAGTTCGTTCAGCACCGCGTCGTCGGGGCGTTCAAGAAAGTGGGCGAAAGCCTGGCAGTCGTTGCAATAGCAAACAGCTCTGTGCGCCATGTCGGGATGACTGACATAGCCTTTTAGCGTGCCGCATCGGCACTGTAGCGGATGGTTCATTGGCCGTAGGCTACATCACGCGAAGCAGTTTGTGCCGTCTAATGCGCGCTAGCTGGGCGGACGGACGGTCGAACCTCCGCCGCGTTGGGCGTCATGGAAAATCCTCAAGATATATCGGTGCGCCCAGAAGTTCGATAAAAGGCTTCGCACCAGCGATTTCGAAGTCTGTGCCATCCACAAATGTTATGCGAAGGATAGCGCCAACCTTCCGCTTAAATGGGAGGGGGACCAATTCGTGCTTGATGCCTCCTACTTCCAGGTATCCATCGGAAATCGTGTTTGGCGTCCGGGGAACGGATTCAAGGTCTGCCACTTCGGAAAGAATCAATTGCGCCTCCTGGCTCCAGCCGGTCCCCGGATCTATGCCAGGTGTTCGAGTCGATTTGTGAATATAGGCATGCGAGAAATGAATCGTCGCAACCCCGCCGGATACATCGACCCTACTTATGCGAGAGTCGCGCAATTCCAATCCGCTCTTCAACCTGGCCCACTTTTGCGTTCGACACGAATCACGGACACCGGCTTGCCCGTTTCTGTCGCCTCCATGAAGGGGTTACGCCGCTTCATGGCCATGGACCAGTTCTGAATGTGACTCCAGCGACCGCAAACAGGATGGAGAACAGCGTGATCAACCTTATGCGCAGTGCCATGGCGGCAAGGTTCTCAGCCGATAATCGAGGAATGATTCGGAATCTGGCGTCTGCCGCAACAAGAACCGTTGCGGCCAAGAGGGAAAGTTTTAGAACAATGAGGCGTGTGACGAAGTTGTCGGCAGCAATCCATGAACGAACGTCCGGGACCAGACTGTGAGAGAGCCACAATCCTGTTATCACCTGAATCACCAGGGCCGGCATCCCTATCTTTTCGTAGGCGGACTCAAAGCGCATTAGATCGGATGGCGAGCGCTCTCTGAGTATCCGCGGCAGGATCGCAACTGCCAAGACTATGTGACCGCCAGTCCAGATCGTTGCTGCAAGAACGTGGAGGAGCAATACATACTTGTGCATGGCGGCAGACTTCCCGGGACCTAGCTTTCGCGCTGAGCGCGCGCGCCGCTTTTGGCGCGTCCGTTCTCGAACGCATAGCCAGGCAGCATCTCACTCACGAAGGCGGTGCCGCGCGCACGCGCCGCACGGCACGTGCAATGGCCACGGCGAACCATAGCACCAGCAACCACAACACCGCATTTGCTACGCCAGCGAACGCGATCCCGAGGGGTGAAAACGGCGCGGCGCGAAACGGCCCACCCAGGACAAGCCACCAAGCGGTTACACCAGGCTGCACAAAATCGAGAAGGGGATCTCCGACGAACATCAGATGCGCGTTCATCTCAGCCTGTACCGATCGGGCTCTTCAAAGAAGTCTATGACTTTGCAGCCGGCTGGCGCTCTCGCACTATGCACAACGCCAGCCGGGATGTAGTAAGAGCTGCCAGTACCATATTTCCTGGTCTCGCCACCGATCGTCACCTCGACCTCACCCTCGAGGACCGTACCCCATTGGGCCTTATGGCTATGCGCGGGGATCTCTACATCTTTCAGGATCTGGAAGAAGACCAATTGTCCATGTTCCGATTGCAGCACATTTGTTTTCACTGCAGTAGAAGGAAAAGGCAGGTCGGCCTCGGGCAGGCGTGTAATCATGTCTGGAAGGTCCATTTCTCCTCCTTTTAGGTTAAGGCGAAATTCTTTGCAATCGTGCGCTGCGACGAATACATGATGGGCGTTGTTACGCCCTACCCGGTTACCCAACTTTGGCTCCTTTTTCGATGAGCAGCTCTCGCAGGAGAGACCGGTGACAGCGGGATTCATTCTCGCAGTAACAACCCACTGAGAAGTTCGTGTGATGCGACAGCTTTGCCAGTAGCTCGGCGGCATGATTGGCGTCAGGCTTGGCCATTTCGGACCGGTATCTCTTTACAAATTTCTTCCACTGAGTCGGCGTCTTGGCTTCCTGTGCCAGTTTCATCGTGACGAGGCTCGGCGCCAAGATGGGAAGCCAGACGTCGTACCAATTCCTGGTTGCGAAGTCTGTTTTGGGAACACCACGAGGCGGACGACGCACAGTTCCGATGCGAACACCTTCTCCTTCGATGCGAGGGGTTCCAAGCCTGACAACACGGACAGTCAAGGGTTGCCTCCTGAACTATGACGCCAAATATCCCGCATAACTCAGCGCCGT
>DATNEX010000018.1:0-11419 GCA_035606605.1 Terriglobales bacterium
ATAACCAGCTATGGGGCTTAAGGCAGATCCTTCCGGCAGCGCCTTTTCCGCGAGTTCCGTTTCCATGACGCCCCGATCGCGATCACTGACGCCCGGGCCATTCGGCTCGCCTACTCCGACTCCTACGCCGGTCTGCGTGTAGACACCACCACCCTGACGCGTGCCGGTTACCGGATCGTATACGCTTCCCGAGCTGTATCCGACGCCAGTCGTGGGGTAAACGGAAATATCGCGTCCACTCTTTGCATTTTTTTGAATCGAGGCGGCAGCGGTCCCGGGGCTGGAGGCTTTCACGGCCGATTCGGAGTTTTTGAGGCGAAGCACGAAATCATTGAGCGAGATATTTAGAGGCTGGGCTTTGTTGGGGTAAACAGCAATCTCAACCGCAATGCAGCAGCTGTTCACATCCGAGACGAAGGTTTTCCGTGCGTCCCGCCGACTGAGTAACTTGGCACCGACACTGAAACCGTCGCCCTGCGCATGTACGGGATATTGCTCTGCTGCCGAACGCGGTACTGTTCCTTTTGGCCCTGCCAACGCGGACGAAACGGAATAAAAAAGCGTAAACGCAAGGATGAGTTTGTTCACAGTTGCTCTCCTTCTTTGATCGTCGTCATAGCCTTTGGATCAATATGCAAGGTTTTTCCGGTAAGCACATAAAGCCGCTGCTTGTAGCGTTGTCCGTCAGGAACCGATACCTCCAAATCGTAGACTCCCGGATCGAGCCAAAAGCTTTTCAGGTGATCAGCCGTGCCGGCGTAGCCACCATTCACGTAGACCGACGCATTCTTTGGCAGACCGCTCAACTTGAGTTCACCCTTGCCGTTTCCCGAGCTGAAGTAGTCAGGCGGAAACGGAGGGTAGAAACCCCAGAAGGGATTCCACCACGTCGCGCTAAGCGGATAGTAAAAGGGGTCGTACGGATAAAATCCCGGGAAGAAGTTAGAGTAGCCTGCTGATACCGCAACTCCACCCAGCCTGACACGTGTGTGATGCTCAGAAGGGCTGTTATCAGCGTCGTTGTCGGACAAAGGCTTAGCCTGGCCCTGAGCCCGGGCTCGGTCCGAAGCTGCTCCGATAGAGGAGTCTAGATTGCTGCCCGTCGCGGCTGGCGCTGTGCCAGTCGTTGATGTTTCTGACGAGGAGTTCTGGGCGTAACTGCAGACGCCTAAGAGAAATAGAAGACTTACGCAAACCAGCACACACCTCATAGGCACCTCGCTACATTAGTTATATTCCTTCTGTCAAACGGGAGTTGCCCAGCTGCGGGATTCTCTTGGCGCGAGGCGTCGATCGGTAAGGATTCAGCAAATCATTGGGTAGAAGTGCGGCGACTGCCATGTACGCTTGTGCAAGCAGAGGAGCTCACCTACAATCCTGCAGCCAATGCGACGCGGCAAATACGGCTTTGATGCACCCTATGCACTTGCGACCTTTGCGGGAGCGACCGCGATTGCCGGCATCGGCTCGCTGACGTCCCTGTTGCGGGGATCGCATCACACTGCCTTGGTGGTGGGCCTTTACTTTCTTGTCTTTCTCGCTAACACCGGTAGCTTTTGGTACACGACTCGTTATGGGAAGTTCATCGAATGGGCGAGAATTCTCGAGCACCTCAAGCTGCGCGGTGACGAGGCGGTGCTTGACATGGGCTGTGGTCGGGGCGCAGTCCTGACTGGAGTCGCCAGGAAGCTAACGACCGGCCATGTGACGGGTGTCGATATCTGGAACACCATGGATCAATCAGGCAACGCCCGCGAGGTCACGCTGCGCAACGCATCTCTCGAAGGTGTTTCCGATCGAGTGCAGATCGAAACCGGGGATATGCGTTCGCTTCCGTTTCAGGACGCGAGCTTCGACGTAGTTGTATCTAGCCTCGCCATCCACAACATCCGCTCAAACGATGAGCGCAGAAAAGCTGTGGCAGAGGGCTTTCGCGTTCTTAAGCCCGGTGGCCGGATGGTGCTCGTGGACATCCGCGCGGTTCGCCTCTACGCACGCGAATTACAGACGCTCGGCGCGGCGAACGTGGAACGCCGCCGCCTAAGCTGGAGGTTCTGGTGGGGCAATCCCCTCGCTGCCACAAGCCTCGTCAGCGCCTCTAAAGCACCTCAGGTCCTGCATTCGGGCATACCCAGCTAGGCGAACAAGAGGCGAAAGTGCTAGAATCGCTGCTATGGCACGCCGTGGTGGCCCTGGCAAACGCGCCGAGAGCTTACCCCGAGGCGAAGTTGACGGGCTGTGCGCCCTGCTCGAGCTCCCATTGCGAAAGTGCATGATTTCTCGATCTCGCCAAACAGGTGACGGAATGCGGGCTGCACACCGATTCAGGGTCATGTCTCCAACGAAAAACTCGGTTGCGTGGAGGTGGTGAGAGCTGCTTCCCCTCATCTTCTCTGATGGTTTGTTTCTGAGAGAAGAATTTAGCCAGCTACTGTCATCTAGTGTTCGAGCCTTGAAGCCGTTGATGGCGAAGAGTTGCGCTCATTTTGAGCGAGCAATTCCGGAGGTGCTTTCGTAATTGTTTTGTTATTTCTCATGCTTAAGGTTTGCCGTTCTGAGTTGCCCAGTATTTCCCTCATATAATTTTGCTACGAGGGGGGTGTTCCTTGCCTACAGTCACCGAAATCGCGCCCGACGTCTATCGAATCACCGTCTTCTTTTCCGCTATTAATCTCCAGTTCAATCATTTTCTAGTCAAGGACGATGAGCCGTTGCTTTTTCATACCGGACTGCGTGGAATGTTCCCGGAAGTCAAAGAGGGTTTGAGTAAGGTGATCGATCCAGCGCAGCTGCGGTGGATTAGTTGGAGCCATTTCGAATCGGATGAGTGTGGCGCGCTGAAAGAGTGGATGGCGGTTGCTCCCAAGGCCCAGCCCACGTGCGGCGCGGTTGGAGCTTTAGTCAGCGTAAACGACTTTGTGGGCCAGGAGGTTAGGATATTTGGCCCGCAAGAACCGATCACTACTGGCAAGTATCGCTTCCGGTACTATCAGACACCGCAACTGCCGCACGGATGGGACGCGGGAGTGCTGTTTGAAGAAACGGAGCGGACGCTCTTTAGCTCTGATCTCTTTCATCAGGACGGCGAGTGTGAGCCGCTTTCCCAATCGAGTGTGATCGACCGCTGTCGAGAGACGCTGGCGAATTACCAGGCCGGACCTCTCGCGGGGTACGTTCCCTATACGCCTAACACAGAATTGATTCTGCAAGGACTGGCGTCGTTGAAGCCCAGGACAGTCGCCGCCATGCACGGCTCCTGCTTCTCCGGAGACTGCAGCCAGTCGCTACTCGATCTCGGGGTTGTTATGAAAGAGCTGCTCTCGAAACCGTTTTACAAATTTGGTGTTTGAAGAACTGGAGCAGCAACGGCGACTGGTGGCCTATCAATTGGCCGTCGGTGAACGATCCCTTTTTCCACCCTGACAGGATCGAGGTCTGCTCTGATTGCCAACCACGCCTCACCATGCTGCTCCTGTGGATCATCCGCGGAACTCGGAAATGACCTCGATCCTCCCCACGATGTTCTCATTGAATTTCTGCAAGTCTTCGGCCGGTTTAACGTGCGGCTTCCCATTCCGGCGACGCCAATGTGATAAGCGAATGGGAATTCTTCGCCGAACGTTGGAAATAGGCCGATGCCAAAACTTCGCACTTTCGCTAGTCGTTTCGCCCGTCAATAAGTGATAGACAATCTAATCGAAGGCATCTTTGACTCGTGAGTCGCGTTCCGCGGTGGCGTTTCTTGGCGCTTTATTTGCCCAAGAAATGCGGCATCTTAGGACTGCTCATGGAAGACCGCAGTGAGCACGAGCTGGATTGTCTTTGGAAGACTGCACGTCAAGATAATCCAGCTCGACGCATTCCCTTATTCTGAGAATCACGCCAAACTCCCGCTTGCATGAGGACGGAGACAAACGGATACGGGGATCTATCGTCTACCTCCATGAACGATTAGGGAGATCTGGAAAACCACCCGCTTGCGCGTGAACTTTGCGATGCTTGTGCTCCTCCCCTGCAATTCATCTGTAAAATCTGCCTCCAAGGCGAGCGGAACGGCACTGAATATTGTCTTCATCGTTGGGTAGGTTCGGGTCTGGCAAGCTAGCCTTGTTGCATTGTAGTTGGGACTGTCTCGGGTCTGGATTTTTCCTTGTTAGTATCCAGCACGCCTATTGAAGGAATGCTGGCGATTAAGAAGTGACGGCACTGATTGTCAGGCTAGGCTGACGTATGTTAAAAACCACAGTGCTGAACACCAGTCGGACGGAGATTCCAGTGGCCAATGACCTTCCTCGATTTGACCTGACCGGTGACGTGGCATTAGTGACTGGCGCTGGTCGCGGCCTGGGCCGCGCCATTGCTCTGGCTCTTGCTCACGCTGGTGCCGATGTGGCGCTCGGTCTGAGAGATGTGAAAACCGGGAATGAGCTGGCAAGAGAAATTGAGGCCGTCGGCCGACGTGTGTTGTCCTTGCAGATGGACATGACACAACTCGACCAGATCTCCCGCGCTGTTCAGGATACGGCTGCACATTTCGGGCGACTCGATCTCCTGGTGAATAATGCAGGGCTATCTCCGGAAAATCTTGCGGAGAATGTACGTGAGGAAGATTTCGATGTGACTCTTAGGGTGAATCTCAAAGGGACATTTTTCGCGAGTCAGGCGGCCGGCCGGATCATGATTCGCCAAAAGCGCGGATGCATCATAAACATGAGTTCGCAGGCGGGGTTTGTGGCGCTGCCGACGGAGTCGGTTTATTGCATGACGAAGGCCGCCATTGCGCACTTGACCAAGTGTCTGGCCGTGGAATGGGGTAAGTACAACATCAGAGTCAACGCGGTTGCACCCACATTCATTCAAACGCCAGGCACGGAATCGGTGCTGGCGGACCCGACGTTTCGAAGCAACGTGATCGAGCGCATCGCGGCGTTACACCGTATTGGTGAGCCCATAGATGTTGCGGGTACCGTAGTGTTCCTTGCTTCCCCGGCCGCGGCACTCATTACCGGTCACACGCTTCTCATTGATGGCGGCTGGACCGCCTTGTAAACCTCAACGATGGTGGTTCCCCCGGCATACCAGGCGGTGTGCCAATGAATTCTCTAAAGAAATGTCACGAAAGACTTCGCCACAGCTGGATCGGGGGGTGGGTCGTGATTTGATTCATCGCTAATTGTGGAGGAGAGTGACGGCCATTCCGTCTCACCGCCAAGACTCTCAGAAAGCTGGACAAGCATCAGGACCGTGAGCTGAGCGAATCCCTTCGGCTATCATCGTTCACTATGCAACTGCGTAGCGCGATACTTTATGTAAAAGACCTCGAACGCATGAAGCGCTTTTACGGCGAGATGCTAGGCACGGGTTCTAGCAATCAGGGCTGGACTGATGCTTGGGCCACCTTCGAGACTGGTGGCGCTTGTTTTTCGCTTCATGCCATTCCTGCTGAGATCGCGAAGCGCATCGAGATTGAATCTCCGCCGATCCCACGCGAAGAGCAAGCCGTCAAGCTCATCTTTGAAGTGACGGACGTTGAATTGGAGCGTGCACGGCTGGAGTCTCTGGGAATCCAAATTTTGCGGCGTCCTTGGCAGAAACCCGGAGAGGCATGCGACGCGGTTGATCCTGAGGGCAACGTTTTTCAAATCTGCTCCCCGTTGAAATGAGCGATGTGGACGTGTAACAGCACGTTGGTGGTTGACGGCGAGTTGCGTAAACGCCCGGCATCAATAGAATTGGAAAGCCCATGAATCCCGCAAGAGAGTGATCTCTCATGTCACATCGCACTCGGATTGAAAAGAGGGGAAAGTACGCGTCTGTTCTATTGCTGCTGGCTTACTTCCTTTTGGCTTACCCACCTAGAACCTGCGCGCAAACTCTGGCCGACCGCCTGGGATATCCGCCCGGCACAAAGCTGGTCATTGTTCACGCCGACGACCTCGGTGAAACGCATGCGGTGAATGCCGCGGCGATTCAAAGCCTGGAAGCTGGAACGGTGAACTCTGCGAGCATGATGGTGCCCTGCCCATGGTTCCCCGAGATCGCTGACTACGCGAAATCTCATCCCGACGCAGACTTCGGGCTGCACCTCACGGTGACCAGTGAACGGGTTTACTACCGTTGGGGTCCGGCAGCGCCCGCCAACAAAGTGCCTAGTCTTGTGGATGAGAATGGATATTTCCATCATGACTGGGAACACGATCAACACGTTAATGCGAAAGAGGTTGAGATCGAATTGCGTGCCCAGATCGAACGCGCGCTGGCGATGGGGGTTCGTCCTACACACCTTGATTCGCACCAGTACCGGCTCATCGTGAATGGGAAGGAACTTTTCGATGTAATGGTAGGACTAGCTCACGAATACAAGTTGCCGGTTTTTGTCACCCGAGATTGGTTTGCCGATCACCCTTATCTACAGCAGAGCCTTGGTGCTGAGGACATAGTTCTTGACCATACGGTCACGATCGGCCCCGAAGTGCCAACGGGGAAATGGGCCGACTTTTACATTTCGGCGCTGAGAAGCTTGAAACCTGGGGTGACGGAATTTGTCATTCATCCTGGTTTCGACAACGAGGAACTACGCGCTGCGACGAGGGAGCGCTCAACCTGGGGCTCGGCTTGGAGGCAGCGCGATTTCGATTTCTTTAGTAGCGATCAATTTCGCCAGATTCTGGTTCAGGAGAACATTAAGTTGATCACCTGGCGCGAACTTGCCAGCACGGCGTCGCGGAGATGAGTGATATTACCTGGACTGTTGAAAACTTGATGGTGGATGATCCAGCAGCTCGATTATTCGAAACATAGAACGACGTCAAACCGGCGGGAATGGCGCCCCATCATCAGCAAGCAGCTGCGACCCTCGAAAATCCAGCAAGGCACTTCTAACCGGCTTTCGCTTTCCTGCCTTGCAAGTACCTCGAGTAATCACCAGTTTCTAGCGAAGTTCGCCTTTGCGCGACGGAAACAGAACTCCGTTCCCTGAGCGTTGGAGACATCAACTACGGGGACACGCTTGCGCTGATAGAGAGTTCTGCGAGGTTTCCGAAGCCGAGAGTTGTGAGCTGATTAGGAGTGAGGGAGACATCGGTGAAGGTAACGAAGCCCTCATCGGCCAGGCTCTGTTCGACGTTCTGCAACGTACACGCCTCGATTCCGACGGCTAACAGGGCGTTGTGCAGATTATCCCAGGAATCGTAGTTTGCAGTGGGGATCGATGATCCGTCCTGCACTGGAAAGCTGGAAACGGCAACTACTATCGAGGGAGCCGTCGATTCTTGCTTGAGCATATGAAGCCAGTAGTTCGGCATGGTTAGAATCGTCCTTTGCGATTCCGGGTTCCTGGCCTCTAAGCATAGGAACCTGAAGTGAGAACCTCAATACCGCGAACACCGCACCACTTTCGTGTTAGTAGGGCTCAGCTACACCGTTTTGAATGGACAGCTCCATCGCTGCCAGCCCCAATTTGAGCCCGCCGCGAAACACGGATAGTTGGCCACGGTTCACAAGAAAAGGTGAATCCGCAGGGAGGTGGTTTTAGTTCCCCTTTGGTGCTTTGTTGTTCCGGTTTGCCGAGCAAATCGAGCTGCAGCTTCTCACCATCGAGTGTGACGTCGGGTCACCCAGCGGGCGGAAACAGACCAGGTTCTCGACGAAGATGCTTTGCAGGATGTTTCCCGACCAGGCGGGAGGGGCATGCAACGCTTTACCTGGGTCTGCTTTAGGAATGACACGCCTTTCCGATGAAGGATGGGCTGGAGGCGTCACCGAACTGGCTGTACCGCCGCAGGTTGCTGGCCTCAGCCGGCCGCTACGGAAAGCAGAGTAGAAAATCAGTTTGATCGTGACGGTTTACGTGGCGTATCTTGGCGCATTCAACAGATGTGAATCGTTTTATCATCGGAGTCTTGTTCTTGCTCAGGGGGGCAGAATTGCAAGAGGTTCGCGCACTCGTCGTAGACGACTTTGAACGATGGCGGAGGATTGTGTGTGCAACTCTCCGGTCAAAGCTGGGACTGTGCATCATTGAGGAAGCAGCGGACGGCTTAGATGCCGTGTGGAAAGCCGAAGCCCTGCAGCCAGACCTTATAGTGCTAGACATTGGCCTTCCCACCATGAATGGCATCGAGGTGGCTCGAAAGATCAGGAAGGTTTCACCAAAAAGTAGGGTCGTGTTCTTCACCCAAAATGCATCCTGCGATATCGCTGAAGCGACCCTCCACGAAGGCGCAAGTGGTTACGTCTTGAAAGCAGCGGCTTCAAGAGAATTGACTCCTGCGGTCAAAGCCGCGCTCGAGGGTAGGCAATTTGTTAGTGCTGGTCTGAGGGCTCTGACTCTTAGGCCAGAGATGGTCCAGTAAATCTGGACCTTTCAGCTCCTCTCCTCTGCCAGCGAGCGATAAATCCCACTATTTTCCTCATTTGACGGTGGGAGATGATCTCGGGCTCAGAACCAGTTTTTGCACACGCCAGTTCAAGATCTCGGCTACGTATAACTCGTTTTCGGATGGGCAAGCAATTTCGTGGATCCATCCGAACTGGCCGAGTTGCTTGCCTGACTTCCCTAACACGCCGAGAACGGTGCCATCGAGACTAAGCTTATATATTCGACCCGGGAAACCGTCGGAGCTGTAAATCACCTGAAGGGGAGGAGGGGTGATGCAGATCGCCCAGGGAGAGCCTGGCGCTCTCGATCCGGAGGGATGGTCTGTTTTGTTGCCGATTGCCGGTCGTGCATTTGGGTCAACCGGAACATCAATCGTGATTTGGCGGAGAAACTTGCCACTCCCATCGAAAACCTGAATGCGGCGGTTCCCACGGTCTGCTACATAAATGTTGTCTTGCGCATCAATCGCAAGGCTGTGTGGAGTATCGAATTGACCTGGTTTGTTTCCCGGTTCTCCCCATGACATCAGCCAATCGCCGTCTTTATCGACTTTCGCAATTCTCGAATTGATGTAGCCGTCACTGATATAAGTATTTCCTGCAGAATCCCAAGCCACGTCGGTTACCTGCCTGAACAAACCGTCTTCTGGATGCAGTGGAGGATTGACCTCTTTCAAGGGGCCTGTGCCATCGTCGGAGGCTTCTTGCTTCCGTCCGAACACCATGGAGATTTGTCCCTGGGGATTAAATTTGACGACAACATCAGAGCCCTTATCCGTCACCCAAATATTGTCCTGAGGGTCGATCTTGACCGTGTGGGCGTAAGACCATGCGTACAAGTTGTGTCCAATCTCTCTCAGAAACTTGCCATCCTGCCCAAATTCCAAAAGTTGTGCTGCAGCCGCGGCATACGCGGGACCAGTGGTGTCGCCCCGAGAGAAAACGAAGATGTGCCCTTTGGAATTGAGCGCAACGCCAGCCACCTCACCAAAATACAGATTGACCGGAAGGTGCAGGAAGTCAGGTACAGAACGGTACGGGATTTCGGGGACCTGAGAAGTTTGAGCCGAAAGAAAACAAGGTGCAAACAGTAATAGGCAAAGAGCCCGTCGCATGAGATCCTCCCACGCCATTTTGGCGACTCGTTAAGCCGCTACAGTATCTAACAATTCTGAATTTCGTTTTTGAAAAACTAGCCGTCAGGGAACTCACAGAAAATTGCTGACAAATCTCAATATCGCCAGTTGAAAGCCCTTCTCCGGCCCGAGCCTATCGGCTTCACCTTGGGCTGTCAATGTTGACAGTTAGGCGCCCAAAGAGGATTTGATATTAGGAGTTGACGTTTTTCGCATGCAGTCCCGGCGAGAACGGATTCCGCTTTCTATGAGGCCCACTCTATGGATGACTGCCTCCGAGCATCTTTTGATTGGCGTGACCTGTACCTTCAGGCTGTCTTCGAGACGGATCGAACTCGAGTCGCCGTGCGCATCACCGAAGCGGAGCGAGCGCTGCTTCGGCGGGAACGCGAGTTGTTTGCTGACTCGAACGGCAAGGAGGAACGGGAAGCAGTTACGAATGCGCTGCATGCCCTGTCTGCCTTAAAGATGTGCTTGAGCCTTGAAAGAGGGACTAAGATCGCGTAGCGCAAAGGATTGTTGCAGAAAAGCGTGAAGGCGGTAAAACGCGGACCCCGCTGAGAGCCTCGGATTCTGAGTCACCAAATGACATCAAAATCACGCCCCAGCTAGATCGTCGTTGAATCTCCATACTTATGGGGGGTGCGTCCAACCCGAACTTCCGACTGTCGCCGTTAAACAATTGTCTTGGCCGGCCGCACTCCGAACGCGGATAATCCCAATCCACTCCGAACGCGGATAATCCCAATCAATGAGCCATCGGAAGGCATTGCTTACATTCAGCCTCTTGTTCGCAGCGGTAGCGCTTACGGCTTCCCAGGGGCAGAGCAAAACACCAAAAGCGAAATCTGCTCAAGCTAGCTCCGGTGATGATAAAGACATCCACGAGATGCTTCTCACAGAAGCCGGCCTATTGGCGTTCGATACACCGAAGGATTGGGAACGAAGTAATGGACCAGGCTTTGCATGCTTTGTTCCGAAAAGTTCTGACGCAGGGACATCAACCGTCATGATCTACATCAGTGGAGCACCGATTGGATCGGACCAGGACGCGAAAACGCTAGTCCGGTCGGACATCTCTGGCTTCAAGGCACGATTTCAGAAGGGGGTAGTACATCAAGAAGAGGCCATCCTTCTACCGATTTCAAAGATGGAGGTTCCCCTCTACACGTTCAAAAGCGGAGAAGAAGAGCACAATGCCATAGAGCAAGTTGCCTACATCCAAGACACCGCCGAGCGGGTGCTGACGGTTGTGAATTGGGCGACCGCGTGGCGAAACACTAGCGATCGGTCTGCAGCGAGCTGACCTCTCGTCCTCTTCCCCGACCTGCTGACTCGGTGCCGGTGAGGATCGGTGGCAATTGCCAGACGCTCCATGTATTGAGGTTCAGTAGGCAAAATTTGTCCCACGAGCGCTTGAGCGATTCTGTCCCTCGAGTCGATTAAGCTCCGAAACCGCAACCTGAGTCAGGTTTGCCACCGAGACGCCTCACACATTGCATCGGCATCAGTCGGTATTCGCCTGGGGGAGCGATGATAAGATCTATACATCACCCGAGTGGGGCTATAGCTCAGCTGGGAGAGCGCATCGTTCGCAACGATGAGGTCGTCGGTTCGATCCCGACTAGCTCCACCAAATGTTTTCAATTCGTTAGCTCCCGTTCTCCGCACTTCCAGCACTCCAAAAACAGCGAATTTATTGGGACAACAATGGGACAGGATTTCCAGCAGATTGTTTCGCGAACTGGGATAACTTTTCTAGCGCGCGCCGTTGTGACGCCGGCACGATTTGTGCGTAGATATCCATCGTGGTCGCGATTCTTGAATGCCGCATCTGCCCCTGCACCGACTTCGGGTCGGCTCCCGCTTGAACCAGCCAAGTTGCGTGCGAGGTCCGCAAGCAA
>DATNEX010000059.1:0-13160 GCA_035606605.1 Terriglobales bacterium
AAAGAACAGAACGCTCAGCACGGCAAGTGCAAAACCGACCCACACTGCGCGTGTACTGACTATCCATTGCAATGCCCAGGAATTGACTGCAACGACGTAAAGCAGCACGCGCCAACGCTTCGTAAGATTGAGCAAGAACACGGGCAGAAGGATCAGGGGCAGACTGTAAGCTTGGTATTGGCTGAAAAACCGGACGTTCGCGAAATCCAGAAACGGGGATAACCAGGGGAAATCCTTGCTCTCGACGACGTACAGGACATAGGTAGTCCAGAATTTCAGTACCAACAAGCCGGCGCCGATGGATAGCGCTATTGACAGGGCAGTTTCGGTCTTTTGTTTTTCGACGCGAACCGCACTGGTCAATACCAGGAATAGCACGACAAGCTGCGCGGTGAGGGCCATTTCCATTGCCCCGAATCTGACGGACCCAGAATTCAGGGTGCTCAGCACGCCTCCTGCCAGCAAGATAGCAATCAGGACGCGGGGCCAATTGCCCAGGGAAACCCAACTGGACACGACCGTGGCGGCGAAGGGTGGCAATAGTAGCTGCACGACAACCAGCGCCAGCAGGATCAATTCAAGACAGCGGGCATCGTCATAGATCCGTGGTGTCAATCCCGGAACCCAGACCGGAGCAAACATCAGGTACAAACAGACTGCCGCGAGCGCCGGCAGAAGAAACATCCGGCGATCCACGGCAGATAGCTTCAAAGTGGAATCGAACATCGTTGATTTCCGTGCACGTTGCCGGGGGCGCTGGAATCATCAACAACGCCTTGCATCAACGTCTCCCGAATCATGAATCGCGTTAGGTTCGCTGTGACGAGAAAAAGCGGAAGCAGACATGTTCTTTCCCTGCCGGGAAAAATTTGATTTGCCATCTTGTGTCTGATCTGCAGCCGGTCACCAAGCCCGCTAAACACCCGACACCTTCCGCTCAAAGAAAGAAGGCGCCCTGAGGCGCCTTCTTTTGAAGCAATCAGGGCAATCAAACCGCCCCGGTGATTCGGTCGATCAAGTGCCAGTCGCGAATCCGCTGGCGGTAGTGGCCTGACGGCATGAACCCGGCAAGTACTTGCTGATGTCCGTGGCGCCGTTGAGCGTCGTATCCGGACCGCAGTCCCACGCCGCAATCGCCGATCCAGCGGTGATCTTGGTGCTGCGGGCAGCGTCGGCCCAGGGGAACAAAATAATGCCCTTGCCGTTGGTCGCGGTGTTGATGCCGGTCACGATAACCTGGATGCCGCCATCGGCATTGGTACCGATCGAGGTCACGTACTTGGATACTTGCGTGCCAGTCTTGGATTCGCAGCCCCAGTTGCCCGGATTGGGCAGGACTGACGACGACTGCGTAGATTCAGTAACACTGGTACGGCAGGCCGAGGCAGCAAGAATGGCTTCTGACATCTTGGCACGTGCGGTGTAGTCCTGGTACGCCGGCAACGCAACCGCTGCCAGAATACCGATGATCGCGACTACGATCATCAGTTCGATAAGGGTAAAACCCTTTTGTACGGCCTTCATGAATGACTCCTTGATGGTTGATGAGGAAACACTCTGCATGCAGGTGTTCGGTGTCAACTCCGCAAGCCCCATGCCAAGCAGTTTCGCGCTGGACTCCCGGCGTTTATATTCTTCAAAGGCCATTGAAAATTCTCTTTTACAACAATTAGATATGACATATTTTTAACCGCCGTCTCAAGTTAGAAAGGGGGTCAAGCAACGTTTTGGAATCCAAATGTATACAGGTTGCTTCAGAGAGATCGTCCCCTCTCGCGAGACCAATCGGCAGTATCTGACGAAGTTTGTCACCGCGATTGATAGCCCGGGAGGGATGCTTCGTCCACCTCGTCGATCTGGTCAGGGTCGAGGAACTGTTCGGCGTACCTCAAGTAGACTTTCTTGCTGATAAATACATCGAACAAATCCGGATCGATGTGTCCGTTGAGTTTGAACCTGCCAAGGATACGAAGCGATTCAGTGAGCGTCTTGCCTTTCTTGTACGGACGATCCTTCGCTGTAAGTGCTTCGAATATGTCCGCGATTCCCATCACCCGTGCCTGCACCGACATTTGACTCCGCGTCAATCCGCGGGGATAGCCTTTGCCATCCATGCGCTCATGATGGCCACCCGCGTACTCCGCAACACTTTTGAGATGCTTGGGCCATGGCAGCGACTCAAGCATCTTGATCGTCACTTCGATGTGATGATTGATGATCTGCCGCTCCTCCTGCGTCAGAGTCCCGGAACGAATGGTCAGATTGTCGACTTCATCGGCCGACAGGAACTCTGTTTCTTTGCCCTCTACATCCCGCCATTTATAAGTGGCGGAAATGTCGCGTACGCGTTGCCGATCTTCCTCGCGCATCGCCTCCGATCCAAAATTGCAAAAACGCAAGAACTGCCGGTCTTCGTCTAACTGGCGCAACCGCGCCTTTAGCGCGCGGTCAGCCTTTTCCCATTCGCCGCCATGGTTTGCAGCCGCTGCGAGCTTGGACTTGAATGCCGCGACTTCCGCATCGCGCTTGAGTATTTCGAATCGCGTGTCGATCAACGCGATGCGATCGAAAATGGTCTGCAGCTTGGTCGCCTTGTCCACCACGTGAACAGGCGTCGTGACCTTGCCGCAATCATGCAGCAGCCCGGCGATCTTCAGTTCATAGCGATCCTTTTCCGTCATTTTGAAATCGGCCAGGGGACCGTCGTTGGTATCATTGACGGCCTCGGCCAGCATCATCGTGAGAATGGGAACGCGCTGACAATGTCCGCCGGTGTAGGGGGATTTATCGTCGATCGCCGCATTTATCAAACTGATGAACGATTCGAAAAGCCCCTCCAGTTGATTGATCAACTGGCGATTGGTGAGTGCGACTGCCGCTTGCGATGCCAGGGATTCCGCGAGCCGCTGGTCGGCCTCGGAGAACGGCACGGTTGCTCCGGTTTGCCGGTCCTTTGCGTTGATCAGTTGCAAGACGCCAATGACTTCGTCTTCATGGTTTTTCATCGGCACCGTCAGAAATGATTCCGAATGGTAGCCGGTCTTGCCGTCGAAGCTCTTGGTTCCGCTGAAATCAAAGCCCTTCGCCGCATAAGCATCCGCGATGTTGACTGTCTCATCACGCAGAACAGCATATGCAACAACCATGGAATTGTTAGGCCGCCCCTCGTCGTCATATAGCCGCACCGGGTAGAAAGGCACCTCGACTCCGGTTGTGCCGCCCATCGCAATATTCAGCGAGTCAGTGCGCAGAATTTCAAAATGGACGAGTTTCTTGTCGGTATCCACACGGTAGAGCGTGCCGCCGTCGGCGTTAGTAATTTTTTTTGCGGCGACCAGAATCGCCTCCAGCAGGCGATTGGTGTCTTTGACCTTGGACAGGGAAATACCGACCGCATTGAGTTCCTCCAGTCGGCGGAAGAGTTCAGTGGAAATCGGTTCTGTCATCGGCGGAGTCGCGAGTCCACAATGCCCCGATGCAGATTTGTTACTTGATGCAAACAGCCCTGACCTGAAGCATGTCCGTCACGCCTTGCAATACCTTTTCGATGCCGTCCTGCTTGAGAGTGCGCATGCCTTCGGCCAGGGCGGTGGCAACAATCTCGGCGACGCGGGCGTGCTCCTGTATGTGCTTCTTGACTGCGTCGGTACCCACCAGCAATTCATGCAGGCCGACCCGGCCTTTGTAACCGGTTCCCCCGCAGGCATCGCAACCGACCGGAGTAAACAGTGTGAACTGTCCCTTATCGTCGGCAAACATCTTCACCCACTCCCGGTACACAGTCTCATAGGCGGCTTTGGGATCTCGCTTCCACATTTCTGTATTGCGCAATTCGACGGTGTACTCCTCGAGAACCGCCTTGAGCTCCTCCTGCGTTGCAACATGGGGGGCTTTGCACTTCGAACACAGCCGTTTGGCCAGGCGTTGGGCAAGAATCCCCAATAACGCGTCGGCGAAATTGAATGGATCCATGCCCATGTCGAGCAAGCGGATGATGGATTCCGGAGCGCTATTGGTATGCAGTGTTGCGAATACCAAATGGCCGGTCAGGGAAGCCTCGATGCCAGTGGAAGTGGTCTCCTTGTCGCGCATTTCGCCGACCATGATGATGTCCGGGTCGGCTCGCAGAAATGCCCTCATGGCCACCGCAAAAGTCAGCCCGGCCTTCGGATTCATCTGGACCTGGCGCAATCCTTTCTGCGTGATTTCCACCGGATCTTCCGCCGTCCATATTTTTGTTTCGGGCGTGTTCAGATAGCCGAGCACGGAGTGCAACGTAGTGGTCTTGCCTGAACCGGTGGGGCCGCAGACAAAGAACAACCCATAAGGTTTGCTCACCGTTTCCTTCAGAATGCCGACATTGCGCTTGGACAGCCCGAGTTTGTCGATCGGAATCGGTTCGCCTGCTGCCAGAATGCGCATCACAATATCTTCGACGCCCCCGGCCGAAGGAATTGTTGCGACCCGCAATTCAATATCGAGGGGTCCGAACTTTTTGAACTTGATCTTCCCGTCCTGCGGCTTTCTTTTTTCCGAAATGTCCAGGTCGCACATGACCTTCAAGCGCGCGGCAATCGCGTTTCGATAGCTCGCCGGCACGGATATGTAGTTGTGCAATGTTCCGTCTTTGCGGAAGCGCACCTCGGTCTTGCCCTTGCCGGGATAAGGCTCGATGTGAATATCCGAGGCCCCCTGATGGTATGCGTCCACGATGATCTTGTTGACCAGTTTCACCAGTTCGTTGTCCTGGGCCAGCGACGCGTCGTCCGATCCCCCCGCTCCTTCTTCGTCACCCTCTTCGTCCATGGTCGACAACAACTCGCCGATCGAGGAGGTATCGCCCGATTCAGCGCCGAAGAACTGATCCAGAGTCGCGGCGAATTCCCGATGGGTGCAGACTTTGAAGACAACTTTGTGTTTGGGAAAGATGTTGCTGACCACCTTGGAAGCCCGCACTTTTTCCGGGTCGGCGGTTAGCACGATGAGGCCCTCTTTGACATCCTCGATGGGGATCCAGAGGCTGCTTTGCACATAATCGCGCTTCAGATTCTTCAGAAGATCGAGCGGCTTTACGCGATCCGGTCTGAAGGGTTCATAGGGCACCTTGAAAAATTGAGAGAGCGCCTCGCCGATCGCCGGCGGCTTGACCTGGAACTCGTCGATAAGCACGTCCTCGATGTCCAGGTTCTTGCGGCGCGCCGACCGTGTGGCCAGTTCCATTTCTTCGACGGAAAGCACTGCGTTGGTCACGAGGTGGTCGTATTTCCCTCGCAATACGGCGGCCGGCCGGCTGCGCTGGCGCAATGCGATTTCCAGTGTTTCGCACAGATGCGCAGCGCCCTCCTCGGCTATGATGGAAAACGATTGCCCACTCTTGGAGTTGATGACCTGAATCACACCGATCAATTCGGCGGCACCGCTGTCGAGGACCGGCGCCACAAGCATCTGCTTGGTGCGAAACCCGGTGCGCTTGTCGACTTCCTTCAGGAATTTGAGATTCGGGTTGTGCGTGCGCAACTCGTTGTCATCATAGACGTCGCGGATATTGATAAGCTTCTTCGACAATGCCACGAACCCTGCAATGCTCTGCTCGTTGATCGGCAGCTTCAGGTCCTTGAATGAGGACAGCCCGGTCTTGACCTTCGATATGATCGAAGTCCGGTCCTCGGAAAGCACGTAGATCGTCAACCGTTCTGCCTCGAATAGCGAGCAGATGTCTTGCGACAATTCGAGCATGATCTCGTCAATGTTGCTGGTCGCATGAATCTTGTTCGTTACGGCCTGGAGTCTCTTCTGAAACTCCAGTTTATGAGTCATTTCGGCCAGATTCTGGCCAGCTTGTGGCTTGGCTTCAAACACTGTGCTCATGGCGCGCATCCTTCTTCCATATGCGGGTGCAACATGTCGATACTAACCCTCCGGCGACGGGTACATAGGCATGATCCAGGCCCGATCGGCAGATTCAAAACTTGAAAACCTGTCCGTTTGAAAGCATGCGCGGGTTGTAGACCTCGGCGCACTCTTCCACTTCCTGCATCGTGAGCGTGCCCGCACCAGGTTTAAGGTGCGTGACGAATACACGGGTTGAGCGCTGCAACTTGGCCAATTCCCCCGCGAGCATGCTCGGACAAAGATGTTTGGATGCGATCGCCAACTCCTTTTCCATATTGGGAAATGCCGTTTCTATGATGAGGTAGCGCAGATTCGCTATCTTGTTGACTTCCGTCCAGAGCGCGTCGTTTACCGTTGTATCGCCCGTAAACACGAGGCTGGCTTCGCCGCTATCGAACTGAAAACCGACGGCGGGTACTACGTGATTTGCAGGCAGGATACTGACTCGGCGTCCGTCCAGATTGATGCTTTCGCCCACGGAAAAAGTCGCATAACGCAGGCAGGGCGAGGATTTACTCGGTATTTCGGTAAAATCTGGCCAGACTTTCCAGTTGAAAATGTGCTCCTGGAGAATCTTGCGTGTGGCCTCCGTACAATGCACTGTAACCGGCATTTCTCGCATTGGTCCTACAGTATCCACGAGAAACGGCAGCGAGGTGATGTGATCCAGGTGGGAATGCGTGAGGAAGACGTGATCGATCTTGAGCAGTTCTGTGATGGTCAGGTCTCCCACGCCGGTGCCGGCATCCACCAGCACGTCGTTGTCGAGCAGCATGGAGGTCGTACGCAGATTTCCGCCGATACCCCCGCTGCACCCCAGTATCCTGATCTGCATCGCTATTTGGTTTCAAATTTCCAGGAGCCGTCCCAACCGTGTTCCGGCGGATTCTTGCGTAAATGCGAAATTCGTTCGAGAAACACGGCATAAAGCCCGCTGCCTGGATTGACCTTGGTAAGGTTGATCAGTTGTAATTCTGCCATATCCCAATCGCACCCCCGGTACAGCTTGAGCATTTGGCCCCATAGCTTTACCTCATGTTGGAGGTCACTTTCGATCTCACCGGCCAAACCAATCGGTTCGTAGATTGCGACCGGTGCTTCCTTGCCTTTGACCCTGACCCTGTCGAGTTCGCGGAATACCACTTCGGGCACTTCAGCGCGCGTGGCTTCCCCGACAATCATCTTGACGCCATATTGCTTGGTTATTCCCTCCAGTCGCGCAGCAAGGTTCACTGCGTCTCCCATTACGGTGTACGCCAACCTTATCTCCGAACCCATGTTGCCGACGCTCATCCGTCCGGTGTTGACTCCCACGCCGATGTGAATCGGCGGCCAGCCTTTCTCCTTGAAATGGGTTTGCAATTGCGCGAGTACACGGTGCATTTCCATGCCCGCCAACACCGCATGGCGCGCGTGCTGCGAATCATGCAGGGGCGCGCCCCAGAAGGCCATGATGCAATCCCCCATATACTTGTCGATCGTGCCGCGGTGCTTATAGATGATTCGTGTCAGCGGCGTCAGAAATTCATTCATCAGCCGCGACAGATCTTTCGGATCCAATCCCTCCGAGATGGTTGTGAAGCCACGTACATCGGTGAAGAGGACTGACAATTCCCTGCTTTCGCCTTCCATCGAAAAAGCGCCCGGATCCTTGCTCATTTCATCGACCAATTCGGGCGGGACATATTGACCAAACAGGCCAGTTATCTGTCGTTTTGCGCGAGATTCGACGAAAAAGCCATAGGACATATTTAACGCAAATAGCACGGCGATCATCAGCAACCCTGAAGCCAGAGGAAGCACGAGGTCAGCCTTGGTCCATATCAGTAGGTTCGTCGCGAACACCGCACCGAACACTACTACCGCAAGCAAGGTGGCCTGAAGCGGGTTCACCATCGGCAAGAGCAGTGCCATGCCTATACCGGAGAACAACAGTAACGCCACTTCAGCACCCAGCACGTAGGGCGGGCGCTGCTTGATGCTGCCGTCGAGCATGCCGGCAATGAGGTTGGCGTGTATTTCGACCCCGGGATAAACGCTGGCAACCGGTGTCGCACGCAAGTCGTTCAATCCTGGAGCGGTCGTACCAACAAGGACAATTTTGCCCTTCAAATCGTTGAGCGCTGCGTTCGCGTGCAACACGTCCGTGGCGGAAAGATATTTGAAACTGCGCTCTTTTCCCCGGTAGGGTACCAATGCAGTTACAAATTTCTCCACAGGGATGCGAACTGAGCCCACTTCGATCCACTCAAGGCCCGCATAGTCCCTTGACCAGGATCTATCTGGCGGAAATCCGGGAACGACCGATGGCATTCCCAGCCCGAGCCGAATCACTGCCATCGAAAGCGATTCATAGTAGGCGCCGTTGTACTCCACCAGCATCGGGACGCGACGCGTTACTCCGTCGTCATCCGGCGATGGATTGAAATGCCCCGCGGTCGCGGCGGCCAGTTGGAATTCCTCCAGATTGGCTCCATAGCCACTCCAGCTTATAAACGGGATGTTCCTGCCTTTGAAAGTGCCGGCAGGCAGCACCGGCTTCGGGAGCACACCCGAAGCACGCCCCTTCCCATCTTCGGACCGGACTTGTGAGAAGTAGTACCCGAGGGCGATCGCGCGGTTCTTGAGTTTCTCCGCAAAGACGCGATCGTATTCAAGCTGGGGCGCGAGTTGTTTCAGCACGGCCTGATATTGAGGATCGCCCCTCAACTGCCTTTCTCCCAACTCCCGCAGGGTGCGCAATCCGGAGCTTTCATCGTGTTCCGCAAATACGATGTCGAATCCGACAATGCCCACCTTGTAGTGATCGAAGAGTTGGTCAAGCATCGCGCCGAGCTTGTCGCGGCCCCATGGCCAACGGCCCTCCACTGCGAGGCTTTTCTCGTCAATATCGACGATGACGATTCGCGCATCCACATCCCTCGCCATCGTCAGGCGCAGGCGCGCATCGTAGACAATGTTTTCGAGTCGATCGACGAAGGGAATTGGGAAGTGGCCGGTTGCATGGCCGGTAAAAACAAGGACCACCACAAGCCCAAGCGCGATGCGCACCAGGTGCTTCTTCAAGCCGTCTCCCTTATCGTGTTATGTGCCAGAGAGGCGCTGCTGGCCGAGTCCGCCGGAATTCTTGGAGAAATTCCGCGCCGGGTTTCGGGCGGCCAGCAACTTTTCAGGGTTTGAGGAAGAATTCCATCTTTACGCTGGCCAACTCGATAATGTCATGGTCGCCCAGTTGATGCGCCTGGGCATCAAGCGTCTTGCCATTCACCACCGGGAAATTGGCACCTTCCACGTGGGTAATGAAGTAACCATGTGGCCGCTTGGCAATGACCGCGACTTGAACACCCGGTTTGCCCAGCGTAGTAAGGGGTTTCAACAGCGGTAGCTCCTTGCCCAGACTAGGGCCGGAAAGGATCTGAATGGTGCCGAGTCCCTGAGCCTGCGTAGTTGGGGCAGCAGCGGGCGCGGCAGGAGGAGGAGCAGGGGCAGCCGCGCTGGGAGCAGCGGCAGCGGCGCTGGGGGCAGCGGCAGCGGGGCTGGGAGCAGCGGCGGCAGGGCTGGGAGCGGCGGCGGGCTGGGCGGATCGTAGTGGTGCGACGGAAGGCTTTGTTTGCACGGCGGCGGCCGGTGTCACTGCGGGGATGGTTCCCACCCCAAGGCCGGAGTTCACCGCAGAAGGAACGCTGGACGTTGCTTCGTTCTTGTTGGACGTGATCTCGAGATTTGTTTGGGTGTCGGTCGGACTTTTGATTTCCTGCTTGGGTGTTGCGGCAGCGGTCGTGCGCAAGACCATGGTCTTCTCGAACTCGGCCTGGCTCATACTTGCCGGCACCTCGTTCATGTATTTGAGCTTGTACTTGCCAATCTCGATCGTATCGTTGCTCTGCAAAAAATGCTTTTTTACCGGCTGTGCATTGACCAGCGTGCCGTTTGTGCTGCCCAGATCTTCCAGAAATGAATCATTCAGGATCGTCATGATGATGGCATGTTCACCGCTGACCGCAAGATTGTCTATCTGGATGTCGTTGTGCGGTTTGCGGCCGATGGTCGTTCGCTCTTTGCTAAGGGTATATTCCTTGATCAACTGACCATCCAGACTCAGTATCAACTTCGCCATAGCCGCGTCCTTTTATTTGAACCAGGAAAAGAACTTCGCAAACAGGCCTTCGTCGGCCCGGAAGTCCTTCTTCACCTTGATCAACACTACCGAGATATTATCGCGCCCGCCGTTGTCGTTCGCCATTTGCACCAGTTGCTCAGCCGCGAGTTGCAGGTTGGCACCCAGAGCTTCGAGCGTCATTTCGATATCCTCGTCCTCGACCATGTCATTGAGGCCGTCCGAGCACATTAGATAGACATCGCCCGGCTGTGCGGGATAGGTGCGGATCTCCGCCTCGACTGCGGGCTCGATCCCTAACGCGCGCGTAACCAGATTCTTGTTCTGGGAACGTTTGGCCGCTTCCTTGGTGAGCAATCCGCTGTCGATTTGCTCCTGCAGCAGCGAATGATCGCGGGTAATCTGCTCCAGCTTGCCGCTACGCTGACGATAGCAGCGAGAATCTCCGATGTGTGCAATGGTGACCTGGTTGTTGCAGAACAACGCGACCACCAGAGTCGTGCCCATGCCGGCATATTGCGGCTGGCTGTTCGCCGACTGAAAGATCGACGTGTTGGCCTTGGCAACGATCTTCCTCAACAGCATGGGCGCAAGCGGCGAGCCGGTGGCCCTATCCAGTTCATGCGGAGCCTGCTTGATAAGTGCTTCACGGGTTTCGCTCGAGATCAGCGCGGTGGCGATGCCGCTGGCAACCTCTCCTGCGTTATAACCCCCCATACCATCGGCGAGGACCGCAAGTCCAATTTCATCGTCCGTCGAAATGCTGTCCTCGTTATGTGAACGCACCATTCCGGTGTGGGTGGCTTTGGCCATCTCAAGAGAGGCGATAAGGCTCATGTCTGCATCTGCTAGAGAGTAACGTCTACGATATCGGACTGGACGGCGCACGCACGAACGGCCTGCGCGAATTCCTGGCCGCTTTGATAGCGCTCCGCCACGTCTTTGGCGAGTGCCTTATTCAGGACTTCGACAACACAATCAGGTAATCCTGGATTGACAGTCAAGATGTCAATCGGCGGTTCACTGGCAATCTTGAACATCAGCTGCGTCATTGAATCACCCTGAAACGGCAGGCTTCCGCACGAAAGTTGATAAAGGGTGACGCCGAGCGAAAAAAGGTCGGACTGACCATCAATCCTCTTGCCCGCGATTTGCTCTGGCGACATATATGAGGGCGTGCCAAGAACCATACCGGTCTTGGTTTTGGATGAATCGGTGATTCGCGCGATACCGAAATCGGTAACTTTGACGGAATCGGTCTGCGGGTCATACATGATATTGGCAGGTTTTATGTCGCGATGAACGACGTTCAGCGAATGCGCGTAGAAAAGTGCCTCGGCGACGCGTGCAATGATGGAAAGCGTTTTCGTCAACGGAAGCAGCGCTCCCGGTTTGGTCTGCGGCACCAGGTCCTTGCCTTTCAGGAACTCCATCGCGATATAGGCAAGATCGTGTTCCTCACCGGCATCGTAAATCGTGACGATATTGGGATGGTTGAGCCTGCCGGCAGTTTCCGCTTCGCGAAAGAAGCGCTGCTTAACATCATCCAGCTCGTCTGCCTCGAACTCCTGCGACAACGCCATTGTCTTGATAGCCACGACCCGTCCGATCTTGGGGTCCTTTCCGAGATAGACTACGCCCATCGCGCCCTTGCCGAGTTCCCTCTCCACCTGGTAGCGGCCCAGCATCGGCTTCTCCACCGCTGTGCCCTCCAACACCAACGTGCTGGCGTTCGTGCGCCCGCCGCCGCTGCCGAGGACTACGGTTTCCGACATCTGTTTCGCACGACTTAGTTTCTGGTCGAGGTCACGGAACTTCGGGTTGTAAGTTGCCATGTACTCATAGACCGCATGCGCCTTGTTGAACTGGCGCTTGCGCTCAAAATCGAGTGCAAGGTTGTACACATTGTCCATTACGGCATCGTCGAGCGGCACTTTCTTGAACTTGTCAAAGGCCATATCGAGCTGGCCCTGACCTTGGAACGCAAGCCCGAGCATGCGATTGGACTCGGCTGAGTCCAGATCCGACTTCGCTTTGCCTCGTTCGGTTACCAGGAATCGTTTTGTCGTCAACAATACATGGCCGATGACTAGTAACACGGTGGACGCCATCAACTGAATCCATATCAGTTTGCCCGACATCAATGCGAAGTGCGTTCCAATCAACACCGCCAGCATCGCCGCACTAAGCGCGAAGCCCATTCCTGCGTTTAGCCGCGGCAGCAGAAGGATGATATAGAGGGCGACCAGCAAAAAGGTCAGCTTCTCTACCCAAAATCCCCAGGTCGGCACAACGAAGAAATCTTCCTGGAGGATGCTGGAAACCGAGTGTGCCAGGGTGACCACCGGCGGCATCGCCGGAGATACGGGAGTCACCTGATAGGTACCAACACCCGAGGCGGTCGCCCCGATCAGCACGACCTTGTCCCGATACTTCTCGGCTGGAATCTTTCCGGAAATCACATCGTAAAATGAGTCCAGGGGGAATGCCGCCCTGCCATCCTTGTCTTTATAGAAATAACTATGCATCTGCAAGTAGGGATCGGTGGTAATGGTCAGATTACCCACCTTGATGCCCTCGCCCAATCGCAGTTCGATGTCGGCAGGACCGAGGTTGAGACTTTTCGCTGCAAGCATCACTGAGAACGACGGGAAATACTGATCGTAGTAGCGCACCACCAGCGGCTCTGTTCGAGTGCTGCCGTCGATATCCGGCAGCGCATTCAGGTGCCCGATGGCGGTCGCTCCTGCAGCGATTTCCTGCATTGGCACCGCCGCTTGGAGCGTCGGCACAGGGAATATATTGTTGTTCTGCGCACCCACCCGGTCCGCAACCTTCGCGATCTGATTTTTCATCACGTAGTCGGGAAGCGGCTTGTCGGGGTTGCCGCGCGGTTCGCCGAGTACGAACAGCATGGGCAAAGCGACATTGCCCGCTTCGGTGATGGCCGCCGCCAGTTTGCGATCGTTGTTCAGCGCATCTTCGGCCTCTGACAACACGCTAGCGAATTGCGCCAGATTCTGCTGCTGAGGTGGCGGCAGCAACTGATAGAGCTCGGACAACTTTTGAACGTAGGCCAGGCCCGGATCGATCTGCGGCTCGAAAAAGAAAGATGCGTAGCCGACCACCTTCGCCCCGGCTTGCTTGAGCT
>DATNEX010000060.1:0-6665 GCA_035606605.1 Terriglobales bacterium
GGGGAAGCGATTCGCCCGCGGTCGAGCGCGGGCCTCCCGAGCCGAATCGCTGTGATTGGCAACTATCTTCCCCGGCAGTGTGGGATCGCCACCTTTACCACCGACTTGTGCGAGGCAATTTCTGCGGAGTACGGATCGGCGCGTCTGTTCGCCGTTCCGGTCAACGACACGGAATCGGGGTACGCCTACCCGGAGCGAGTGAGACTCGCACTGCAGCAGGATGACTTGTCGTCGTACGAGCAAGCCGCTGACTTTCTGAACTTCACGAATTTTGATCTGGTATGCCTGCAGCACGAGTACGGGATCTTTGGCGGACCGGCAGGCAGTCACATTTTGACCCTGCTTCGCCGACTGAAGATGCCGGTTATAACTACTCTCCATACGGTTCTGCGAGAGCCGAATCCTGATCAGCGGCGAGTGATGGAAGAGATTGCCGGTATATCGGACCGTCTCATCGTGATGAGCGAGCTCTCATCGCAGTTCTTACAAGAGATCTTCAAAGTGCCGGGCAGCAAGATTGACATGGTTCCCCACGGGGTTCCTGATTTGCCATTCGTCGATCCCAATTTCTACAAAGATCGTTTCGGTGTGGAAGGAAAAGCAGTTTTACTAACATTTGGACTGCTCTCGCCGAATAAGGGAATCGAGAACGTGATAAAAGCGCTCCCGGAGATCCTCTCGAAACACAAGAACGTCATTTACATCGTCGCTGGCGCGACCCATCCGCACATTCTGCGCCGTGACGGTGATGTCTACCGAGCCTACTTGCAGCATCTTGCGAAAGAAATGGGCGTGGAATCGCAGGTGCAATTTAACAACCGATTTGTAAGCCCCACCGAAATGGCGGCATTTATCGGCGCCGCGGACATCTACATCACACCCTACCGTTTTGAAGCACAAGTTGTTTCCGGGACACTTGCTTATGCCTTGGGGGCAGGCAAAGCGATCATCTCGACTCCGTACTGGCACGCGATCGAGTTGCTGGACGATCGCCGGGGAGCGTTGGTGCCCTTTCAAGATTCAGAGGCGATTGCACGCAGAGCCGTCGAGCTGTTGGACACTCCCGCGATCCGGCATGGCATGCGCAAACGCGCCTACATTTATGCGCGCGACATGGTCTGGAAGCGTGTAGCGCAAGGGTACATGGCCAGTTTTGCGCAAGCCCGGAGCGATCGCTCCCTCCGGCCGCGGGCAATGTTTGCGGACGAATCAGCGGAGAAACATCTCGACCTACTGCCGACACTCAACCTGGACCACCTGCACCGGTTGACCGACGATACCGGCATGCTCCAGCATGCAACTTTCGCTGTGCCCAATTGCAGTGAGGGATACACCACCGACGATAACGCCCGCGCTCTGGTTTTGGCCGTCATGGTCGAACAGCAAGGGGAAGTGGAGTCAAAAGGAATCGACAAACTCACGTCGCGATACATGGCCTTTCTCGGCCATGCCTTCAATCCGGAAAACAACAGGTTCAGAAATTTTCTGACCTACGCTCGCCAATGGACGGAGGCAACAGGTTCCGAAGATTCGCATGGGCGGGCGCTGTGGGCGCTGGGTACGGTTCTTGGCCGCTCGCGCAATGAGGCGCTTCGCGGTGCCGCTGGACGCCTGTTCGAGAATGCCGCCCCGGCTGTCCTTACTTTCAGCAGTCCCCGCGCGTGGGCATTCGCCCTACTTGGTATTCAGGAGTACCTCAACCGTTTTCCAGGGGACCGGAACGCACAACACACGCGTTCGGCACTGGCTAACCGGCTCCTCGAACTTTATTTTTCGAATCAATCTCCGGAATGGAACTGGTTTGAAGATGTGCTGGCGTATTCAAACGCCAGACTGTCACATGCGGTGTTGCTTGCCGGCCGGAGCAGTTCGGATGCGAGCATGATCTCGGCGGGATTGGGAACACTCAGTTGGCTGTGCGAAGCTCAGCGTTCTCCGAATAGTGATCACTTTGTGCCGATCGGCTCGCAAGGCTTCTATCGGCGAGGACAAGACAAGGCGCGCTTCGATCAACAGCCTCTCGAAGCCGGAGGTGCCGTATCCGCGTGCCTTGAAGCCTACCGCGCGACCGGGGAAGCTCGTTGGCTTCGCGAAGCGTGGTCTGCGTTTAACTGGTTCCTGGGCAAAAACGATCTGGAAATTGCCCTGTATGATCCCGCGACTGGCGGCTGCCGAGACGGCCTGCATCCGGAACGCGTAAACCAAAACCAGGGAGCAGAGTCGACTTTAGCGTTCCTGATGGCGCTGGTCGAGATGCGTTCGCTGCAACCGCAACCTGGGGTCGACTTGTTTGCCGTTCGCGCCGATGAAGGCCTGATTGCTATTCATGAGTAAAAACCTATGAGCGTTGCTGTTACCGTCCGCCCCGAATCGTTGCTTCTACGGCATCCTTCCAACCCGATCTTAAGCAGCAAGGATTGGCCCTATTCCATCAACAGTGTCTTCAATGCGGGAGCAACGCTGATGCCGGATGGCTCGACGTTGCTGCTCTGTCGCGTGGAAGACCGTCGCGGGTTGTCGCATCTTTGTGCGGCTCGATCTCGCAACGGCGTGGATCATTGGCAGATCGATCCTCAGCCGACGTTGATGCCCAATCCGCAGGAGTATCCCGAGGAGATTTGGGGCATTGAAGATCCTCGCCTAACCTTTGTTCCCGAGCTACAGCAATTCGCGGTGACTTACACGTCCTATTCCCGCGGCGGGCCGGGAGTGTCTCTGGCACTGACCAAAGACTTTCGGGCTTTTGAGCGATATGGCGTGATCATGCCGCCCGATGACAAAGATTCAGCGCTGCTGCCACGGAAAATCGGCGGTTATTGGGCTCTCATCCATCGGCCTATGACGCCGCTTGGCTCGCACATGTGGATTTCCTACTCCCCCGACCTACGCCATTGGGGGCGGCACAGACTCATGCTGGAGGCGCGGCGTGGCGCCTGGTGGGATGCAAACAAGATTGGGTTGTCGCCTCCGCCGATCGAGACTTCCAGAGGTTGGCTGGTGCTCTACCACGGAGTCCGGCATACGCCCTCCGGTTGTCTTTACCGGCTCGGCTTGGCCCTGTTCGATCTCGAGAATCCGGAAAAATGCCTGCTCCGCGGCGATTCGTGGATCTTCGGTCCCGAGGCGGAGTACGAGCGCAATGGTGATGTCAACGACGTAGTGTTCCCCTGCGGGTACACCATGAATGCCGATAAAGACACTCTCAATATCTACTACGGCGCGGCTGACAGTTCGATTGCCCTGGCCCGCGCTAGCGTAAACGCGCTTTTGACTTGGCTCGACGCCAATGGAGGTTTTGAACGAAGGCGAGATCAGGACCGATGAACCCACTGCATTGGATGATGCAGTTTGCCTCGTGTGTCATCATCGTCACAGAAGCCGCGTATTCACGATCAACGAGCAAACGTATAAGGTTTGCACGGATTGCGGGCACGAATTCAGATTGCCAGATGCTTCACTGGGTACCAGCATTGATGAGGACGTTCGGATGCATTTAAAGCCTCCTACGGTTTAGGAATGTTTTGATGTTTTGATTCGCGACTGTGCGGTCCCAACCGCATGTCCTCACGGGTGGAGGAACGATGACAGAGAAACAATGGACTGTTAAAGACTTGCTGGAAGCTCTGAAACGGGTTCCCTTAGACGCAAAGGTCTATTACGAGATGGGTCCGAATGGGCCGGGAACGATTGGAAAAGCGCAGTACGTCAGGGTGTGGGGCGACGACGAGATGGGAGTGCTTCTGGACAGGTAGCGGTTCCCTTCTACCAAACGAAATCCAGCGCCGCTGCAGAGCTCGCAAGACAGGCTCAACGAAAAACTCGTACAGCAGGGTTCTTAGTGGGTGGTCCATTAGAAGGTCGCTTTTTCCTGCACGCAAAAAAGCTATTTGCGAGAATCTGAAGCCCAGAGTTGGAGTTTGCGGCCCTCTGCATCGGGGTGGCGTTTCTGCAGCCACATCAGCCGACGGTCGGCGACTGTTAGTTTCCAGCTGGGAGTTATCGGTTCCATCTTCGACCGCTGTGTGCTCTCCAGTCGCGCCATCATGAGGTTTCCTCGCTCTTCGACTCAACTTCCTCTTCTTCTTTTGAGTACCCGGTGGCGTCGTCAACGCTATGGCTTTGGTTGGAACCGGCTTCGTTTCCGGTTTGCGAAGAGTTGACATTCTTGATAACGCGCCAATCATCGACTTTTCCAAGCAGAGGGGCGGTGCCTGCGGATGGATCTTTCTTATCAGGAGCCATAAATCTCATCCTTTCAAACTGGTGCTGAGAGAAGTGTAAGGAATTCCAGGTGCGGAATCTGGTCAAAACCGCTCAGACGGACAAATGGAGACCCCTCTGAGCCGCGCAGCCGGTCGCGTCGCGGCGGTCAATATTGCTCAGTAATTTGAGAGTCACAGTCTCGATACTAGAAACGGATCGCACCAGGCAGGCGATGGTCCAGGAGAGTTCGGTTTCATGCGCTCCACCGGCGAACGGTCTGGAGGATTATGAGTATCTACATGGTGGCATCCTTGGTTCTAATGCTTGTGTGGTTTCTTGGCTGGATTGTCTTTCGTGTGAATAGCGGACTGATTCATATTCTTCTTTGTGCCGCGCTGGTCTCATTCGTCTTGTACTTCTTCCGCGGCAGACATCCGGAAGCGGACCTGCGCATCAATCGCTGACAGCTGATCACCGAGATGTTGATTGGCTGCTTGAACTATTTGCGCCACCAGGTCCGACGGGAGAAACTATGACCCCGCAATCCACAACTCAAGCAGCTAAACGGCAGAGGTTTGATCCCTGGTTCGGATTGAGCTTAGGGATGGTACTGATATCCGGGGCAGGATTGTTCTATATGTTCATGTATCGCTAAGAGCGTGAACTAATGAACGCATGCTCGTCTTGCATTGATCACCGCGGAAGCTGCCTAGATACGTTATGCTGACCAGATGGATCATCTATTGGTGCTGCGGGACAAGATCGGACGTCTGCGAGAAGAGATCGCTGCTATCCAGAACCTGAATGAGCAGTTTCGGCGTGACGGCGTGAATGGAGCCCAGGTTCAAGTCGCTCACGGAAAAAGAATGGAACGCTTGCAAGCAATCCAGCAGGGGCTTGTTCAACTCGCAGACCTGGGTCGCAAAGTTGTCTCGACAGACCAAATGAGAGAAAAACACCGCACTCGCCTGCATCTGGTCAACAAACGAGCGTCGTAGCTGTCGTCTGCATTCCCAGCGGGCAACTCAGTCCTGATCCCTACGGACCTTTTCGCGGGCATGCTTTCGCGCCAGGGCTTCCTTCAAGCGGCGCTTCGCATCGGGCTCAGGTAATAGGAGTGGCGCTTTACTTCCTTGATAATGTCCTCCGTCTGGACTTTGCGCTTGAACCGCCGCAGGGCACTCTCGATAGACTCACCTTCCTGCAATCGAACCTCTGCCAAATCATGACCTCTAAACTAATACTCATCAAGCTTTCGCTATTCGGACCGAACATCCTTCAGTTGTTCCCGTCCAGCCCGAAATGGTGAAGCACTGCGTGCAGGACTATCTGGCAGACTCGCACATCCATCTCTCCGGCTTACCTGCTGGCGGATATGTTTTCGAGGTAAGTGTCACCCTTGGTTACACCCATCACCTCAGCCTTGGCTTCCAGCCAGTCGTCGAGAGCGTGCCCGTGTGCATACCCTCTTTTTTCGTACAGTTGATAAGCTCGGTTGCGAACTCTGTCTTCCAGTTCGGCGAAGCCCACCTTCCCGAAATCGGGGTGGGTGGGACTCAATCGAAGTTGCATGATTTCCACCTCGTCTTTCCTGTTGTTGCACTAGTTCCTTAACCTTATTCGTGCCTAAAAACCCATACCTTCTTGCTGATATCGGTGGGGACCTAAGGCGGTGCTCGCTGGAGCTACTTGCCGAACACTCCCTTGACCCTACGCTGAATCGAGACTGCGTTCAATGCCCGATAATGCGGCAAAAGCTGTCGGCGAGATGCGCACCAAATGGAGGCAGTGCCAGCCGAAACTGCACCTCCAGGCAATGCCATGATTGGAGAATAACCACCCACCGACCTCGACGTAGAATTACCTGTTTTATTGGCGTTTGCCGAATGGCGAATTGATACACTAAGGGTGCTATGAAAGGTGTCGAGTTCTTGCGCACCGAACTTCGGGTTGGTCTCACCGCGTCAAAATTGCGCAGACTGCCAAAGATGAAGCCAAGCGGAATCGACATCGTAGAAACGCCCAAGAAGCCTATGAAGCGATTTTGCGTTTTCTCCCCAAGTTGACGCTCACTTCAAGGGAGGGCGACGAGGTGCAATCCGACTTGGCCACGCTTAAAGCTGAACTTCAGAAACTAAGCGGAGGCAGAGCAGATGAAGGGTACAGCCGTTTAAAATTCGGGTTGAGGACAGCCCATTACAGTCATTAACTTCGTTCCCACAATCATATTTTTCGATCTCTCCGCAAATTCGCCCGGGCCTCAGCTAGCGTCTTCTTTAGAACGTCCATTCTAGCTCGAAGTTCTTTTCTCATTTCTTGCGACTTGCGCCGCAGTTCCCGCGCGCGTTGAAGATTATCGGTTCGCTCTCGGGATGCTCCCGGTGGAAGCTGTACGCGATGCAAAATCCAGGCATCCAGTTCCTCCGAGTGAGCCACGACCGGACTGCGCCGAGTGTGGCGGG
>DATNEX010000066.1:0-22447 GCA_035606605.1 Terriglobales bacterium
AGTTTGGGAGCGGGAGCAGATTCGGCAGCGATTGGCTTCGTGCTGTAACGATCAGCAGCCGCATGACAATCATTGCAGCGATGATTCCGAGCTTCATACCTTATCTCCCTTAAGTAAATCGACTTATTGTTAACGCATTCGGGAAGCGTCTTGTTCATGCGCGGAAGAGCAGGATCCTGCGCCCATTTCGCTGTCCTGTCCTAGTTCTGAGGTCGAAACGCGTGGCTGAGGTCGTACTTTGCGACCTTGCGTCCAAGGACCACTCCCGCGACGCTTGAGAAGTGGTAATGCAAGCCTGCCCAGAGTCGCGCATAGATAATCTCGTTGCGAAGGTCGTTCGCCATCTCGAAATGTCTTACGGCATTCAGGTTTCCAGCGGGTCCGGTGGCGTCAAAGCCATGGATGTCGAGGTTTAATCGCTGGGTACCGAGAAAGCTGCTGAAGATTTCGGTCATCGCAGATGTAATCGTGCCATGTGCGGCAGGATATTCCGGATGGTTCGGCGTAACCAATAGCGGTCGCCAGCCCAACTGTTCGGCTGTCGCTGGGTTGCCGTCATCATATCCTGGGATGGGACCAAAACCGTCAGCGGTGACCGCCGCTGGATCGATCGCCGTAACTGGCCGCCAGAATAAATAATGGTACTTCGCGAACAAGCACGACGTGAGGGCGTCAGCGCCGACTATGTTGACCATTGCCGTCAGTCGCGCCGTCTGGAGCAAGCCAAGACCGCGCAGGTCTGCGATATCGCGGGCGAGACGGTTGTATTGACGGACCACATTCGCCGCCCAGAATCTCGCGATCGCTTTCTGCTCACTTGTCCGCGCGCTGCTGTTTGCTTCGCCATACTTCTTGATTTGCTTGAGCGCCTCCGCCCATTCGTTGCTCTGAAGCGACGGCGGCGGATCGGGTAGAAATTGACCTGCGTCCTGGAGGATGAAAGGCCGCACACCGCCCACCCACGGCGTCTGAGGCAGTGCGAAGGCATCCGGCGTCAGGCGCCACACGCCTGGCCCTGGCGGCAGCGTGGAGAACAGGGAGGTGACGGCAATTGGCGTGAGGCGTCCATCGCCGGCGCGAAGATTGATGATGTTGGTCGCGGATGCTAGCCCGACCGCCAGTCCAGCCGTCTTTCTCGCACCGTCAGGAATCAACGCCAGCGCCTCCGTGTGGAAAAAATCTAGCGATGCTGTCTGAGTGGGAAAGTAATTGACGAGCGTGCGGTGGGCGGCCTCGACCACTGCTGCATCCGTGGACGCTCCGGAATCTGCGGCCATGGCCGAGCCGTATGGCTCGTATCCCCCTTCGATTGACACGACCGCGTCGTACACCGCCGCCGACACGTAGGCCATATAGATAAAGCCCTCGGCTTGGAATGCGCCAGACCCGACGACCGTATTCTCGGCAATCGTGTTCCACTGCTGGACGGCATTCCCGGGCGGCAGTTTCAGCGCAGCGTTTGACACTGCGCACGTCATCAACAGAATTGCAAACGTTTGCAGTGTTCTCTTGTAGTGTTCGTTAACGCAGACAATTGGCGAATTCTTAAACGTGTACATTTCTATTTCTCTCCTTTCGGTGAATGACGCCGCTGGTTATCGAGCTGAGGCTTGGCAGCTGGAAACTGAGATCAACGAGACGAACTGGCGAGAATAAACCGTTGGCAGATTGCATTCTGCACCCACGCGCTACTGATGTGCTTTCGTGCGAACATCAGCGGCTCCGATGGGGCGAATATAGAAATGATGTCCCACCTCGACAAGTTCTAAAATCGGACTGTCTGCGATCTGAGATCCTAAGGCGGATGGTTTTCGAGGGTGGCTTTAGGCGGCGAGTGTACGGCTATCCCGGTGCTCGCGTGCAACGTCCGCAAGCGGGCTCCACATGAACCATCGAGGGAATGCCTGCATCAGTGGTGGAGGCCCTTCCAGGAGGATTTCCCCACGACGCAGCGCGACGTCGTAATCAAGAAAACCTGCCCATACGCGGTACAGCACAGAAACATCCGCTCGCACAATCAGGTCTGAAGCGAAGCCGGGAGGCTTCAAAAATGATGAAACATGTCCGGGAACCAAAACGAGCCACACCCTTCGTCCTTTCCGTCCAGTCAGGTCGAATTGCACGACAGTACGTCGCCGCGGGAGTTCACGATGATCAACGCGTTGGTGCATCTTCCACAGGAACAATGCGGGATCCAACTCATCGCGGTTTGGGTCAGAGAACACCCACCTAATTGCCCACGTACCTAAGTGCTTGATCACGTCCGCCAGATCTGTGCCCGCTTCCGTAAGAATGTACTCCGTATGGTTAGGTCGTGCGCCCGTGCGCCGTAGGATAATTCCATTGTCCTCAAGATGGCGAAGGCGAGCGACGAGGAGCGATCGCGAAATGTGGGGCAGCCCGCGCCGGAGTTCGTTGAAGTGACGGCTGCCGAAGAGCAGCTCGCGGACGATCAGTGGCGTCCAACGGTCGGCAAGAATCTCGCAGGCGCGAGCAACAGGACAGTATTGGTGATATTTAAACATTACGGGAATCGTCCTCCACCCTACCGGCATTCATCTAGTCCAAAAATCGGACCACCTGAATCATACAACTGCTGCGGCATGAACAGCAGGTCCATCCGCCATTCAGTCTGAGTGACGAGCAACCGGGACTTATCCAGCCGCCGCCACCAAAATCAGGTTGTGTTTTCACTGAAGGGGACCACAAGCCGGACTGTCCTTTCCCCGACATCTAATCGCAATAATATTCGCATGTTGCAATGAAACGCTCAGGGCGTTTTTACCACAATCCATAAGATTGATGGGGACGCGCTTATGGCTTTTACCGATCATTGCGATATTTTCGCCGGCATTCACGAGAAGTCGTTCAACAACGTTGTCCTTCAACTACAGAGACAGCGGCCATCGCTGTTTAATTACGGAACGACGACGTTTGCCAATCATCCTGAATTGCTCTGCAACCAGAGGATCATCCGAATGGTCGATCCCGAGGTGCGGGCGTTCGGCAATCCAATCGTCAAGGAAGAACCGCTGCTGGCCATTCCGGGCTACGACGGCCCATTGGGCCTCGAGTACTGCCTCCAGCTTGCCGAGCTTTCGATTGATTTTCACCCCAGCAATGTACATTCACTGCCGGTTGAACTTGCTCCGCCCCTTCAATCGCAACATCTCTCGCTCAAGGGGCGTGCGTGTGCGGGACTGGATTGTCCCACCCAGGATCTACTCATCAAGCTGGCGCCCACGGAGAGGCCCTTTTACCCGTCGATCTTAAAGGGCGGCTTCATCAAGCAGCCTCCGCGGGAGCAACCCAATGATGGTCCGGTGGTGAAGCAGACACCGACGCGGCCAATTCCTTTCAACCGTGAAGGTATCATCTGCTTTTGCCTGGACCTTTTTGTCGTCCTTCATGTGGAGCGTGAAGGCGGTGCCGGCGATCCGGTCATTGCGCTGCGACTCGACAATCTGGAAATCGTCGACATCAAACCGGACGGGCTCGAAAATGCAGTCGAATGCTTCCTGCGGGCGATGCTCATCATGGGCGTTCTGCCGAAGGTAAAGCTTGCACTCGATTCGCTCATCTTGAGCGTAGGTAACGTGCTGACGATTGGTCCAACACCCATCTCACCGCTAGTACCGTTCAACCCCGCGATCGAAGACGACCAGATCAAGGCATTTATCACTCTGACGGTGTAAGGATCGTTATGGCTACAGTAAACGTCGCAGTCAACGAACGCGCTTTCAACGATGTCGTGATGGCGGTTGCCAAGTATCTGGAGTCGGTGCCGCCATTTTCAGGATCCGGCAGTTTCGGGCCCTTTTCGGCGTCCTACTCGGTGGGATTAAAGCTCACCGGTGGCTCCATCGACCTCACGAATACTGGCCGAGTGCATTTCGACGAACTCCATCTGACGTACGATCCCCTGATTCTGAACCTGGGGATCGACTTACCCACAATTCCGATCGGGGGCGAGTGCATCCTTCCCACGCCCTGGGGCTGCGCCGTGCGTCTGCCGGAGATCGATCTTTTCGACGCGAATCCTGACATCTCCATCCCCATCAACCTGAGCAATACCATTGTCAGCGAATTCTCCGGCGAGTTCACCGTCTCGGATAGCAAGCAAGTGCTCGTCGCCAAAGGTAGCCTGCGTCCGCATGCGGCACACTTCAGCCCCGATACATCCAATGAGATTCGCGATCGATTCCGTAGCACCGTCGGCACGATTCCATTTCTGCCAACGTCTGCGGTAAATGGCATTGCCGACGCCTTTGTGCCTTTTGTGAAGAGCAATCTTGCGGACAAGTGGCAGTTCTTCCTGCACGACGTCTGGCACAACCTCGAGTTGATTTCAATCTCCGACACAGCCGCGAACATCCTTCGCAATCTTACGGATTTCATTATCGACAAGATCCTTGCGCCGGTTCCGTCCATCGTGCGTGGTGTCGTGAAGGCGATATTGAACCCGATCTTCGATGCCATCGCCGCTGTGCTCGACATTCCGGATGACATTCTCGAGTGGCTGTCTTCACAGCTGCAGATCAGCTTTGGGTTGTTTGACCTTTTGGCCCAACTGATCATTAATTTTGTCGGATCGATGGTGCCGTTCTACCAATTCGAGGATCCGTTCCCGATGATCGAGGACAGCAGTGGGCTGCTGCCCGTCCTCGTTCCGGTTGAAAATGTTAGTGTCGTCGTCAATGACGATGAGTTCGTAATGTCCGCAGATATAGGCTGACCTATCGAAATGCAGGATTTTTTATATGAATACCGTCATCAACCAGCATCTCTTCCGTCACCGCGAAAGCAACTCCTCCGCCTTCAATAACCTGTGCACGCTTGTCCACAAGCTGCCCGAAGAGGGCACCTATGCCGGAGAAGTGGTGCAGGGCAAACGACTGCTCGGCACCTTCCGGCTCAGATGCGACGCGAAGAATGAACTGTCCCAGGTGAACATTGACTTGTCGACCTTCGACGCGTTGTTTCGCGCGAATGTTGCGGGTCTGACCGCGTCCGATACCTATGCAGTTGGCAAGGACGGCTATGTCGTTTTCTACGCCAGCGCTCATCATGACGGACTTTACGTCAAGTTGACGAAGGTATCGAAGGAAAATGGAGGGTCGACATTCGACTCGCGGCGACTCGACAACGGGGATATCGTCACGTTCCGTTTGTGGCACGCAGGTTCTTACAGAATCAGCAACGAACACGGCGGACATGAGGCAGCACTCAGCGTGTTGAATGCCGAGGATGGAAAGTTTCCCGAGTTGGCGAAACGGGGGCCGGTTCGGGTCAGGCTGTCTGATAAGGGCTTCGATCCCGCGAAGATGGAAATTTGGCCGACACAGCCACTCGTGATCAGCGTGGAGGTTCCGGCTGCGCTTAGATTGCAGAGTAACGACTCCGTGCTAGCTAAGCATTCCGGTCCCGTGACAAGGGGAGGTCAGCAGTTGCACAAGTAGGTGGGCACTCGCTCGCCTCCAATGAGTGAAATTGCAATGACCCTTCAAGCGGCAGTAAACACGCATTTACTGGACTGTTGGCGTACTGCCCGACTTATTCGCATTTGGAGCCGCGGTTTTCGGCTCTCGGAAGGGAAGATCGACGGTCATTGGGCTGTGATCTGAGATCGGTTCTGGCAAGCAGTTGTTCAGATCGGACATTGTTCGGGCAAAGTGGGGCGCAAAAACGTACGGCGCGTTCTCCTCACGGGGATGCTTAAGGTCGCCCTTGACAAAGATCCAATCAAGCTTGAATTTTGCGATTCTGACCTTCTTCCAGATCAACTCGGTTTCGAAAGAGGGAGTGAATCCTTTGCTCCCGCGTTCATTCGAATCGCCCAAAGTGCCAGTCCTTCCGTTCGATGTGTGCCCTGGAACACCTCGAAAGTCGAAAGCTTTGCCGTCGGCGAAACGAAAGTCCTCCAGGTCGGAGAAAAGGCCGCGTTCCAGGTTGGGTGACGCGCCTGGAATATTCGCCGATGTGGGATCGATCTGATATTGAATACCAGAGAGCTTCCTGACGGTCTTGGCACCCGTATATATCAGACCGACTCCGGTGGCCCACTGAACGCCCGTCGTAGTCCAGAAATCAACACTGCCATAACGCTTGTAAAGCATGTTCTCCACGCTCGTCGGTGTCGAGTCAGATCCAGTAGTGTTCAGATCGCCTGCCACTATGACTGGATGAGATATGTCGTGCACCTGGCTCAGTAACTCCTTCAGCTGCCGTCGGCGAATTTTGGGCTTGGCTCGATTCTCGAGGTGTGTCGAGGCGATTGTGAGCCGCCCCCCCGGTGCTTCAGGGACATCTAAATCGACGAAGAGCGTCGTTCGCTGTCCCCGGCGCACTTCCCGCGCTAGGTCTTCGCCAATCAGGATCGCCGCTTTCCGCTTCCCCTTCTCCAAGGGCCGGATTTTGCTTTCTTTGAACCAGTCGTAGCCAATTGTGAATGGCACGAGCCGGGCCGAACGGATTGGATAACGCGACAGCACCGCATTCCCATGCAACGCCCGTAATCGATCTTTGTCGACTTTGAACTCCTCAAGAAGATTCTGACGAGAGTCTTGTTCTTCGCCGTCATCAAAGGCATCGGTGCCCAACTGCTTGGAGTCAACTTCCAGAAACTCTACGCCGAAGGCCCAGTTCATATTGAGAGTCTCCCCGAGCTCACGAATGACCTCTCGATACTGAGTGCGCTTAACTCCCCAATCGACTTCGTTCAAAATCCAGACGTCGGCATTCTTGAGAACCTCAATGTCATCAGGTATTCTCTTTAAATTCACCGCTCGTATCCGCTTACCACTTTCGGCGGCATGTTTACGTTCCTCTGCGACCTTCGACATAAAGCGGTCTTTGTTCGTCAAAAATAATTTGATGTCGTCAAGTGCGAGGCCGCGTTCTATATTCCAAAACACAATCCTGAGGGTAGCGCCGAGCCCCTCAACCTGAAGGGAATGTGGTCCTGCCCCACGATAGAAGGCTTCATTGTTAATGAAAGGTGTCGTGGTAAGGGCATCCAGCTTCGCCGCAAGCTCCGGGCTCAATTCTTGAGGCGACCCGAGCTTAACCAGTTCGTCATATGAAAACAGTTCGGGTCGGGAGTCTTGTTGGTAACCCTGCGAAAGTAACCGACCCATTAGCAATAGGGTCGTACAGATGCCCGCAACGGCCCGCACACTTGGTCCCTGAACTGTCATCAGCTACGTCCGCAAGTTTTCGTACATTTGATAAATGCACCAATTCCGATAATTCCTGCGCATGCGGCGCCTTTCACTAGGCAAATCAACACTACTGAGCTGCATTGTGGCTAGCTAGGTAACAATTTCCACTTTGCCGCTGGTCAGGTCGTACATAGCACCCACGATCTTGATCTTTGCTTGTTTTTCCAACTCCGCCAAGATTGGACTCCGTCGGCGGATCTCGTTTATGCCAAGCGCCACATTGGTTCGAGCCACGGCACCCACATAAGTGCTGTTCTTGCTGGATTGTTCACCATCAAACTTCGTCGCCGGTATTGCCGCTTTGATTCGAGCGAGCAGTCTGGTGAGATTACCCAGAACGACATCGTCGATTGCGCCTTTTACGGCCCCGCAGGCGGTATGCCCCAGCAGAAGGGCCACCTTCGCGCCGGAGGCCGCGCATGCAAACTCCATGCTGCCCAAAATGTCGTCATTTACGACATTGCCTGCAATCCGGGCCGTGAACGTGTCGCCAATGCCAGCGTCGAATATGATCTCGGGGGGAACCCTCGAATCGAGGCAACCAAGGATCACTGCTGCTGGATACTGCCCAGCCGCGCTTGCTCGCTTCTCCGCGATGTAGTCCTGAGGAGCCATTTTCCCCGATCGAAACCGCTCATTCCCGTTCTTCAGCTCTTCGATGACCTGGGCAGGCGCCATCTTGTCACGTTGTTCTTTTGTGAGTGAGCCTGTTCCAATAGGTGCAAGCTGCATGGTGAGAGGAATCAGGGGAGTGATGGTACATGCACCCAGAGCGGTCCCAAGAAAGCTTCTGCGGTTACAAATTCGGTCGGTGGCTTTGTCGCATTCCCATTTCATTGCCTCACCTAAAACGTCGGCGCCTGATGTCAAAGTTGATCTCTCTATTCACACGGTTAAGGATCCGAACGAATCCCATGGTCAGTAAAGAGCGGTCAGGCCAATGGAAAATATCGGCCCAGTCGTTTGCCTATATAAAAGCCAAAGGTGCTATTGACAGGCGAGTGATACACATAGATCAACTGAGCGTTTAGCCGGATGTTACGTGTGTTCCAGGGATAATAGTTTGAGCCACCGATGAATTCTCTTGGGTGTCCAAAGTCGCCAAAGATATATGATGTTGCCCCGTAAAGTTCGAGTCTTTTGGGCACGACCATGTCAGCCAATTGAACATAGAAGCCAGAATTTCGAACCACCCGCACCGGTAACGTTCCATCCGCAACCAAATTGTCAAGCCTCCTACCGTAGCCCTCCCCTTGAAGCCAAAACCCGTGGTATTTCATTCCGGCGGCGACGGAAAGCATTTGGTACCGCGCCCTGTCTATCGTCACGCCATTGGCCAAGGCACCGTATCAAATATGTTGAGGCTGTCAGCAAGACGAAGGGTCGTGTTGGCCGCTGGAGTGCCGATCGGAGTCTGGCGGTCCTCTGGGCTGTAGGTGTAAGCCAGATTAAACCGAGTCGCAAGTTCCTCGTGCTGTTCGTAATCTCCGAAAGCCCCACGAGGGCCAAACTCACCTGTTGTTGGCAACCATGTCAGCGCAGCACCCGCGGAAAGACGCCGGCTGAGTCTAATGGCGGGCACGGCCAAATTGCTGAGATTGTTTCCGACCAGCCACCTGTACTGAAGCTTCGGAAGCAGGTTCCCTTCGGCAAAGACACCTTGTGAGAAAAAAGGCCGAAAGAACTCATCGGCCATAACCTCGATCGTAAGAAGGCCAATATGGGTGAGAGCCTTGCATAGACTGTGTGCCGGGAAAGGCGTTCCATCCCATTCCCAGCGCAAAGTATTTACCAAAGTTGTAAACTAGGGCGCCCCCCAAGGCGATCTGATTCGTGTCCTGCACAGTCCAAAGGAACGTCACGTATTGGAACTTAGGGCTGAACAGCCATCCCTGTGAAAACAACATGACGCGATGGAACTGGAAGTCCTGACGAGGACTCACCTGTATTGGGCGGCCCAAGTGATCTGTGCCTGACTGGGTTGCTGGCAATTGGTTAAGATACCTTGCAACCACGTAACCGCTAAGGTTCAGCTCTCCATACTTACCTCTTCCAACTGTAAAACCGCGACCGGGATTGAATTCTCCAAAAATAATGGGGTTCCCCTCGGAGGGTTCCGGCATTCGCGTCTTGTCATCGCCGTTGCTCTGGCCCTGACTGGAAGACTGCCCAGTCTGTTCCGTCTCTTTGCCACCATTACTTTGAGCGGAAGAAGCGTTAGAAGCCTGTCCACTCCCATTTGTATCCTTCGCCACCTCAGGGTGCAGCACTTTGATCTGTTCCATCAGTTGGTGGTTCTGGATCTGTAATTGCTGAATCTCCTTTTCTAATCGCTGATTCTGCTCAATCAGTTGATTGAGAACTTGGACGGTATTCGAGGTGTCGCCCGTTGGACTTGGAATCGGATTAGGCTCTTGAGCAATAGCAACGTTGGAGAGCTCGATACTCAAGGCAGCGATACCCAAGGCTAAGGTAAATCGAATCTGTCCGTGGATCATCTGAAGCCATTTAACGGTGTAATAAGAGCACGACGCGATTCCCGCGATGGAGGTCGTACTTTTAGTTGATGCCTGTCGCGGTGAGACTAACAACTGTTATTTCTTCCAGTGAAATGTCGAGGCCTACGTGTTGTGAACGGCGGTTAGGAAGTTCCCATCGGGCATTGAAGACGACCCATCTTCGGCAAGCTGGGGCAATCATTCCCAGGACTCTTGTTCCACTGGCGAGAATGACAGGAGACGAAGGCTATCTTTGCCTACAACATTTCCTTTGAGTCCTATGGTGCGAGCACCGGAATTTGTTTCGAAACTACGGGACCAGGAACTGGAACGAGGAACTCTGATCAAAGCTTCCATGCATCATGGCCTTTGCGGAAATATTTGGTTTCGCGCGTTCAGCAAAAACCGTGAAGAGGCAGCGTTCAGTGTGCGCTGATTTGCGTGAGCACGCTCTATACCACTAACGAGCTGCTAATTGCAGGGATTTTGTTGCTGTCCCTGCTGGCGGCGACTGAAACGGGCCTCTACTTCGGCGACCGAGCTAAATCGAGAATCGATGAGAAGACCAAATCGCAAATCTCGCTCATTCAGGGCTCGGTGCTTGGGGTTCTCGGGCTCTTGCTCGGCTTTACCATCTCTATGGCTGTTTCACGTTTTGAGACTCGAAAGCAACTCGTTTTGGAAGAGGCAAACGCCATCGGTACGTCCTATCTCCGCACTGGATTGCTACCTGAACCAGATCGCAGCTATATCGCCGGACGACTACGCGACTATTTAGACCTCCGCCTGCAGTACTCCCGCGCTGGGAACGACGTATCCACACTAAAGAATGTCAATGCGGTGAGAGCCGCACGGGAACAGGTCGCGCGCCTACAGAACGATTTCTGGACTCGAGCAGTTTCGCGAGCTCAAAAAGATGCAAATCCCTACATAACGGGACTATTGTTGCAATCCTTGAACCAGGTGATTGATTTGGACGCAGCCCGCTGGATGGCCTTTAACAATCACGTGCCGGAAACGGTTGTTTATGTAAATGCCTTCGTTGCATTGTTGGCAACCACACTGGTCGGGTACTCTATCGGCCTCGTCGGCCGGCGGAATTTGTTTTCCGTCGCTCTGCTGTCCATTGCGATAACTGTCACGCTGGTTGTAATTATCGACCTGGATCGCGCTCGACAAGGGTTAATTGTCGTGACGCAACAACCCTTGATTGATTTGCAACAACAGTTGTCGAGCCATTAGCACGCGAACGCGATCTGGTGCTCGATCAAACTTTTTGCAACTTCGGCGGTGACGGGAAAGAAGCGCACGTGGAATCCGCGTGCTCGCAGCCAATCTGCCGCCGACCATTCATAGGTTCCCCCGAAGGTGACCGCCGCCGCCATCTCCTCGGCCGAAATGATGCCGCCACTCGCTGACAGCGCCACCGCAACACTGGCGGGTACGCAGGTCTGGTGCTTCTGGATAATCGGTCGAAATGGCAGCCGGATTCGCCTGCCTGCAGAGTGTTTTCTGGAGGTTTCGGAGACGTTGCCGATGAAAAGGGACGCGCAGCTTGGAACTCCATCGCTCAATTTCCGGGTGGTCATCTGCCAGTTCAGCGGCGTCAAGCTTGACACGCGCGAATGCCATCTCGGTGTCACGGTCCGCCAACGGGGCAAAGCGGGGCAAGTTATCGGCGAGTGCCCGGGCTCGCTCCAACCGTTGTCTCCGTTCCTCACCTTCGAGCGTCTCCGCAAGTGCGCATTGATGCCAGCTCGCCTCGACGACAACCTGGAAGGACTGGGATTTCTCGCTGGCATCCTCGAGTCGGTCAGCGGACTCCTCAACTCGCCCCAAGTGCAGCAAACTGGTGCCTAGGCTGCTGGCCGCGAAAGGGGCACCCGGATCTAAATTCCACGCCCGCTCGGCGCAGATAAGTGCGTCGGTCCAGCGGTCCTCCATGCCGAGAACAGTGGATTCGCAGGAAAGGATCCAGCTGTCATCTGGGAAAAGCCGGTGCGCGGCCGTGAGACACTCCTGTGCGCGTTCAAAATCACGTAGCGTGGCCCAAGTGTAGGCATAGGACGCGTACCACGCAGCCCGTAGTTCGGGATCATCCCCTCCAAGATCCGGTTGGGCGTTGAATGCTCTTAAGTCATCGAGCAGTCGTAACTTGGGTGACCGCAAGTGCCGGGAGAAGAACCGCACGAGCGGCTTCGTAGGATCGCGTTTGAGGGCTTCTCTTAGAAGCCATCTAGACAGGCGCACCCCGCCCAATCGGGCGGCTAACCTCCCGCCGATGACAAGCTCATCGAGCGAGAGGTCTTGAATGTTAGTGGATGGTTTCCACAGATCGGCAGTGAGCGAGTAGGCGTCGAGATACAAGTGACGACGATAGAGGTGTTGTAACTTGCTGAGTTGGCCTGCCGGAACTGCTCCAAACTCAGCTGACATTAGGAACCTCGCAAAAAACTCGATCGCACATAATGTGGCTAAAGGTTATTCATCTTATATGAAACCACCCACTCTCTCGAAAAATGTCCTTAGCCGGACCCGAGAGGCCGGGTGCGCGGAAAAAAGATGAAAATTCAGGCTCTTTCGCTGATAATTTAACGATTCGCGTCCGAGGCGATTTGGCCTGTGTCCGACGAAGATATCAAGCAACTGCTCGAAATGGTCCGCGATCTCACGGTGCGGATCCATCGGATCGAGCGCGTACTGCATTTGTCGCCGGAAGCGATTCCTTCCCCGCCACCGGCGGAGTCAGGTCTTCAGGCGACTCCTCCGGGTCGGGTTACAGCTGGAGAGGGTGCCCAGAGGGTTCCCCCACCAAGTCTTAGTTTTGCTCACTCCAGAAACTCTGAACCTGGGCTGCGTGAGGGTCTCGAAGCTCGCATCGGTTCCCACTGGTTGAACCGCATCGGCATCACCGCTGTGTTAGTCGGGGCCGCCTACTTTCTAAAGTTTGCATTTGACAATCAGTGGATAGGGCCAAGTGGTCGAATCGCCATTGGACTGATTTCAGGAATTGCTGTGGTGCTTTGGAGCGAGCGGTTCCGTACGAAAGGCTACCGGCTCTTCTCCTATGCCCTCAAGGCCGTCGGTGTCGGCGTGTTGTACCTATCATTGTGGGCGTCCTTTCAGGTCTATCACCTGATGCCGAATGGCGTTGTGTTTGCCTGCATGATTCTCGTGACCGCGGCAAGCTGTGCGCTGGCGCTCACCCAAGATGCTGAAATCCTTGCCGTGTATGCCATCGTTGGTGGCTTTTTGACTCCGGTGCTGTTGTCGACCGGGGTAAACCGTGAAATCGCGCTGTTTTCCTACGTTGTGCTGCTTGATCTTGGCATTCTCGCAGTCGTTGTATTCAAGCCATGGCGGCGGCTTTTGTGGCTTGGGTTTGCCGGCACACTGATCTTGTATCTTGCCTGGTATTTCGAATACTACGACCGCAAACAAATTGAGACGACGCTGATCTTTGCCTCGCTCTTTTTCGCCATCTTCGCGATCTCGCCGTTACTAATGCTTCGCCAGGAGCAAGGTGCCGGAACGATGCCGCTGGCTCTCGCTTTCATAAACGCGGTTACCTTCTTCCTGCAAGCCTACGCAATGATTTCTGAGATCAGCAAAACAGAGATGGCATGGTTTTCGCTCATGCTGGCCGCCGTGTACCTGGGGCTTAACGCCATCAGGTCGCGTTCGGATCAGGCGGCGGAGTCGAATCTCAAGCTGATGCATCTGGCGCTCGCCATCGGGTTGATCACAGTTGCCATCCCTATCCGGCTCGAATCGCACTGGATTACGATCGGCTGGTTCATTGAATCCGCCGTCTTGCTTTGGTTGGGGGGACGCATCAAGTCAGATCTGCTGAACGTGTTTGCCCTTACTGCGCTCGTGCTCGGCGTCCTAAGATTGCTGTTCTACGACAATTTTGCGCCGACAACTTTGATCTTCAATATGCGGATGGTGGTCTATGTTATTGCCATCGCGGTTCTCGGGTTTGTCGCCTATCGGTCTCGAACCAACCGGCACGAAGAAGCGAGGACGATTGCCGCCGTGGCGATCGTTGCCTTGAACGCCTTGGCGCTGGTCGCATTGAGTTACGAAATTCACGATTACTACAGTCGTCAAATCGCGAGCGGACTTCCCGCTCCCGCGTTCTGGGCACCGGAACATTGGTCGCAAATGCGGGCAGTCGAAATTGCGCGTGGCTTCACCTACTCCGCACTCTTCATGGCGTACGGGGCCATGCTAATGATCGTCGGCTTTTTGCGTAACTCCGCATTCGTGCGCTGGCAGGCGTTGGTGCTGATTGCCGCAACCATCGTCAAGGTATTTGTTTATGACGTGTCCCAACTGGACCGTGTTTATCGCATCCTGAGCTTTATTGTGCTCGGGATTCTATTGTTGGCGATATCCTTCGCTTATCAGCGCGATTGGCTCAAGCTTTCCCACAAAATAGCGGAGCAGCCTGGTTCATGAAGGTCCTCCTGCTGGCCGTTTCAACCGCAGTCATCGCCGCCGCGGTGTATGAGCCGGCAATTTCCTACTTCCATCAGACTCGATCACTCACGGTTACTGCTCCCGACAAGCAGAATTACGCGGTGTTAGACACGGATGTCTTTAAGCATGCGCGGCCCGACTTAGGCGATCTACGCATCCTGGACGGACAATCGCAGATCCCTTTTGTTCTCACCAGGGAGCGTGGTGGGACCAGTACACAGGAGACTCAGGCGAAGATTCTGAATCTAGGTTCGGTCGGCGATCGCACAGAGTTCGATCTTGATACGAACGGGTTTGCAGAATACGACCATGTTCGACTGCAACTTGATGCCAAAGACTTCGTCAATAACGCGCAGATCGAAGGGCGCCGCACCTTGAAAGATGCCTCCGGTACCAAGCTCGGAACCGGCACGCTGTATGACTTCAGCAAAGAAAATCTCGGCTCGAATTTCACGCTGAGATTTCCGTCGGCAAGTTTTTCCTATCTTCACGTACGCCTTGCGCCAGGAATTCGCGTTGATCAAGTCAGGGGGGCATACCTTTCGAGCTTCGCGGAGACGCAAGCCGTTTGGATCAACGCCGGTCAGTGTACCGCTGGCGCCTCTCAGCCCAAGCGCAGCCTCTATCAATGTTCAATTTTCGAGGGCATGCCGGTTGAGCGAATCACCTTCCATGTGCCACCGGCCACTGTGAACTTCAATCGAACGGTTGTTCTCTCGGATGCTGGCGGCAATGAATTTCAGCGCGGATCGATCAGCCGGGTGCGCGTGAATCGCGGAGGGCAATCTGTAACTTCCGAAGACCTTGATATCGACGTCTACGGGCAATCTACCAAGCAGATCACCGCTACCATCGAGAACGGCGATGATCCTGCGCTGCCGATTGAGCTCGTCCAGCCGCTCTCCGTCGAACGTCGTTTATATTTTGACCCTAAAGGAAAGCGTTCGTTACAGCTCTACTACGGAGACCCGAAACTCGAAGCCCCCAGCTACGACTACGGAAAAATCTTCCAGCAGGCGGCCGATGCGGTTGTGGCCGAGCTTGGCCCGGCGCAAGCGAATCCCCAGTTTACTGGCCGCCCTGACGACCGCCCTTGGTCAGAGCGCCACGGCTATGTGCTTTGGATAGCCATGGTGCTGGCGGTCATCGTTCTCGGTGGGTTGGCGCTTAGGGGCCTGAAGGGACCGGCTCCGCGCTGAAACCTAACTACGCTCGAGCCAACTCGCGCTCACTGCTCGGCTCGTACTCCACAATGTAACCGGCAACGGCGCTGGCCGCCACCGTGAGCGGACTGCCTAGATACATCTGCCCGGGCCCGCTGCGTCCGGGGAAGTTGCGATTCTGGGCACTGATCACAACTTGATCGGCCCGCGTGGAGACTCCAGGACCAGCATTGATGCAGGCTCCGCAGCTCGGCTCAATGATGTGCGCGCCCGCCTTCTGAAAGATTTCCAGATAGCCGCGCTGCCGGCAATACTCCCGCGTTTCCTGCGAGCCGAACTGAATATAGAACTCGACCGAGTCCGCAACCCGTTTGCCTTGATTGAGTGCTTCAGAGAGTACACGGGCATACATGTCCATATCCTCGTTCTTGCCAGCTGTGCAGGTGCCTCCGTAGGCAAGCTCAACTGGAACCGGAGTGTTCATGTCGCGGATGAACTTGCCGTTTCCCGGATCGCCGGGCGTGGCAATCATCGGCATAATTTCAGAGGCATCGAGTTCGATTACCTCCGCATATTGCGCATCCCGATCACTGTGCAATCCCTCGATCATTTGCTCAGCCTGCTCGTGAGACACGCCTCGCCGCTGAACCAAGAACTCGACTGCTTTTCCATCCGGTCGAACGATGCCGGTAAATCCGCCAATCTCGGCTGCCATGTTCGTCATGGTTGCCCGTTCATCGACGCTGAGTTCTTCGATGGCCTCTCCCGCGTACTCGATGACCTTCGCCAAGGCTTTTCCGCTGCGCACGTAGTCGAGGCTAAGAATCTTCAAAATGAAGTCTTTCGCAGTCACATTGGCTCGCCTTGTTCCCCGAATCAAGATCTTGGCCGACTCCGGCACCCGCACCCGAACATCCTTGGTGAGCCAGGAATTGAAAACGTCAGTCGTTCCGATTCCAAATGCGATACATCCAACCGCCCCGGAGTGCGGCGTGTGCGAATCAGAGCCAACCACCAACTGGCCGGGAAGAGCATAACTCTCGAGAACAACCGAGTGGCAGATGCCTTCCGATCCTTTGCGGTCGGTCAACTCACCATGCAAGCGAATGCCCTTGCGCTGGGCAAATTCGCCCTGCTTGAGCTTGAGCTGGGTCGCGAGATCAAGCAAACCCATCTTGCGCTTTTGCTCCGACAAGACTTCATCAAGGAATGTCAGGTGGTCGCGAAAAAACAAAACCGATGAAGGGTCATTCACCGGTGCGTCTTTACCGACAAGTTGATCGAAGAAAATTGCCGCCATCGGCGTAACGTACTCGTGACTGAAGCGTAAGTCCGTCCTAGCAAATCCAGCCTGTCCGGGTTTAACGGCCGGAACGCCAAGGTGTCCGTTTTTGCCAACCATATGTTTGGCAAAAATCTTCTCGGCGATCGTCATTGGCCGTGGTCTCGTCTCTATCGACGGTAACGACACCTTACCCTGCATGCGCGCGACATTGAAATGGAACAGGCCACCGTACTCGATGATTTGCCGCGAGATGTCATCTTCGCCCGCGGTAAAGACAGAGAGTGGAATCTCTTCCCCCGCGCGGATCCTATCGATCAAGGAGAAATCTGTAGACGTTAGCACACCGAGATTTTGGCAGTTCTGCCGGTAAATCCGTTCGATGTTCTCCGCGATCACTAGCTTGATCCCAGCGCACAGTTCCGCGTACGGCGACTGCTCCCGGCTGGACCCTTTGCCGCGCCTCTTACCGCTCACCGCGGCGACAAATCCTCCACGCTTTACATCTCCGCGTTCAATGGGTAGTTCAGTTCCGGCCTTCAGCCCGGTGTAGGGGAATTCGCCAAGGGTCTCATCGAAGAAAAAACAGATGTGGGCAGGGGTAATCTCGTCGGTCGAAATGTCATCGCGTAGCTTGGGATTGGCTTCGGGATTGTGCGTATCCCAAGGGAGGTCTTCCCCGGCAAGCTGTCGCTTAATCAGCTCAGGATCTTCGGTGAGAAAGAGAATTCGTCCTTCGAGCCGCACAGCAGGCGGCCGCTTTTCGACATTCCTCGTCAGGAGGGCGTCCATCGCGGGATCTCCTCGGCCCAACTAATATTTTACGCCGCTAACCGGTGGCGCGCTGGGACTGAGAGACCTCGAAACATCACCTCACCGCTGCGTGGTTTTTTCTCCGGGTAGCTTTCTTGTCTTTCTTCTTCTGAGTGAGCATTGGCGGCTTTCGAATGCGCCGGGGGCTAAAGGAAGAGAGCTGTTCTACTGTTTCGCGGCATACTCTCGTGGGTCGGGCAAATGCTCCAGCCCGCGTCCTTCAAAGATTGCCTGGAACTCGCGGATGAGTTCGTCCTGAATGACGCCATTCGATGCCAGCGTCTCCCGGCTGTTGAGTTCGAAAGGCCCGCCCTTGAAATTGCTCGCTACTCCTCCAGCCTCTTCGACAACCAACACTCCTGCGGCGGTATCCCAGGGATTCAGATTGAACTCCCAGAATCCGTCCATGCGTCCACAGGCCACATAGCAAAGGTCCAAAGCGGCGGATCCCGCTCGCCGCACGCCGTGACTCCGCAGCGTAATCTGGTGATAGAAGTAGATGTTGGGATTCTTATGCCGCTTGTGGCTGGGGAAGCCGGTGCCGACGAGCGATTCTTTTAGCAGTTTGGTTCGCGAAACATGAATCACCCGTTCGTTCAGCGTAGCACCCTGACCCCTCTCGGCCGCAAACATCTCGTCGCGTGTGGGATCGTAGATGACTCCGGCGATCATTCGACCCTGGTGTTCGAGACCTAGAGACACGCAGAAAACGGGAAATCCATGCGCGAAATTGGTGGTGCCATCGAGCGGATCCACGTACCAGCGGTACTCGCTGCCGGTGTCGCGCAATCCTTCCTCCTCGCCGAGCACGTCATGCCCCGGCCAAGTCTCTCGAATGCGTTCGCGAATCAGGGCTTCCGATTTGCGATCGGCCGCGGTAACCAGGTCGGCTTCGCCTTTGTACTCGATGCGAATGTTCTTGTCGAAAAATTCCAATAACAATGTCCCAGCTTCGCGTGCGATGGCGGTCATCTTCGGGAGAAACTCTTGGGGACCCTGGTGGTTGGGATTCACTTGTGCTCGATCCGCGCGAGTTGCGCTGGTTTCAGTGTCGCAGATGCGGAGAGGAGAAGCAAAACCCAGCGATTTCGGATAAAGATGGTTAAGCTGCGCGGCTAAGGGGGAGAGGAGGCGAAAAAACGAACGACCGGACGCCGTTTTACGAAGCCGGAACCGAGATACAAACCGTCGTACCTTGAGGACCAGATTGGAGGTGGCAGGCTCCACCAAGATCGCGAAGGCGCTCGAAGATGCTGGCTAGACCCACCCCCAAGCCGGTTCCGGAACCGTTAAATTGGTTCACCCTCTTCAAGTCGATTCCTCTGCCGTCGTCCGCAATGGTCAAGGTCACAACGTTCTGTTCCCGGCCGGCACAAACCTGTGCGTGATTCGCGTGGGCATGGCGATGGATATTGATCAGGCATTCCTGCAGCGCCCTAAACACCACGAGCCGTGCCGGGTCGGAAAGCGTGTCTAGTGTTTCGAGATGAGAAAAGCGTACCTGTATACTGCTGCGCCGCGCGAAGTCTTGCACATACCACTCCGCCGCGGAGGCGAGCCCCGCATCTTCAATCAGCGGTGGATGCAAAAGGTTGGAAAGAGTACGCACCTCGTGAATACAGTGTTCTAGGAGTTCGTCGCATTTTCTCCAAAGGTTAGGATCCTGCGGAGACCGTTTCGCAAGGTCAAGATTCATTTTCAAACCGGCAAAATCTTGTCCCACTGAATCGTGGAGTTCGCGGGCTACGCGCCGCCGTTCAATGTCCTGCAGCTTTAGAACGTGAAGTGAAAGCTGCCGCAAAGCGGCCGTGCGATGTTGCACCATGGTTTCCAGTTCAGCTTGAGTGCTGCGCAGGTGTTCCTCAGCTCGCTTCCTGGCTTCTACTTCCTTGGCCAACGCTTCAGCACGTTGTTGCAGTTCGGCAATTTCGCGAGCCTGATGATCTTTGATCGAGCCCGAAAGGAAGCTTCCTGCCGGAACGACCGACGAATGATGGGCGCAGACACGCGCGAAAAGCTCGTGATCTTCTGCGCGAGAAAAGTATGAAAGCGGATACGCGCAGAGCAGCGAGATCGCGTTTGAATCGGTAAACTCAGTCCAGAGTTGCTCCAGCTGGATTGCCGCCTCACGCTTACCCTCAGCCAATAGCACTGCAACCATTTCGCCAAATGCAGCGACCCCAGCGTGAAAAGAGCCGTTTGCTCGCTGAGGCTGGAGAAATGATTTGATGGCGGGGAAAAATAGTTGCCGGTCAGGCATGCCATTACGCATGAACTTCGAAAGGGCTTCTGATGCTTCGATCAGGAAGCAGCGCTTTTTGATCGCTTCCGCGGGAACTCCGGCGAGCGCCAGCCGCTCGTAAATCTGTTGACGATGCTCGGCGGTTGTAAAGGCGAGCGCTAACCCGTCGCACACCAAAGAATCGGTCAGATGCTCGCTTACCGACGAAAGAAGATAACCCTCGTCGTTATAGAACTGAACACGATGTCGTGATGATCGGAAGCTGACACTCGGGGTATGACTGGTGACCGGGTTGAGTTCTCCGAGTTGCATACTTCTGTTCGGCCTGACAAGTTGAGGTCGCGGAACGTGCAAGTTTGAGATGCAACGGGGGGTGCGAACGTTTTCTCGTGGCTGGGTCTTCTAGACGGGCCTACTTCCGAAGCGTGGATTCAAGCTGTAAAGCTTCGCGATAGTGCTGCAAGGCCAAGTTCGCAACCCGAATTTCGGTCTCCAGGTCGTTGAGGTGTGCGTGTTCCTTGGTATTCATGAGCTGGATTCCAAGTTCCTGAATCCTGCGTTCAAGCTTTTCAATGTGATAACGCACGCTCAGTTCCATGCTGCGTTGTCCCTATTTCGGGTTTCACGAGGCGGCGCGCCTACAAGAGTTCAAGCATGTAAGATTTGAAACGCGTATTGTCGCTGTCCGAAACTAACCGCGTTCGACCGATAGACGCTGAAGAAATAGGGTGAGTTGCTCGGGAAACACTGTAGAAGCCTCGTAAGAGCAAGGGAGTAGATGCAACTAGGTAAATAACCGACGACGCGACTTGAACGACTCTGGTAGTCGCGCCAAGGCTTGAACCTGCTACTTTTGGTTAGAAAATTTCACCGAAGGTTTGCCGCTGAAAAAAGCTTGCCCCGCGCCCAGACTCTTGAGCCAAGCGAGCGCGCCGCATACCGCTGCGGATTGCGCGCCTCGAATACCACGCTTGCGGCGATGGGGTAGCGAATCAATCGAACACTACTGGTTTACGCCACCTTCCCGCGGCACGCTTCTGAGGGGGAATCTTGAACCGCGGCCCTGTCCCGAGCAGCACATCTTTCCATGTGGGTCGCTCTTCATCTTTTAGTTTGCGCCATTCGTCGACCGAAACGACGACCGCGGTATCAATTCCTCGACGGGTGACGATTTTGCGGTCCTTTTTCGAGAGTGTCATCTATCAGTTCGCAGAACCGCGCCTTAGCGTCCTTCAATTGCCATTTGGTCATAGACAACCCCGTAGGGTGCTGATAAGAGGCACACTATAAGTCTACTCATACGATTTTACTGCCCGTCCAATACAAACTTTAAAGCGCCAGGCGCTCGCGAATCAGTTGAACGAATTGCGTGCACCTGCAGGTTTCAAGTGAACGCAGCACTTCGACAATACTGCGAGGCTTTTTCAACTCTGCACCTTGCTGGTGAAGCTACCATCTCACTGTCAATATGGTAGAGGTCAATTAGGAATTCGTCTGGATGCTTCACCTCAATCCCGTGCGGCTTTATGCTTTCTCCTGGGAAGTCTTTGAGGTTGTAGGTGACTATGACCTCGCACGGTGCTTTTACGGCTGCGGCCAAAACATGGCGGTCTTTTTCGTGGTTTGTCATCACCGGAATCAATTCTTGGTAACTTGGTTCAACCCAAGCGTCGGGAAAGTGCGCACGTAGTTCGCCGACTAGATAGTCTGTCTGCTCCTGCGTGCGGCCTAACTTGTCTTGCAGCGTGCGGACAATTTCGTCGATGATCTCGTCCGTCCACCGTGCTAAGAACAGCCGCCGTTCGTACAGTCTTAACAAGGTGTCACGAACGGCGGCTTGAACCAAAACACAAGCATCCAGAATTGCCGGGAAATCAGAAATCATCTATTCCTCGGCAGGGATGAATTTGTCGTAGTCACCAAGTTCTTCTGATTTGCGTGCAATTCGAACAATCGCCTCACGACGCGCCTGTTCTCTCCGTTTGTTGTAATCGAGCAAGTCTTTCAACAGCACACGCCGGTGCGTTCCGGCGTAGTGAAACGGCAACTTGTGCGCTTCACACTCACGCACAAAGAACTGCCGCGAGACACCGAGAAGATCGGCCGCCGCCTGTGTGCTCAGTTCTTCCATCAACGGCAACAGTGCGACTGCTTTCCCCTCCTGCATTTTTTCGACAATTTGAACCAAAAGGTCGTGCACCGACGATGGCAAGTCGATCCTTGCTCCATCTGGGCCGATCAAGGCTGCCGTGCCTTCGTGCCGAAGGCTCCGATACAGCTTCGAGGCTTGCTCGATCTCTCCTTGATCGCGCGGCGCGATCTCAACCGCTCCAGCTGCGACTATCATGAGTCCCCCCCTTCCTACTCCCCTATGGCAAATACAAAAAACTCAGCAATCGCTACAAACGCAACCAGTCGATTATCACGCCGCAACTTAATGGCTGTCAATAAATAATCGCTACAATCACAACTAAACCTAAACCAATTATATTCAGTAGTTTATCTTTGGCTTTCGAGCGCGGGATGCTAAGTGGTAGGCGCGGCAGGACTTGAACCTGCAACCCTCGGATTAGAAATCAAAATCCGGGAGTCTTATTTTGTGCAAGTTAAAGGAATTAGATGAGATATCGGCGAGGCCAGATGTGGTCAGGAGAGGTGAAATGCGGTCTGAATTGTCACAAACTGTCACAAGTTGTTCGCCGAGCGGTCGCAAGAACGTCTCCAGGACCTTTGGGCCGCATGTT
>DATNEX010000082.1:0-31312 GCA_035606605.1 Terriglobales bacterium
CACTCGCCGCTGATCAGAATTCGGCTCTCGCAGAACCGTATGGAGAGTAGTTATAACCGGCATCTTCAGTCGGCGAAGCAGGGTCAAAATGTGACTGCCTGCCGGTCCGCCAAAGATTCCGTATTCGTGCTGCAGGCATACCAGATCGAAATTCGTGAAGTTCAGAAAGTCAGCGGCTTGTTCGTACGACGACAAATCATCCTGCTGCAGTGCGAGTCTCACTCGCTCTGGGTAGGCGTACCCCGATTCCGTGTCGTTGACCGGAACGGCGAACAGACGCGCCGATCCGTACTCCGCAGAAATTGCCTCGCATAAGTCGGTGGTAAAGGTGGCGATCCCACACTGCCGGGGAAGATAGTTGCCAATCACAGCGATTCGGCTCGGGAGGCCCGCGCTCGACCGCGGGCGAATCGCTTCCCCAGGACTTTTTCTGGACGCCACAGGGGGCCGCTTCACGAATTCCAGTATTCCCGTCGAAGCTGCCGTCTTTTTTGTTGACATCATTTGTCCTGGGTCGCTGATCGCCTTGGGGTCGCTAAGCGTCGGTGCGCTTAAGATTCCAGAACCAGGGCGGCTCGTCAGCGTCGAAAAATGCGGCGGGCAAAGGAAACCAGCGTCTATTTAACGAAGGAAGCCTTTACAAAGATCTTCCAGTCCAGTATCCGGGTTTCCGGCTGTGAACACTGATCAAAATTGATCAGACGCCGAGACGCGCGGCCTATTTCTGAGAGGTTATTCACCGGCGCCCAGATTCTCGTCTAGCCGTGGGTTTTGTTCAGGGCTATCCGACCCTACGCGGGTCCTGAGTACCCGCTTTTCTTTCCTCCTGATCTACAGCGTTGTGGGTATGGCCGCAAAGGTGGCTTCCCACTATGCTGGGACCTCACCCCGAAAAAACTTCTTTTCGACTGTGTTGTGCATCCTTGCGCGAAGGCGACAAAATCGTTTCAGTGAGAGGAGATCACGAACTGCTCTGGCTCAGAAATGCTGTGCTCCAAAGCGCTGGATTCAAGGTACTGAGCACCGAAGATGAGAGCACCGCGTTAGAACAGATCAGTCGAATGGATTGCGGTGTGCTGTTGGTCTGTTACTCTCTCCCGCAGCCGGTCAGGAATCGACTTGCGAGAGCTTTCCGCGAGAAGTGCACCGACGGGCGAATCATTGCGATCGCGAATATGAAAATTGAAAAACCAGAATCCGCCGACGCGTTTGTCCATGGATTGGAGGGGCCAGAGACTCTCATCAGCACCATCCTGCAAGGGTAGACAGCCCAACTCTAATCTGTGTGTGAATAGAAAAAATATTCCCGGTCGGCGTCCTGAGAACCGCAGGTGCTTCGCGCGCCGCCGGTCAGGCCAGTGCCGGTTCGGGAGGGGCAGAGTTAATGCGGTCAAGCACATCGCTCACCGTAGCTGCCGCTGCAGTGCTCTCCTTCTTCGTTGGCGTTGCGATCTGCACTAATCTTGCTCGGTCCAGCTTCTGAGGAAGAATGAACGCCTTCGGATGTTCGATCACCGCTTTTAGAATGCGCGCTAGATCCTCGGATTGGTATCCATTGTGAAAGCGCAGACTGCCGTGAGACTCCAAAGTTGCTCTTTGGTACTCGCAAACCAGAAGCCAGTGGCCTCGGGTTATGCATGACCAGATTTGCAGATAATCCAATGCACCGCTCGGTGTGACGTCGTATTCGATATGAATGGACGCGGTGCCGCGCATCAGGCTTGCCCAACTCGCAACAATGGCGGACTCGAGGATCTGATCGAAATAATGATCATGGTCAGTCGATAGGTTTGTCATTTTCTACTCTCCGGAACGCGAGTTGTTGATGTCCGACCCTGGGGGCAGCGTTAAATGGCCTCGCTATTCCCACCGTCTGCGCTCGCAAGACCGTCGATATCGATTCACGATCGCAATAACACAGCCTGTCAGGAACATCACTGTAACGGCGACGGCGAGATAAAGGTCCTGCTCTGGTGTCAATGCGCCTCCATGTCGATCCGCCCGGCTTGGGCCATTACCGGCGCTCAACCATTTGCCAATTCGGAATCCAACTGGGAGGCCCGCCGTACACGAGCTGTTTCGAGATAGCAACTCCGCTGGATGTGACGGGCATGCGCGGAAACCGTCGCATAACGCACTCCCCAAAAACGCTTCTCTACGATTCCAGTTACTTCAAGGCAGTTGAAGCTCTGGGGCCTCAGCTTCGCGAGAATTCGTCGGACCGCGTTCCGCATCTTGGCGGCTCCAGGCCTTCCAAGGAACATGACTTTTACTTCCCCTACCATGAAGAAGAAGCTCCAGCCGGCTGCATGGATCTTGCGATCCAGGGCGAAGCCGTCGAAGCCTTGAACGACGCTCCATTGTCCGGAGTAGATCTCACTCTTCAGTCCGAGGAATTGCATGATCCGGGGGCGTTCTTCAATCAGAATCGATCCGACTTGTACGGTAGGTGTCATCGGTTAACTAAGTCACTCGTGGAGCCAGTCAAGAACGCGCGATCGCAGCCACTACAACCAGCGCGACCGATGAAAGTACGATCATGCCGAAGGTCAGTAGCACGATCTCACTCAGCAAGTCAGGTTTCATCAACTCATTCGGATGCATGTTGTCCCTCCTTATCACTGGAGCCAGCGCCTCAACTCCAAGATTCGGACAACCAACACCGAGCTCGCGAGTCACTCTCCGGCAACACTGGCCCAAGAGCTTGGTGTTCCGTCTGGTTTGGCGGAAGACCTCACTCCTGAGTCATCTTTGATCTTCGCTCACTTCAACGAGAAATACTGAGCGGTATGGCTCACTATTTGGGCACCGAGGTGAATAGGGTTCGAAAGGCTGCTGGACTTAAAGGTGTGTCAAACACGTTAGCGGAGATGGTGGAAACATGCGTTGGCGGGGGCAGCTTATAAATGAACCGCCGTCAGAAAATGCGCTGCGGTGAATCCGCTACGGGTGAAGGCTGCCGGCAACGGAATCAGTTAGTTCGCTCGTCAGTGTCGGTTCTCACGATTGAGCATCTCGAGATATGCGCTCGCCGCATGCCCCGTGAGGGGCTCTTTCGGAGGATCCCACAAGACGGGTGGAAAGTCGCGCGTTTTGCCAGGGGCAGTGGCCTCGTTCTGACGGTGGCCGCATGACAGGCAAATAGCTCCCACTTGTGTGATCTCAGTTTCTCTCTGGATGTCACTTTCCCGCACGGCTGTCGATCCAGTTACAACCGCCCCTTGACATTGGTCACAGGAAAACGCCCGCAGGTGCAGGTAGTAGCTCTTCATGATCTCTTCCTCACAACAATTCTGCAATTCGTTCCCATGCTAGCTTTTTCTGTCGGGGAAAGCTGGTTCCAATTGCTCGCGAGTTTTCTCTGCCGTTGCGATCCGGCGCTTCGCGCGGTACTGAGCTATGCTGGCGAGTTGCAGGATACGAGAGTTGTCCTCGAGTTCGCTGCCTGCCGGGGCGAGTCCCTTTGCGTCGGCAGCGTCATCTTCGGGCGACGCCGGTTGGGTCTCACTCGGAATCTGCACTATGTCGGCTGTTCGCCGGTGCAGGATCTCTTCGGGGTCACCTGACATATCTATATTCCTTTTAGAACATTTTCGCGGAGTGTCTTCAAACCGCAACTTGTTCTCGGCTATTTCCGTTGTGCGGCGCATAAGGAACGACCGTTGGAAAATGTGCGACGCTGACAATATCGTTCTGAATCGCATACAGCACCAGTTCAACAGTGGAATGCAGATTGAGCTTCATTAGGATGTTGCTGCGATGGGTTTCCGCCGTCTTCAGGGACACGCCCAGGATGATCGCGATTTCCTTCGAGGTTTTGCCTTCACCCACCAGTTGCACGACTTCTCGCTCGCGCAACGACAAGCGCGGCGCTATGAGCGTGACGGGACCCAACCGTTGGCCTAGAAGGTAGCCGTCCAGAATGAGGTCGCAGACGCGCGAACTGAAGGTGGACCGGTGTCTTTGCAGCGACTCCACCGCGGCTGTCAGTTCAACCGTGTTGTCGGACTTGTAAACCCAGCCCCGAACTCCTGCCTGCAAACAGTCCCGGATCGCTTGTTCGGAAGCCACCTCAGTCAGGACGAGGATGGTTTGCCGAGGGTTATCTCTCAAGATGCGCCGCGCCGCGTCCACACCGTTGAGCTCCGGCATGCCAATGTCAAAAATTAGAAGGTCCGGTTTCAGCTGCTTGCACTTCTCTACGGCTTCGCGTCCATCCGCCGCCTGCCCGCAGATTTCCCACCCGGAGTGAGATCCAAGCAGAGAACACAGGCCAAGACGAAATATCGGATGATCGTCAGCTAGCAATATGCGAAAGGTCCTCATACCCGAGCCTCCACAAGGAATTCGTGAACAATTGCTTCCGAGTTCCTGAATTCTGCCATCTAAAACCTTCTTGCGTCTGCTCACAATTGCTCAATGGAACCAAGTGGCCTGTACGGCCTGACCGGTGGACACCACTCGCCGGCGCAGGATGCGCAATTGCGAAACTGCAGGTGTTGTTGTAGGAGTTCCGTTGAACGTTGAGGGAAACTTAACCCGGAAGGGCGCTTCAGGCCGACTTACTTTGCGACTTGAGGAACGCCGCTTTCCACGCGGCCCGCTTCTCGGGTGAGTTCACGGAGCGCGAAAAATCGATGATGTAGGTCACTTCGTGCGGACAATAGATGCACGGAGTTCTTAAAACTTCTCCGCTGGGCTCATGATTTACCGCAAATGGAAACGACCTCAGGCATTGGGTACAAGTGAGAACAACAAAGGGCTTGCCGCTGTGGTCGGTACCATTGCGAGGAATCCAGACGGGCGCGTTTTCTCCCTTGTGCCCTGAAGGACCTCTTCGGATCAAGCCAGCGATGATTTCCAGGAGTTGAGATGCGTTTTCGTCGCCTTTCGCATAGAAGGCATCTGCTATGACTCCATTCGGGACGCCACCGGCGACATAAGCGCCGCTGGAAGCGACAACCAGAATCTCTGGGAACCTGCGCCGTACCACCGACAGCAACTCGAATCCCGACATTTGGGGCATGTTCAGGTCGGAGAGTATGAGGTCTGGAACTGTATGCTCTAGTTGCAAAAGCGCGTCGAAGCCGTCAATCGCTACAGAGACGTCATACCCCTGGTCCCGAAGCAGGGTTGAAATGGTCAGACGCACAGTAGCGTCATCTTCGACCACCAGAATCCGCTTTTTGTGCTTCGGCACCATCGAATAGGGAAGGGTCAACAGCATGATTTCGTACGTTCAGAGATACCGCGAAACTGTCCGACTCCGCACGCGAATATGGGACTTTCTTTCCACAGCATCAGCTGCCGAGAGTTTCCGGTCCCGGTGCGGCCCGCTGCGGAGGGCTCCCGAATGGAGCTCGCAGCGTTCGTGAATGGCAGCTCCACAAGTGGGACAAGGAACCAACATGACCTGCTTTGGGGTGAGTTCACGGCTTTTCACTCGGCCATCATGAAGGATTGCGCATCAAAAGAATGCTCAATATTGCTCAAGTCATCAGCTGTGAGGAAGTGTAAGAAAAGCCATGCAATTTGTTGGGGTAAAGTGAGCAAAAGTAAACATCTTTAGTGGATGGCACTGTGAGACTCTGTAGAAGAGTGTAGCTCCAGCCCCGCCGTCCAGGAGAAGTCCGCAATGTCAGCCGTTGTAGCCGCAAACGAACCGTACGACTTCGATCCAAAGAAGTTCCTGGCTAAGATCGGGGAGGGCAGGAGAGTTGTCCAGTTTTCCAAGAAGCAGGCGATCTTTGCACAAGGAGATCCCGCGGACGCAGTCTTCTATCTTCAGCACGGCAAAGTACAACTCAGCGTGGTCTCGAAGGTGGGCAAAGAGGCAACCATCGGCATCTTGAACGAGGGAGACTTTTTCGGCGAAGGTTCGCTTGCAGGTCAGGCGTTGCGCATGGGTAGCGCAACAGCAATGACGGATTGCACGGTAATGAGGATTGAACGGCGAGCCATGATGGCCGCGCTTCACCGCGAGCACACGTTCTCCGACCTGTTCGTTGCGTACCTGCTGGCCCGGAACATCCGTTACGAGGAAGATCTCGTTGACCAATTGTTCAACTCCAGCGAAAAGCGACTCGCGCGGATTCTGCTCTTATTGGCGCACTTCGGCAAGGAAGGCGTCCCGGACACGGTGATACCAAAAATCAGCCAGGAGACTCTCGCCGAGATGATCGGCACAACGCGTTCGCGAGTGAGCTTCTTCATGAACCGGTTCAGAAAACTCGGATTCGTAAACTATGACACGAACGGCCTGCAGGTTCACAGTTCACTTCTAAATGTTGTTCTTCACGACTAGTTCCCAGAATCAACTCCATCTCCAAATATATGAGCAAGTCAGGGGCTCGCTGGGAGGCCTGGTGATTACCCGGCGCTGATGTTTGTAGAGCCCCTGAACTGCGGCAAATCGGCCGGAACATGAAAAGGCGCCCTGCTGGAGAGGAGGGCACCTTTTCTTACAAGAGGTGTAAGAACCTCGGTCGTTCAATTAAAGCCACATTACAGCGCGCCCACGTTCCCCGCTGATCAATACTGCACACCCCCAGTCCAGCTGATGAGCTGAACACGCAGGTAGGGCTAGACCAGCTGAACTGATCAAAAGGACGCAGCAACCTTACGCTCCCAAGTCCAGTCTGCAATGGAGGCAACATCTAATGAAACGTATTGCAGTTCTCAGCACGGCAGCTTTGTTCGTGCTTCTTGGGGCCGCTGCTCTTGCTTACCCACAGCAAGATCAGCAGGACGAAAATCAGAACAAGTCCGACAAAGACAAACCTGCGAAACAGCGGGATCAAAAGCCACACAAGCCTGAGCCGCAGCAGGCGCAAAGGCCTCAGGACGCGAACCGGCCACAGCCCGCGACCGAGCCCCGCCAAGGCAATCAGGATACGCAAGAGCAGGTTCAGCAACAGCAGGATCGAAACAGACAAGAGCAAGAGCGACGGCAACAAGAGCAAAACCAACAGCAACAGCGCACCAACGATCAAAAGCGACAGGATCAGAACCGGCAAGAGCAACAACAGGTTCAGCAGCAGCAAAACCAGCAAAGGCAGCAAGATCAGAATCGTCAGGCGCGGCAACAAGAACAGTATCGCCAACAAGGCGAACGTCTCTCCGAACACCGCCAGCAGCAAATGGTTGCGGAGCAACAGCGACGTACGGCTCAGTTCCGGCAAGAACAAGACCAACAGCGTCAGCGCCGCCTGGAACAGCAGAGGACGGTACAGTTGCAGCAGCAGCGACGCACGGCACAGTACGGTTTTCAAGAAGACTACTTACAGCGTGAACGACAAGAACAGCTTCGTTTTGAGAACAACCGCAATCGCGACCACGATCGTGATCCCTACTATTACACCGCCCCAATTTACCGGTACCAGCGCGCCGGCAACTACTATGAGATCAATCAGTACGGCGCCGATGTGCTGCGGCAGGCTGTGAACTACGGCTACGGCGAAGGCTTCCGAACCGGACAGGCCGACCGCGAGGACCGGTGGCATTCCGATTACCAGGACTCGTACGCCTATCAGGACGCAAACTTCGGCTACGACGGCTTTTATGTAGATCAGGCCGATTACAACTACTACTTCCGCGAGGGGTTCCGTCGTGGCTACGAGGACGGCTACAACAGCCGGTATGAATATGGCCGCCGCCAGGGAGACTCGTACGTCGTGCTCGACATTCAGTTGTCGAACATTCTTGGCTTTGTCTCTCTACGGTAAGTAGTTACAAACGAACCAGACCTGCTGCCCGTTCCGTCGCAGAAGATCCTCCGCCGAGCGGCGACTCTCCTCGCCCGCTCGGCATCTTGGAGATGGTGTGCAATTGTGAACAGAATCCAGGCAGCCAGCGGTAGTACACCTGAGGCCGATATGGCCGCAAATCCTGTCCTGCTGTGTATTCATCGCGACCCGGATCGGGTGCGGGTGCTGAAGGAAAATGGATACGAATTGCTGACTGCCGCAACGGGTCAGGAGGCTTTGGGAGTGTTAGACACACGCCCTGTCGACGCGATCGTGCTTGAGTACTACAACCAAGGCCTCTTCGATGGCTCGGCAATCGCCTGCGAGATTAGACAAGTTCGGCCCAATATACCAATTGTTATGTTGGCTGAACCGGAGGAAATAGTATGTTACCGGCACCTGGCGGATATTCTCGTTTCCAAGTCTGATCCTCCTCACTTCGTTTGGGCAGCAGTGCACTTCGCCTTAAGCATGAGGCAGGTGTGAATTTCGCGCCGAGCGAGAGCGATTCAAGTTGCGGTAGCGCCCATCCAGTCAAGAAAAGCATCTCGGCTTCCGAAAACATACCGACAACTTCGCACTACGAATTAGCAAGCTAAACGAAGAGGACTGTTCAATTTTGACCAGACTCCGACAACGGCGTTTGCAACAGTGTTAGTTGTACTATGGCGTCCCTCGCTCAAGTTCTTGTTGTGGATGACGATCCAGCCATCCGTACTTCCATGTCGCTGCTGCTGGAGTCCGAGGGTTACAAGGTTGCCGAAGCTGAGGATGGCCTTGAGGCTATTGTGTTTATTAGTCAAAGCATCCCCGATGTAGTTGTCTCCGACCTTAATATGCCGCGAATGTCCGGTTTCGAGCTTCTCTCGGAGGTACAGCGCCGCTTTCCGCAGATCGTGACCATCGCAATGAGCGGCGCGTATCGAGACGCTGACGAGTTACCACCCAAGGCGAGGGCGCACGGCTTCTATGCAAAGGGCGCTCCAGCGAGCAACCTCGTGGCAACCCTGGCCCTACTCCTTGAGGGGAATCGAGCGCCGAGCGTCTAAGGTTTATAGTACCGCCGGAATACTAGGAATCGCTGGCGGCAGAAGGCATGGATCCAACTACTCCGAGCATAGCTATTTCTAGGGCAGTGCGGCGAGGCTATCTCTATTCTCCTCTTGAAGCTCTTCACGCCTGTTTTTCGTCAGTAGAAGCTGCACTAGCGCGTCGCAGCAAACTCCCTTGAGCAATTCAGACCATCTATTCGTGTTGGAGCATGCCACTATGAATGTGGAGACGAGCACATCCACTCTCTCTTTCAGGTCCTCTGAACTGAGTAAGCCTATGTGAAGCACCCTCCTCTTAGTTCTCCTGCGCGAAAGGTTGGCAAGCGCAACGAGAATTGTGCTGGCTGGAGCAAGTCATCATTCTGGCCGCCTTGAGATTGAAACTTGGGCAGCAAATGCACTATTGGTCGTCAACCATGGAGGCTGAAATGCGATGCTTTTGGGAACAAACCGGGGTTCTCGGTCCGATTTATCGTTTGCTTGGACAAGGTCTAGACGATAGCGATATCGCTGGCAAATTGAATCTCACCGAGTCTAAGGTGCAAGACTGCGTGGCGTGGATCGTTCATTTCTTGCATCTGAAAACGCGGCAAGAACTGGTTCTGTACACTTCATGTGGCACGTAATGTTCTATCACTGCAGAGAGGGCGGGTAAGTATGAAGATTAACTTTTCTCAATATTTTTGGCTGCAGATAGCATGCCTGAGTCTCTTGCCCATTCCTGCGGGTGCGCAATCCTCCGATCTCGCTCAGAACCTTGCAGACTGCAAGAACGGACGCGAGACCTGTGATCGCTCAAGATTGAGCGAGTCGGGGCTGGCTGAAGTGGCTCTCTCGAAGCATCAACGCGACGTTGCGAACTGCAGGAACGGCTACAATTCCTGCGACCGTTCAAAGCTGAGCGAATCCGAAGCCATTGCCTTGGCCGTAGCTGACCACAAGCAAAACGTTTCTAATTGCGCAATGGGTATCAGCTCCTGCGATCCTTCACGGCTGACTGGATCGGAAGCGCGCGAGTCCTCAATGGCAGCGAAACAGCACAACGTCGAGAACTGCAGTGATGGATTCGGTGCATGCGACCTCTCTCAGCTTACTCCGCCTGAACTCAGGCAAGTGAGTATTGCGGTCCGCCAGCGAAACTTGTCGGACTGCAAAGACGGCACAAGTTCCTGTGATCGTTCCAAGCTCACTCCTTCTCAAATGAGTGAAGTGGGCTTAGCAGAACATCAGCGCAATGTGTGGAATTGTGAAAGCGGTTGGGAACAGTGCGACCACTCACGATTGACTCCACGCGAAACGGCCCAAATTGCGGTCTCCGAACACCGACGCAACATTCTCGCTTGCACGGCCAGCGAGGAGAGCTGTAACTACTCCGCACTTACAGCCGCCGAGGCCAAGACCCTGGCAAATGCTGAGCACAAACGTAACTATGATGCCTGCCTTGCAGATTTAGGGTATTGCGACCGCTCCCGGCTCTCGGCAGCGGAAATTGATGCTATCCAACTCAAGACAGGCGTGCCTCGGTGAAAATGCCGTAGCAGACCTTCGGGGCACATCAGGGACCCTGATTCATAAACGGTGGTCCAGAGTGCGGCAAGTTGAGTTTTTGCAAAACGCTCGGCCAACGAAGTGTCAGCATTTAGTGGCCGCCCGTTCACTTGTTAGCAATGCGATTTTACCGATGCGACTTTCCACCCAGCATCAGAGGGTCCGCGCAGCAAACTTGACAGTGCTACCGCATAAGCCTAGGCTTGAAGGTGAGCAAGTACTTCCGATTACTCTTTCAGGTCCTCTGAACTAAGTCAGCCCATCTGAAGTTTCCTTTCTTAGATTGCCTCCAAGGAGAACTACGCTATGACACTAATGACCCGATGGGAACCATTCCGTGAACTTCCCGGACTGCACGAACACCTCAATCGAATGAACCGTCTCTTCCGCGAATCGTACAGCCCCGAGGCCTCGGAAGAGGCATTGATGACTACCAGTTTCGCTCCGCCGGTTGACATCTACGAAGACGAGCACGCCATCACTCTGAAGATGGAGGTGCCGGGAATTGATGAGAAAGATATCGATGTCCGCATCGACGGCAATACCTTGTCAGTGCGAGGCGAGCGCAAGTTAGAGAAGGACGAGAAAGAAGAGAACTATCGTCGGATCGAACGGCAGTACGGAAGCTTCACACGCTCGTTTACTCTGCCCAGTTCTGTGGATCCAACCCAGGTGAGTGCTTATTATGAGCAGGGCGTGCTGAAGGTGAATCTGGCCAAGAAAGCGGAAGCAAAGCCTAAGCAAATCAAGATCAATGTAGGCGGTCAGAAAGCCATCGAAGCCAAGGTCCACGGCAAGGCGGCCTAGGTACCATTGAGACTGACGAAGAATGGGAGCCGGTCTTCAGATCGCCTCCCCTCTTCTTTTGTTCGTTCAACCTCCAATGCTTGTTGGTCCTGCGCAAAAGGAGAGACTATGAAGAAGCCCAAGTTTGTTGTGAAGGTCAGTTATGGCGACACTCGTGCACCGCAATACGTGCGGCGGATTGATCGAAGTCCAATCCTGATGACCACCGATCGTAAGCTGGCACTGGTCATGGGAAAGTTTACGGCCGAAGATGCAGCCAAGTCCATTCGCACTCAGCGGCAGAGTCCGGAACTAGTTCCGGTCATGGCATGCGCAGGTTGACTGTGAGGGCGGAAGAAAAGGGGTTAACGTGAATTGCGTGAAATGCCGAGAGCTAAGACAGGTTTTTGACTCCAAGCTTGGCAAGTATATCGAGGCTCGCTCCGCCCCCTATTATCGCGTGTGCACCGAGCTTGCTGCCCATAGAAACGTCGATATGGAGCGTGCGAGAAACGACTTGGAAGAACATCAATTGGTATGTGTGTCCGTTCAGCGGAGCGAAGCCATGTTTGCACCACGCCCGCGAAATTCCACTGTGGGTAAGGCGAAAAATCCGGCTGTGGCAGGCAGTTGATCGTTATTGACCAGACTTGGGATCGGCCTTGCTGAAGCAGGGGTCTTGGGGCCCACACTTGCTGAATTACTGCTGTGCGTCGTCAGCAGCTCTGGTGATCGGGATCGTCGATTTCAGTTGATCCAGTTCAGTCAGCACATTTTGCCAGGCCCTGCGTTTCTTCTTGGTATTAATGGGAGCGGCGGGATCGGAATAAAAAGCGAGAATGTTATCGCGCAGTTCGGGCGTCGTCAGGCCGAACTTTCCGCCTGAAAGCCGGGCCAGCAACTTTGCATAACTATCGTCTGAAAGCGAGTATTCGGTTGCCTTGGTTGCCCGGCCGCTATCCAGATCCAGGTTGGGCAGGGCAAACTTTTTGGTGGGCACCTGTCTGAGGAAAGCGCGGTACTGATCGACAGTCGTATTGATGCTCTTGATGTACAGGTCTTCGGTCCTGGCGGTTGGAGTGTTGAATGCCAGTCCCTTAAAGGGTCCAACCTTCGGCATATATCGCAGCAGGCTTGACAGGATGCGGGTGCCCACGTCGGGCTTTACGTAATCCTTCCCCCATTTCTTCTCGTATCCAGAGCGCGAAAGACGGTACAGGAATTTCTGTTTCGCGAAATTTGGCGTCTCGCGCATCAACTCTTTTTTGTGGGTTTGCAGCGCAACCCTGGTCATTTGCGGGATCAGTCGGCTGATCGCGAAACGGTACGAACCTACCGCTAAGTCCTCGTGCGTCAACACATCTTTCAACTCCACTCCGTACACGACCGGGAATACCCGCTCCAGCAAAGGCTTGGAAACCTCGAAGCCGATAAAATCGTGATACTGCTGGGAGGCGTAGCGGTTCTTCGCGACCTGCACGGTGTCGAAACCGAATTCGGTTTTTAAATGCGCTGTCTTGTCCTGGGCATACCGTACGGACTTGCCATACTTCGCCCGCAGCTTCGGATACTCGATCGCGACTGCCTGATTGACCGCTGGGTGACCCGCAACATCCGCTGCGTAGTGCGACAGCGCGCCCAACGCGAAGGCGTACTCGTTGACATCCCGGCTCTCAAGTATCAACTCGCGAACAAAGTCTCCGCTGCGAACGCAATGCACCAGGTCGCTGAATTCTCGGCTGCCGAACGGGTAGTAGCCGAGATCCTGAATGACGGCTCCCCCGTAAGCATAGGCGTGGGCCTCTTTGATCTGGTCGTCGGTCAGTCCGGGAAATCGCTTGAGCAGGAGAGGGCGGATCTGGTCAGCCCATAGCAGGTCCACAATTTCTTCATGCGTCAGAACCGAGTACGCGGACAAGCCACCGCTGCACAGAAGCATTACAAGCAGAAGCGCTGACGCGCGGGGAGAAAACCGGAGCCGGCGCTTCGCTGCGGCCCCGGACAATATCGGAATGTCACGCATACTCTAGATCCTGCCGAGGAGCAGCAGAATCACCACAACGACAAGGATCACGCCTACCGTGCCGCTCGGGGCATAGCCCCAGCTTCGACTGTGCGACCAGCGGGGCAGCGCACCAAAGAGCACTAAAAGCAAAATCACGATCAGTATGATTCCAAGCATATTTCACTCCTTTCTCGATCTCGCAAAACGTTCGGAGTTTCTGAGTTGAACTTCCCCCGTGACCTTCGATCCCTTGTTCGGTCCGCTCCAATAAACCAGGAACGACGAAGACCACGAGGAAACTCTCGCCATTCCATCGAGATTCAGGTCGCAATCCCGACTCGACGCCGGCGCTTTTAGCGCAAGCTCCCCGTGGTTGCATCTACCGGGTGGCCGATGGCCTCGCCGGAAACCACGAGTTCAACCCTTCGGTTCTGCTGGCGGCCAGCGGCGTTATTGTTTGTGGCAACCGGTGAACTGTTGCCATATCCCTGAGCTGTCACCGAGTTCGCCGAGACCCCTTCTTGCACCAGGTAGTCACGTACCGAGCCCGCGCGATTCTCAGAGAGTTTCTGATTCATCGTATCGCCGCCCACATTGTCCGTGTAGCCGCCGACTGCGATATTCAGTCCTGGGTAGGCGAGTAGAATACCGGCCACTTTCGCCAGCTTCTCTCGAGCGCCCGACTTTAACGAGTACTCTCCGCTTTCGAACAAGACATCGGACATGCTGACGATGAGACCCCGAGCGCTGTCGCGAGTCTGAAGGACTGCGTTCAACTGCTCGGACAGTTTGGCGCGCATTGCCAATTTGTCGGTTTCGGCCTGATCGGTTTTCAATTGAGCTTGCTGGGCGGCCGCGCGGGATCGATCAGCATCAGCCTGGGCCGCGGAAACTGCGGTCGCTGAAGCAGCCTGGCTGTCCGCCATATCGGCTCGCGCTTTGTCTGAGTCCGCCTGAGAATCGGCAGCATTGGCGCGGGCCGTTGCGGCGTCAGAGTCAGCTTGTTGCTTGTCGGCTTGTGCATTCGCCGCGTTAAGTTCGGCTTGCGTTTTTGCAGCTTCAGCATTTGCGGTGGCGGCTTGTGCCTCGCGTGTCGCCGCTTGCGCGTTGGCGGTGTCTGATTCTGCCTGAGCTTTGGCGATCTCCGCTCTTGCCTGGTCCGACTGGGCCTGCTGCTTCTGCCGCGTAGCGTCGTCTGCTTCGGCCTGGGTTTGTGCTTGCGCATTGGCGGCAGCTTGACGTTCGTTGGCCTGACGTTGCTCATCGATTTTCTTGACGGTGATTGCGCGAGCGTCTTCCGCTGTCTGCACGACTTCGCGGGCGACGGCGATCATTGCCTTTCTGTCCGTGTGCTTGCTGGTGGCGAATAGATCGACTTTGTCCATCAAGCGGACAGCGTGCTGGTAGCTGTCGCTGGCGTACTGCTCTGCGCCCTCGGATTGCGCGATACGTACCGCATTGCGCGCTTCGAAGAACTCCAACGGCAGGCGAGTATTCAGAACGACCGGATCGAATTTGTAGCCGGTCGGAATATAGCCGCCGCGCTCCATGAGTTCATACTTGGCGTTCAGGGCCTCGGTGGTTCCTTTGGTGTCGGGGCGGACCACATTCTCGATCACGACCACGTTGCTGGGCTGCCGTACCGCATAATAAGGTTCTGCAGTGACGACCAAAGCAAAGGCCTGAAGGTCAGTGGTGACGTCGACCTTGCTGCGGTGGTTATAGCCCACCAGGATTTCGCCGAGATTGATCGCCCGGCCCTCTGGAGAAATTGCCCAAAGGACGTACGTCAGATACTCGCCACCGAACACCGTGGGCTTTTGCAGATTGGCAAATTCAACTTCGATTTCGACATAACCTTTCTTGCTCTCCACTTTTGCCTGGCCGGTTGCGGCAGGCATAAGGTCTGTCCCGGCAAAATCCAGCTTGGTGGTTCCTCCCCGGTGCTTGTAGTTGATCGCCTGCACGTTACGACTGGTCACTGACACGTGAAAAACGGGAGTCGGGTTCATGGGTTCGACCACGAGTTCTGTTTGAGAAGTGGTTTGGGCAAAAGCGCTGGTGCTGAGAAGCACGGCAGCTGTTAGCAAAAGCTTGGTTTTCAAAGGATCTCCTTCAGGCAGTTGTCTGCCGGGTTACCTTGTTGGAATGTTGGGTTGGCATGTCGTGTCCGGGCTGGTTGCCCTAAACTCACCCTTCACGATCCGATACGCATGCGGGATAGCGAATGAAAGAGCCCCAACGCGTTGAGCGGCCACACAACTACCGCAATCACTACCCACCGCGTTCAGAATTGACTTGATAGACGACTGCATAGGAATGAATCGGTTCACCAGCCATAGCAGGACGCCTACTACCACCAGAATCTCTACTGCTTGAAGTAAGGGCATAGTCTTTGACGTTTCCTTCCTGCGGACACCTCTCACATCTCGCGTGAAACGCGGATGCGCAAGTTCAGCTGTCGGGAGCTCTTGTGGATCGATCGTGTTCGCCGGATTGATCGACAACGCACGGCTTGAATGCCGGTCTTCTGGATGTGGTCGCTTTCGGGTGAGGTCACCAGTAACGGTCGCAGCGACCGAGAAATTGGAACTGCGAATCAGCGGCCACGATTCGATCCACACACTCGGGCAAATCAATCATGGCAGGAGCAGAGTTTCTTGTCTGAGCAAGATAGCTCACCGCGGCACGTATGGCGTGCGTGAGCATTGGTGAACTCCCGGTTGGTATCCATTCCAGCAGAAGATTAGAAATCGGATTTCAGAGGTGGTTTCATCTTTACCAAGACGGCGACATCTTTCTCGCAATTTCAACTCTATTTTGATTACACGCTGGGCGTATGCCGAATTGAGCTATCTTGCTCAGTAATTCTCTTGCAGCAATGCAAGCCTAGGATGGGCGAGCACTGATCGTATCTTGGTTGGTGTACGCAAGGATGGGTTGGACAATGACTTTAATTAACGTTGCTTTTCGCTATGGCACCCAACTAACAGAAGTTCAGACGCGCGCGATGGCCCGCGTGCGTGACGTCTATGGTATCTGGCGCATGACTGTAAACGGAAAAGAGCGCACGCTCCGAATCGAATACGATTCCTCCCGTCTATCGGAATCCGGGGTTGCCGGCTTACTGCGAAGTGCAGGGCTCGATGTGTTGGGAAAAGTGGCCCTCGCCTGAGAGGTGCGGCATGCATCCTCTGATGGATCGAACTGCAGTAACGAGGAAATCCGCACAGTTATGTTTCCGAAATTAGTCACGCTCAGCAAGTCACTCCCCCAACGTGCGCGCTGAGTCTCCTTTACTAAGATCGCACGAGCCGTATACGGTCAATAGATGTGAGGACGAGATTCCCCACGGTGCAGCAGCTTACGCGCGCGTTCTTCCACCTCTGACGGCATGGTAAACAACCAAGATGAGCACCGCCCCAATCACAGCGACAAACAGGCTATACAGGTTCACGCCGGATACGCCGTGGGCTCCGAACATGGTGAAGACCCAGCCCCCAACGACAGCGCCAACGATTCCCAGCACGATATCGAGAATCACTCCTTCGCCACTCTTGTTCACTAGCTTGCTGCCTATGAACCCAGCAATCAAACCCAACACGATCCAGGCCAAAATCGACATAATCCTTCTCCTTTAAACTTGGTTATTGTTGCTCGTTGGGTTTGTATTGAGACTCTTAAGAAGTCAGCGCGGACCCTCGAGAAGCTCCAGGTTTGAGGACAGATCGAGGGTCCAAACCGACTTGTTAAGCAGCCTTGCTGTATGCATCTGAGCCGTGCTGCTTCACTATCTTGTTGTAGACGCCCATTAGCAGAAATGCCGCCGGCCACTGTCCTACAAACAGCGCCCAGTCATCCTTACCCACGATCTTCAAAATGGCTGAAGCGGTAATGGCGCCGAATGCCGCCGCCAAATAGCCCGAACTTGGGACTTTGGAGGTTTGCGACTCAATGGCACCTGTGAAACGATCTTCTAAAACGCCGCTGCGAACTTTGTCTTGCATAAGAGCTCCTTTTATTGACCCGCTATTTTATGCCGACTTCTTGACTCTGGTCTTTCCGCCGTCATCATTGACGCGTTTGTTGCTCTTGGCGGCCGTCTTTGCCTGATCTCCCTCGACGCCCTGTTCGAGTTCCGGAAAATCAACGATTCTCCAGTTGCCGCCCTCGTTCCACGGACCGCGAGCGTCGGTTTCGCCCTCATCGCCTACCCCGCTGGAGTCGTTGAAATACTCGTCCACCAAGCCAGGCGTCGGAGGTATGTTCCCGATGGAAAACCGGTCTTTCCCCAGACTTTCAAGCGCGGCAGTGAATGCTTTCATGTGAGTGATCTCACGAGTCATCAGGAATTGGAGCGCGTCTTTGGTTCCCGCGTCATCACAGAAGTTGATCAAGCGCTCGTAAACGATTTTCGCGCGCGCTTCTGCGGCAATATTGCTTCGCAGGTCAACATCAAGTTCCCCAGTAATCTTCAGATAATCAGCGGTCCAGGCGTCGCCCATGGAATTGAACAAGCCAACTCCGCCTCCACCGGCGATCGCTATGAGCGGATCAGCCTCGGCGGCATCTCGACTCTTCTTCGTAGGCTTGAGGTGCATTCGCGCCAATGTGCCTACGATTTCCAGATGACTCAACTCTTCGGTCCCGATATCCATCAGCATGTCTTTTCGCTCTGGATCATCACAATTGAGGCCTTGAACCGAGTACTGCATCGCAGCCGCCAGTTCGCCGTTAGCGCCGCCGAACTGCTCCAGCAGCATGTTGCCAAAGCGCGGATCCGCACTTCCGACGTTCACCGTGTACATGAGTTTTTTTATGTGGTGGTACATCCCTGTTTCTCCTCGTCATGTTGGTCTTTCGTTTCCGTAGAAATTGTGTTCTGGGCTAAGCAGCGTGCGTAGGCCGTTTTCGTTCTCGCTCGGATTCGTCATGCGGTCTTTCAGAAGCCTCTTCCTTGGCTTGGAAGTTGATCTCTTCCGCGAGGTCGGCCAGTTTCTCGTCGGTTTCCGACTCTTCGGCCAGGGTCTCTTCCAGCAGGGAAGCGTGCTGCGTTTGTCCAAGGGCCGTGGCGATTTCGTTGACCACCCCGTACGCAGCAATCTCGTAGTGCTCCACTCGTCGAGCGGCACCGATCAATCCTGCGTCCAAAACGGCTCCTTCAAAACCCTCTTCCATCAACTCGGACCCTTCTTTCACCAAGCCTTCCATACCGACACATTTCTTGCCGGTAGGGCTTTCGTTCAGCGATTTGAAGATCTCTTCCAGACGTTGAACGTGAACCTTAGTTTGCTCCAAGTGATTTTCGAAGCCGGCTCGAAGTTCATCTGAGGATGCGGCTTTGGCCATTTTAGGAAGAGCTTTCACCAACTGACTCTCGGCGCTAAAAAGGTCTTTCAATTCGGCTACGTATAGCTTGTTCAAGGTTTTGTTTTGCATTGTTCCTCCGGGAACCGGTTGTCGTTCGATGATTCATGAGTGCGACCTGCACACCAGACGATTGGGAGATGAGAAGCAGCGGACCGGGTTCACCCAGGTCCGCTGCACTCCTTGTGTCAAGCTACTTCGCGAATTTGGGTGGAATCGCGCTTTTCACCAGTAGCTTCACCGGTGGAAGAGACATCTTCGGCACCGGTGTGCTCGAGGATTTCCTTCGCTTTCTTGGTCCACTGAGAATCATCCGAATGCACGGAAAGTAGTATTCCGCCATCCTTGACACGCCCCTCATAACGTTTGGCTTCGTACTCGGGGATTCCCATGCCAACCAATGCGCCTGTGAGGCCGCCGATGGCTCCACCGACGCCCGCCCCGGCAAGCGCCGCCACAATCGGCCCTGCGGCAATGAACGGGCCTAGCCCTGGAATTGCGAGGGCCCCAATGCCCACTAGCCACCCCAGCCCGCCGCCCAGGAGTGCTCCGGTTCCTGCGCCCGTTGCAGCGCCTTCCGGTGCCTTGGTGTTTTTCTCATGGGCAAAATCTTTCGTGCCCGTGTTCTCGGGAAACAGCACGGAGATATCAGAGTTACGAAATCCTGCCGCCTTCAGGGCATCAACCGCACCTTCCACACTTACGCGCGTTGGATAAATGCCAAATACTGCTGTGTTTTTTCCTGCCATGGGTACTTCTCCTTTGATAAGTTCGAAATGGGTTTCAAACGTTATTGCTGCGGTTTGATGTCAAGCTCGCTGCTGACCTTGTCCTGCCCCGCCACTTCAGCAGCCTTGCTTTCGATTTCTCGCTTCTCGTCCTCTGATCTCACGGGACCTTTCAATGTGACCTGCCCGTTCTGAGTGACGATCTTTACGTTGTGGGCGTAGGTCGAGAGCGACTGGTCTTTCACGATTGCTCGTCGTATCTGTTGCGTAATTTCGCGATCAGAACGGTTTTCCTTTTGCTGATCTGCCGTGGGCTCGTTCGCGTTTCGATCTCGCTGGTTCGTCTTGGTATTGTCCGCAGCTGGCGAAGCCTGCTGACTGGCTGGTTCCTGGGCACGCGCTACTACTCCCACACCGAGTAGCAGACCGCCGCACAGCAGCGTGCGAGCGATATTTGTGTAATTAAGCTTCGTCATGTTTTCTCCTGTTGTAGGTTTGTGCGAAGTGGCCCGCCGCCGATAGGGAGGCGGGCCTTCGCTCGATGCGCTTGAGAGGCGCGGAAACTACTCGGGCCTCTGGATCGATAAATGGTCCTGGACTGCTCGATCTCCGGCATACACTTTCGCGACCCGAACAGCTTTGTCGCGATCGTCACTGCTGACCACAGATCCGGACAGCGTGACCACGTCGGAAGTCAACGTCACTTGGATATCCTTGCTATCTAAGCCCGGCTCACGCTTCAGCTTGTCTTCGATCACGCACCTCGCTTCAGTCGAGTTGGCGCGTGCCCGTGTGTCGCTTTTATGGGCGCGGTCTGATGCTTCGGCAACGCGTGCTTCAGTTCCATACTTCCTTACCGCCGCCAGGAAGGTATGCGAACCCTCAGGGGCTTTTACCTGTCCCTTAAGAATTTGCGCGGACGGGATCATCCGGCCGTACAGAATGCGCGTGCCGTCTTTGTCTTGAGTGATTGATGCGCCGTTCACCGTGAGCCCTGCAAACGCGCCGCGAGCGCGAGAATAGGTGAGCACTTCAGCGCGCATCTTCCAATCGGTTGTGCCTTCCACGTGGCGCCCAACCGGGCCTGCCGCTGCAGAAGCGTCAGCACCAATCTTGAACTTGCTGGCTAGCATCTTTTCCATGCCCTGGTCATTCATTACCAGCATGACGACGTCGACGGCTTCGCCACCGATCTGCAACCCCCAGCTGCCTCCGGTCACTGTGAAAGGAGCAGGCGCGCTCCATCCAAAAGTTGTGCGGCAGGTTGCGATTCCTCTTCCGTGCCGTCCGCCGAAGACGAAACCTATCTTGACCATCGACGGTATGACTGCGAGACACTTCGCGGAATCGAGCAGTTCTTCCGGAATCCCCTTATCGGGAGTTCCCATGATCTCGTCTAAAACGGTTGCGGCTGCATCCATTCGTTTGACTTGTTCCGACGGTTCCTCAGCGGCAACCGCCATTGTGCTGACCAGAACTGCAGCGGTCAGTATCGCGAAAATCCCTGTCTTGAATCTCATTGCGTACATCCCTCTGCGCGGAAATCCGCGCGATTGTGAGTTGCCTTGGGCTGCATTCACCTGCCCTTAACTTGTTGGATTGGAGAATTGCGGGTCGCCAACCGACGTCAGTGTCGATCCCTATCGATGAGGAAGGAAAAGGAAGTCGACTTCAACGATAGGGCACGCGCCTTGCGAACACCATCCACCGCCCGCTGTAGGAGGAAGAACGCTTCACTGTACTGCCAACCCAGGCGAATTTTTCGGCTGGCCTGCAGATATGGTCAAAAGGGCACAGATATGGGCGCGCGACCGGGTATAGGCTCACTAGGGCGTATCCAACCGCGGAGTCAAACACCAGCAATCCTATGCCTGAATAGCAATTCCGCGCACGAGAGCTACTCGAGAGCGAATTATTACTACACCGTCCCACAAACGGCCTGATTCGTCGGAGATCAGGCGGCTGCTCGCCGCTACTTCTCTGATCCGCAACGGCTGTGACCTCGATCTGCTGGTCTTTTTTTACCGGCATCCGCGGACACTCTTGACCAGCGAGCAAATCGCTGCTTTTGTAGGACGCGACATGAAGGTAGTCGCGGAAGCTCTGGATCGTTTTATAGACGCCGGCTTTATGGAGCGTCTTCACAATCCAACTCACGCGGCCCGCATGTACCTCCTTGTGGTCCACGGCCCGGAGGGCAAAGGTCTGGACAGACTGCTGGAATTGGCTTCCACTAGACAAGGACGGCATGAAATCCTTGCACTCCTGAACTCCCGTAATCAACCGCTTACTGAGGGCTTACGGCTCGTCAAGGGCGTTTGCGCGTGAAGCCAGAAGAAGCGGAGAACCGTATGCCTGACCCCGATCTGGTGAAGACCGGCATCGCCGGACTGGACGACATTCTGCCCAACGGCATTCCGCGGGGCAATGTCATCCTGGTGGAAGGGGCCATCGGTGCTGGTAAGACGACGATCGGTGTGGAGTTTGTCTACCGCGGGGCGAGCCAGTTCGACGAACCCGGAATTATCGTCGTCTTCGAGGTCTCACCCGACAAAATCATGCGTGACGCACTGGGTCTGGGTTGGGATCTGCGTAAGCTCGAAGAACTCCGGAAACTAAAGATCGTGTTCACCACTCGCGAGGTGCTGCGGCAGGAACTGCAACAAGCGGATAGCGTGCTCCTGGAAGAAGCAGCAAAGATCGGCGCTCGGCGCATCTTCATCGACGGCGTGGGGCGCTTGGTCGGCAGCAATGGCGGCCCAGAGTCGCGTTCCGCCTTTCATGTGCTTACAGAGGGTTTGCAACGTGAAAACCTCACCGCCCTTCTGGCAGTCGAAGCCTCATCGCTGGACGGGAGTGCGCCCGCATCTTTGCCAGAAGAATCTATTGCGGACACGGTGATCAGGCTCAGGATGGAGGAGGCGCAGCGCGCGGTCAGCCGCTCCATCGAGATTGTGAAATCGCGAGGCCAGGATTTTCAGATGGGGCGCCACTCGTTCCGCATCATCGATGGCACGGGCATCCAGGTGTATCGCCGCGTTCAGGCGCCTCGAAGACCTAGTCGGGATCGAGCCGCTGCATTCGATCCCAATACGCGGCTCCCGTCGGGAATTCCTGGTCTCGACGAAGTCATCAACGGCGGCTACTTTGTGGGCAGCACCACGGTCGTGGCGGGAATCTCAGGGGTCGGCAAAAGCGTCATGGGACTCCAGTTCATTGCCGAAGGAGCCAGGCGCGACGAGCGCAGCTTGATGCTCTCGCTCGATGAGCAGGTCGAACAGATCGAGCGCAATGCCGCCAGCATCGGCATCGATCTCCCAGAACTTGTGAAAAGCGGCCTGGTTCGCGTGGAATATGAACCGCCTCAGGAAATCGAAGTGGATGTGCACTTCCACCACATCGAGGAATTGGTCAAAGAATTCAAATCAAAGCGGGTGCTGATTGACAGCCTTTCCACGTACGGTTCCGCTCTTGGGACAAGGGGCAGGATCTTTCGCGACTTCTTTCACGCTCTGGTGGCCCTGATGAAGGAACACCAGATTGTCGCGGTTTACAACCACGAGAACCCCGAGATGTTGGGAATGAATTCCATGATGGGCGACTTCGCCATGAGCTCGCTGGTGGACAACATCGTCCTTATGAACTGGATTGAACTAGGCGATTCTTTCCGGCTGGGATTGACTGTCGGCAAGATGCGGGCGAATCCGGTGGACCGCGTGACGCACGAATGCGAAATTCTGGATCGCAAGGGCATGCACGTGCTGCCGCGCGCCTTGCCGGCACCTAAGCTTCCATTTTCCACTTACGGGGGACTCGTCTCTCGGGCCCCCGAGCGTCGCAGCGTCAGGCGGCCTCGGCAAAGTCAGTCAAAGGATGCGCCCTCCTTATGAGCCTCTCAAGCGACGTGCTTTTCAGCTCCACCCTTTGGGGAACGGCATTGGAGAAATATGCCAGAGCTGTCCACTTGACCGTCAAGTTGTTCGACCGGGAGATGCGCCCGGCCTCTGGTCCCATCCATCCCACTCCTTTGTTCCAGTTATTCGAACAGAGTGGATACGACCCCGGCATCTTCGCTGAATGTGCACACCGCTGCCTGGCGCAGACCACAGATCGACCCGCGGTCATCGTTTCTCAATTTCACGGGTTGTCAGTCGTGGGAACCTCGCTCGTACTGGAGGGAATGGTTGTGGGGGCCGCGGTGGGGGGATACGTCTTCGCCGACTTCTCCCAGGTCTCAGAAATTCAGCATCTGGCGCGCCAGGCCGGTATCCAGTTCGAACGTTTGTGGGAAATTGCGCGCCAGCAGCAGCCGGTGCCACAGAGCCGGCTCATCGTGAATGGCGAGCTGCTGCAGGTTCTGGGCGACGCCCTGCTTCGAGAAAACTATCGCACACGTCAAAATGCGGAGACCGCCGCTATTGTCGCCTCTTCCGACGATGCCATCGTCAGTAAAGATCTCAATGGCGTGATTGTCAGTTGGAATCATGGAGCGGAACGGATATTCGGCTACACCGCACAGGAAGCGATCGGGCAACCCATCACAATGTTGATTCCTCCAGATCACGCGGAGGACGAGCCGATGATTCTAAATCGTATTCGCCGCGGCCAAGCGATCGACCATTACGAAACCGTCCGTCGGCACAAAGACGGTTCGTTGCTGGACATCTCTTTGACCATTTCCCCGATAAAAGATCGTGAAGGGCGAATCGTAGGGGCATCCAAAATCGCCCGCGACATCACCGAGCGCAAGCGTTCGGAAGAAGCTCTGCGCGTCAGCGAAGCGCACCTGCAAGCGGAACTCGACGACACAAAGCTTCTACATAGCATCAGCGCGCAGCTGATTGACGAAGAGAATGTCGAATCGCTCTACCAAAGGATTCTCAACGGGGCGGTTTCCATTATGCGATCGGATTTCGCCAGCCTGCAGATCCTTTATCCCGAGCGAGGGAGCGGAGGCGAGCTCCGCCTGTTGGCTTTCCACGGATTCAGTCCACAGGCGGCCGCATTCTGGGAATGGGTGGGAATCGACTCCTCAAATTCGACCTGCGGGGCTGCCTTGCGTACCGGCAAGCGCGTGATCGCCCCAGATATAGAAAAGTGCGACTTCATGACCAGTAGCGAAGAGAGGGCAATGTATCTTCAAACCGGCATTCAGGCTTGTCAGACCACGCCGCTGATTTCGCGAAGCGGGAAGATTGTGGGCATGATCTCGACCCATTGGCGCGAGCCGCACCACCCTTCCGAGCGCGATTTGCGCATGTTCGACCTCCTGGTTCGGCAGGCGGCAGACCTGATGGAGCGTAAGAAGGTGCAGGAAGCGATTCGCGAGAGTGAGGAGCACTATCGCATCTTGTTTGATCTAGGTCCGGTTGCCGTCTACTCCTGCGATGCCGCCGGTGTGATCAAGGAATTCAACGATCGCGCTGCGGAATTGTGGGGCCGAGCGCCGGCTCCGGGAGATACCGACGAGCGGTTCTGCGGGTCGTACAGGTTATCTCGTCCCGACGGAAGTTTCATGCCGCACGATCAGTGCCCTATGGCCGAGGTCGTGAGCGGCAAGATACCTGAGGCGCGGGACGCGGAAGTCGTGATCGCTCGGCCCGACGGTACGCAGGTCACGGTTGTCGTCAACATCCGCCCGCTCAAAAACCAGCTCGGAGAAATCGCGGGAGCAATCAAGTGCTTTTACGACATCAGCCAGCGGAAACAGGCCGAAGAAGCTCTCCAGCGAGCGCATGATCAACTCGAACTCCTGGTGCAGCGGCGCACCGAATCTTTACGTCGGCTATCGAGCCATTTGCAGCACGTGCAGGACGACGAGCGGCGAAGGATTGCTCGCGAGTTGCATGACAGTGCCGGGCAGTATTTGGTGGCACTCAAGATGAACCTCGCGCAGTTGAACCAGCCTGACCCCGTGAAAGCGCAGGCGGTGCTGGCAGAATCGAACCAGTTGCTGGACAGATGCCTGGCGGAGATCCGCACCATCTCTTACTTGTTGCATCCACCGATGCTGGACGAGAGCGGGTTGGCTCCTGCTGCGGCGTGGTATGTGGAAGGATTCGCCAAGCGGAGCGGCATTCAGGCGAACTTGGAAATATCCCCGCGTCTCGAACGGCTGCGGGCAGACGTTGAAATGGTTTTGTTCCGGGCACTGCAGGAGAGCCTGACTAACGTGCATCGGCATTCTCGGAGTTCGAAAGTAGACGTTCGGCTAGAGGCGGAGAATGGTCACGCCGTCTTGCTCGTAAGAGACTATGGCCGTGGATTCCCGCCAGGGCAATTGGAAACGCTTCACAGCGGCTCCGGTTTGGGAGTCGGAACAGCAGGCATGCGGGAGAGAGTGGTTGAGCTCGGCGGCTCGTTAGAGGTCGTCTCCGAAAGCCCCGGCACTTCCGTGAAGGTGAAACTACCGATCGCAAAGCCCGAATCGGGGAAAGCACCGCCTATGGAAAGTTCAGTAGACCGCAGCTCCGCAGCCTAATCAAAGCAAAGAATCTGTTGCAGGCTCAATTGGTTTGATCTCGAAAAATGTCTCTTTGTTCACTAGAGCCTCGATCCCATTCAAGATCCCCCGAGTATCGGACTTGGGAGCAGCTCCCTTGATTCCAGCAGCTTTGGCCTGCTTAACCAGCTCAGACGTGACGTAAATCGTGACCAGGAGAATCGGAACAGACGGAAGAACACGTCCAAGCACCCGCGCGGCATCGACCCCAGTCATTCCAGGCATAAAGAAGTCTAAAAGAATGATGTCCGGCACACATTCCTGAGCCTTGTCGACGGCGTCTGCCCCGTCCACTGCTTCTGCGCACACTTCCCAACCAGGATGCTGCTCCAGCAAACCATGCAGACTATGCCTGACAGCCCGGCTATCGTCTGCGATCAGAATTCGAAGCGGCATAAGTTTAGCGAGGCCCCGCGACATTATGATTCGGAATCCAACCAGCGGGAATGCCCCCACAGCTGTAGTTGTGGGGCAAACAGTGTGTACAAGCCTAAGAGCATTCCTGGCCACAATTCGCGGGAAGCCTTTCGGGGATGCTATTGCTCACCTTTCACCATCTCTCAAGAACCTGGACAGGGTAAGCGAAATTGTTGAACCCACCGCAGCAGGTGCGCACCCTATCCGAGCAGCCGCAAAGCGGGTAACATTGACTGCGTACGCTGACTGAGAACGCTCCACGTTGAGTCTTTCGGCGGCATTTGGCAACCGAGCGGATAATGATGCTTCCCCCACGGACGCGAGAATTGGCTTTACGGCTTCTCGCTCACGAAAGCGCTGCGGGCAAAGCCTCCGAGCCGGCGGAGTTCGCCGCTTTTCGTGTTTGTGCGAAACTGCGCGGGCCTCTAGTTACACTCGCGGGAGTTGCCGGTTTTCGCTCCCTGCTTTCGCGTGCACTGACACTGGCCAAGGCGGACGCTCCGAGTCTCAGCGCAGTACAGGTAGCAGCGGATGGCTCCTTGCACGGCCTAGACGCGCTTCGGCCGCAAATCGATGCGGATGAAGCTCGGGAGGCAGGGATAATTCTCATTACCCAGTTGCTTGGGCTGCTTGTCCGAGTTGTCGGCGAAGCAATTACGTTGCAGCTGGTAACATCTGAGATTCTTCCAGACTTTAGGTTCGTCTCGAATAGCGGCGTACCTGTGGGCTTTGAATCGATCCTACACGAAGTGGACGATCTCCAAGGCGTCAGCGCGCGTCTTGAGGAACTGGCGGAGCAATATCCCCCAGTCACAGAAGCACTGAAGACTATTTCTGGAAACGTCCTAAACTCGGCGACGGTCTTGGCGGTCGTGGCGGCAATCAAAAGCCCCAAGCCGAACTGAGTATAGAAAACTGAGTCTAGAATTTATCCCGCATGGAAAAGGAAATCGTGAGTCTTCAGGAATCACGAAATTTGGCCCAGCGCCTTCTTGCTTACGAAGCCGCCGGAACCGAGCACTCCACGGCGTCGGAGTCTGCCGCTTCTCGTGTCTGTGCGAAGCTGCGCGGCCCTCTGATTACACTCGCGGGAGTTGCCGGTTTTCGCTCGCTCCTTTCCCGTGCTCTGACGCTAGCCAGGGCAGAAGTTCCCAGTCTGAGCGCGGTACAAATAGCAGCGGATGGCTCGCTAAGGGGTCTAGATGAGCTTGTGTCGCAGACTGACAAGGAACAGGCCAGGGACGGAGGGGCCATTCTCATTGCCCAGTTGGTTGGGCTGCTCCTGACTTTCATTGGCGAGGGTTTAACGATCCGATTGGTTCAGGATGTATGGCCGGAGGCCGCCTTCGACGGCCGTGTTTCCGAGAAGAGAGGAAAGCTTGAGCGCACACGATAGAGTAATCATAAAAAAACTGCCGACCGGGGTACCGGGCCTGGATGAAATCCTGGGCGGCGGCCTCCCGGAGTTTTCCTTCAATATCGTCGCGGGCGCACCAGGGAGCGGCAAGACGACACTGGCGCACCAAATTGTGTTCGCCAACGCCACTCCGGAACGTCCCGCGCTCTACTTCACCATCCTCGGCGAACCCGCTCTCAAAATGCTGCGATACCAGCAACAATACACATTCTTCGACCAAGCCAAGTTAAGCACTGCTGTTCGCTTTATCAACCTGAGCCAGGTCGTGTTGGAGAAGGACTTAGACGCGGTGCTGGAGGAGATTGCGAAACAGGTTGAGAAGGCAAACCCCGGTATCGTGGTCGTGGACTCCTTTCGCACCGTGGTGCGGAAAGCCCTCGGCGGTACAACTGAAGTAGAGCTGCAGGCTTTTATTCAACGGTTAGCGCTGCTCCTGACCAGTTGGCAAGCCACAACTTTTCTGGTCGGAGAATATGTCGAAGGTGAAATCCGAGACAATCCCGTGTTCACGGTCTCCGATGGCCTCTTTTGGCTTTACCAAACGTCGGAGCGAAGCTCGATTGTGCGGAAACTCCAGATCATGAAACTGCGCGGGCAGGCGTCCGTGCCCGGACTGCACACCTTCCGCATTACCAACGCAGGGCTGCAAGCCTTCTCGCGTACACTTGGGCTGGCCGGGCAAACAAGAAAGATTCCCAGCACACGCCGCCTTTCCATCGGTATTCCGGAATTGGACAAGATGCTCGGCGGGGGCATTCCGGAGGGAGATAGCATCCTTGTGGCTGGGGCTTCGGGGACGGGAAAATCAGTCTTGGCAACCCAATTCGTTGCTGAAGGTATTCGTCAGGGCGATCCGGGAGTTGTGGTGGTCTTTGAGGAACGACCGCAAGAGTATGCAGAGCGGGCCAGCAGTTTTGGTCTGGATCTGAAGACGCCGCGATGTGAGAAGAAACTCGAAATCCTCTACCTGCGCCCCCTCGACCTCTCAGTGGACGAAACCATGCACGAGATTCTCGCCGCAGTTCGCAAGCTTGGCGCTAAGCGCCTGGTGATCGATTCGCTCGCGGGCTTTGAGATGGCGCTAGCGCCTGGCTTCCGGGCCGACTTTCGTGAATCGCTCTACCGGATGATCACGGCACTAACGGGAATCGGCGTGACCATTCTAAGCACGGTTGAGGTGAACGAGTCTTTCACCGAATTCCCGTTCAGTACCTACTCCATTTCGTTTCTCACCGATGACATTATCCGGCTTCGGTACGTATGTATTGACGGAAAGCTTCGCAAGATCATGGTCGTTATCAAGATGCGCGGCGGCAACCATAGCAACGACATCCGCGAATACGAAATCACTTCCAAGGGCGTGGTCCTCACGGGGGACTGCCTCACGGATTATCAAGGCCTTATCACCGGAATTCCGAAGCGTGTAGGCCGATCCGGCGGAAAGGAAGCACGCACACACAAGTCAAAAGCCAAGACCAACAGCTAAACTGGAGTCATCTGGAACCAATGTTCTCGTTTCGTCCAGAAAGATCTGCTCAACTACCTCTTCGTTGTTTTGCCTGAGAACTCGGAGCAGCGGTGAGCCCCGTACTGTTCCTTCGCTGTTTCCTCTTCTTCGCGCGAGACCCTGGCTGAACTGGGACTGCGGACGCAGTACGTCCAGTCGCAATCGGTGCAGCGAAACTGAATCAAGAGGCCGGACTCGTAGTAGGGGATCATATACGCCATAATGCAGCCCATCCGGACTAGGGTGACATCGCACTTTCTGCGATTGGAGCAACTCTGCCTCTGCCGTTCGAGGAGTGAAGCAATTAGTCCGCTGTGTCCTTGTTTTGCGTTCCCTGCAGGACGTCAACTGGTTCCTCGGCAACATGTACTTGGTGAACATGTCTGTCAAACTGCCGCTGCATGGTCTTCATTGCTGCTCCCGGATTTCTCGCCAACCCAGGCCCTCCCGAACCAAAGTCCGTGTCGCAACTAGAGCACCTGCCATGCAGCCCCGATTTGTCGTTCTGCGTGATCTTAAGATGTGGTTTCTTCATGCTCCGTATTCCACCTGTAACGTCGCCGGTTCGACGTGAATTCAGCTTAGCCATGGGGAAGGCCATCACGCTGTGCAAGAGTGACCACTCTCTTCCCCACTGAGAGGCGTTGAGCAAAACTGATCAGACGCCGGAGGGTGGCAGCGATATGCTTCTGAGTATGGGAAACCACACCACTTTCAAGACCAATGAAGAGGTCCCGAGAAGCGGGCTTTATAGAGTTTTCCACACTGACCACCCGATTCGAGACATCAGACTCCTGAAGGGTAAGACCTTTCCAGCCTGCCCGAACTGCTCATCCGTGATCCAGTTTGCCTTGATCGGCGCCATTAGGGTCGAGTCAGCAGGAGCACGTTTTCGCCTGCTGATGCAAGATGACGCAAGAAACGTTGCGTGACGCAATGGTCTTGTGGCATGACCCTGTGACTGAGTGCACGGGAATCTCCTGGATCGACTTTGGCCATGGGCAGAGCGTGCTGAGCTGGAATTGTCGTTTGTGTCTCAATGCTGTTAAAAGAATAAGGAGCCCGTTTGTCGATTGTTTTGAGTCCGATAATCTCTGTCCCCGCTGCTCAACCTCAATCCGCGGGACCTTTCACTACACAGTCATCAAGCAACCAAAACTCGAGAAGAAAAAAGGGAGATCGTGACTCGTATCAAGCCACCGACCCGATTCCTTCAGCAGGATCACGCACAGTCGATACGGACGGTGACACGGATGCTCCGTTCGTGATCATTTTGACCCTGCCGAAATGTCTTGGATCAAACGAAGCAAAGAAGCTGATACGTGAGTTGAAAACGAAACTTACAGGCGAGCCCCATCTAGTAATTGTGGACCTTTCTCGCGTGACGGAGATGGATTGTGCGGGGTTAAACGGATTATTGGTCTGCATGCAAGAGATTGCCAAGCACGATGGCGCCATTCAGTTGCGAGCGATTTCATCCGAAGCGGCCACTCTTCTGGAACTTTGTCGAATGGACCGCCTGTTACAGAGATTTCCCTCGGAGCCGCCGCGAACTCTGGGTTTTGCTGTTGCCACAATCGCTACTGCCCCAGAAGTCTCACATGCGGTCCCCCTCCAGCCTCAGTTGGTCGCAGCGTAGGCCGTCCATGCCTCAAATACTGACCACTAAATTGCGAAAGCGGCAGGGAATCACGAAATTCTGGGGTAATCAGTGCTCTCTATCGGTAAGAAAGCAGGATGGCTGACGGTCAAACGATCGTTGGTAACTATCTACAACGACGTTTATGACGAACACCTCTTCGTGTTCGCCGCTGGACTGTCTTACTACTTCGTGCTCTCGCTATTCCCGCTTCTGGTTTCGATGGCATCGCTGCTCGGGTATGTACCCATCCCCCATCTCTTTGAGGGCCTTCTAAGCCTGATGGCAAGGCTGGTTCCGGGAGACGGGATGAGTTTGGTGCGCACCATCGTGTCTGACGTTGGTCATGAGCACAGGCATTTTCTGACGCTCGGGTTGGTCTTCACATTATGGACGGCGTCCAGCGGATTTGCCGCGATCATCGACGGGCTTGATCTCGTCTATCGTGTCCGCGAAATCCGCCCGGTGTGGAAGACTCGACCACTTGCGCTGGGACTGACGTTGGTTGCTGGATCTCTGCTGGTCGTCGCTGTCGGATTGATGTTTGGGGGGACTTACCTTGGAACTTGGTTTACCGCTAAATTTAACCTGAGTCCAGC
>DATNEX010000143.1:0-34813 GCA_035606605.1 Terriglobales bacterium
TGAGCAGATACGCACCCAGTTCCGCAGATCGTTCCACCAGCTTTTCATCGACAAGAACACGGAGTGCAGTTCTGGCTAATGCGCAGCCTAGCGGATTACCGCCGAAGGTGCTCCCGTGATCGCCGGGCTTGTAGACACCCAGTATTTCGCGCGATGAGAGAACTGCCGACACAGGGTAGAACCCCCCCGCCAGAGCCTTGCCCACAATCAGGACATCAGGCCTGATCCCCTCATGCATATACGCGAATAGCTCGCCAGTTCTTCCCAATCCAGACTGAATCTCATCCAGGATGAGCAGTACTCGGTTTTGGCGGCAGATCTCTGCAGCTTCACGGAAGAACCCTGAGGGCGGAATCACAATCCCTGCTTCTCCCTGGATTGGCTCGACTAAAAACGCGCAAGTGTTGGGGGTGATAGCTTCACGAAGCGCTTCGGCGTCGCCATAGGGGATGATTCTGAAGCCAGGTGTAAAGGGTCCGAAGCCGTCGCGATACTGCTCGTCGCTCGAAAAGCTGACGATTGTCGTTGTGCGGCCGTGGAAATTACCCGCACAAACGATAATCTCTGCGGTGTTTTCGGGAACTCCTTTTATTGTATAAGCCCACTTGCGTGCAGTTTTAATCGCCGTCTCGACTGCCTCAGCGCCGGTATTCATCGGCAGAGTCATGTCGAACCCGGTGAGGTCGTGAAGATCTTTGTAAAGCCTCGGCAGCTGGTCATTCCGGAATGCCCGCGATGTAAGCGTGACTTTAGCCGCTTGTTCGTGGAGCGTCTGGAGAATCTTTGGATGACAATGTCCCTGGTTTACCGCTGAATAAGCTGAAAGACAGTCGAGATAGCGCTTTCCATCAACGTCATAGACCCAGACGCCCTCCGCGCGCTCGATCACAACTTCGAGCGGATGATAATTGTGCGCTCCATAGAGGTTTTCCAGTTCAGCTAGTTCCTGAGTGCGCGTGGATCGATCCAACTGCTGGGTGCTCATCGGGCTCTCTCGTTCCAGGACATAGTCCTATGATCTCAGTTCCCGTAGAATTGAGCCAGAAACCGCCTGCGACTATCGGAGTAACATTGTGAAATCAGCAGGTTAGCTGCCAAGAGCAGGGAGGTATTCACGGACGAGTGGCTCTGCAGCGTACCTCAGGGCCGGACGATCATCTTGCCCACGCCATCCCTGTATCCAGACGCAATTGCAAACGCATCAACAATCTGGTCAATGCCTCTCGTATGCGTGAGCAGGGGATCAAACCATCCAGGATGCAATTGCAGCAATTCAAGCGCCTCGCGTGTTTCGTGATTTGATCTGCGAACGTTATAGATCGTCAATTCCTTTCGTCTCATGGCTGATCCGTCGAGTGCGACCGACGGTGTCGAATGAATCCCGGTTAATGCGACTCGACCTGCATTACGCGCGAGTCGGACCGCCTGGCCGGTCGTGTCAACTGCGGCCGCGCAGTCGATCGCACAATCCACGCCCCGGCTTGCTGTTTCGCGCAGAATTTCCTGAACCGCCAATTCAGGCTCAATCGCTGTGTCAGCACCCATGCATATGGCGAGTTCCCGGCGGTGCTGCAAGGGTTCGATGGCCCAGACTCGACCTGCCCCAAGGGCACGAAGTGCGGCAATCGTGAGCAGCCCTATAGGTCCCGCGCCGATCACGGCAACGTTCTCACCCGGTTGGATGGAAGTCAGGTGCAGCGAATGCAGGGCAATCGCAAGAGGCTCGGCAAGAGTAGTCTGTTCGGGAGTCATATCGTCCGGGATGGGCACGAAATTGGAAACCGGCAGATTCACTCGTTCGCGGAAGAAGCCCGGCAGATTTGGACTGCTTAGGAAGCGAAGATTCGCGCAGACGTTATGATGGCCAGTCAGGCAGAACTCGCAGTGATAGCAATACAGAGCTGGTTCCAGGGCGCCCCGGTCACCAACACCAACTCCGCTTACGCCCGCACCTACTTTGACGATTCTTCCTGCAGGTTCATGGCCGAGCACCATGGGGTAGACATTTGGTGTGCTGCCCACTGCTCCTTCCGCATAGGCATGAAGATCGGACCCGCAGATTCCCACTGCCTCGATCTGCACCTGTACTTCGCCCGAGCCAGGATCGTTAATCAACATCGGACTAATCCGAAACGTACGGGGCGCTATGAGTTCTGCGGCTCTCATCTCTGAGATCAACGATACTTCATCCTTAGAAGCGGCGGAACTGCATGAGTCTGCCTGAAACGAAATCCCCGGAGCGCTTGGATCGCGTTCCGGGGATTGTATGTGGGATGAGTTGGGAATTACGAGCTGGCCTTTACCAGACCGAAACCTTGAGACCGTCGATATAGGCGGTCACGCTTCCGCTTGAGCCGTAGCCATCGACCTGGAACTGAGTATTGATGACGTCTCCCCATCCAAGGGACATTGCGCAGAACGCCTTGGCGCCGATGTAGACTTGCGCACCATCAAGCCAGATGTAGTGGTAGGTGACATAGCCAGAGCTATCTCTCGACATGCTGGCCTGAACGTGGTGCCACTTGCCAGTCGACCAGTTTCGAGGATTGCAACTCGTGCCGCTCTTGCTCACCCATCTCGGCTTTGGGCTGCCTGCACTGCCGGTGTTGACCGTATAAGCCCAATGTCCGGTCCATCCGTCACATTGGAAGCCTGCCATCACGGTTTGTCCGTTGTCCATCGTCTGGTTCACATCAAATTCCAGATTGCCAATTTTGCTCGCAGAACTGGTGAGATAAATCCAGGCGTCGTAGAAGATGTTCTTCGCGCTCGTATTGTCGGAGAAAGAAACGCTGTAACGTTCAGTCCCATTGTTTGTGAACGTCGTGTAAAACTTTCGTGAGCTGCCATATTTGGAAGGTGAGGAGACAATACTCATGCTCCCGGTAGAAGTGCCTGCTCCACCGCTGTCATGCTTGGCCCTCCAGCCGCCGAGCGATTCAATGGAGCTCACCGAATCCGCATAGGAGGGAATCGAAGTGGATGACGTGGTTGAGACACTGGTCGAGGACTTCACGTTGATGACGATGTCCTTGACGCAAGCAGTTCCCGGTCCCCAAGACTTGACATGCAATGTGTGAGTGCCGGTCGAAGCTGAGATGCTCTTATCGATCGATTGAGCCTTGATAACGGTTGTGTCACTGCTATGGTCGAATGAATATCCCATCGCATCCACACTCGTTGACGAGCACACCGAAGATATTGCCGACAACTTAAAGGTCGTCGAAACATCCGAATCATTTGCGGGACTGTTCACGGTGATGCCAGCCAGGGCTGGAAGTGAAAGCGTGAGAACTGCGGAGCACGTGATGATCGAATTTCTGAAGAGCTTCATTGGATTCCTTTGCGATTTGAAGGCACAGATTTCGCCGACTCCCCACTAGCGTTTTCGCAAGCGCAGGTCGAAGACTTTCGGTTTTGAGTGGGCTGGTCTGAGAGGCACAGAAGGAGATGCACCTGATCTTACTGCTCAGCAACCTCTAATCGCAGTGCCAGGGTCCGTGCTTTCGAGGACTCCGGACTAACTTCATGAAAAGACCCGGAGCGTCCGAGTGGGATCAATTTTCGCGGATTCTGTTCCTGTCTGATTCCGCGGCAGGGCCCATTCGTCACCAGGTCTTTATGACCACAGGCAACTTTTTGTAATGTCTTGGAGAATCCTTTCACACTTTAGTTGTACCTTCAACGCAAATTGGTCGATTTTTAGAAAAAAAATTATGCTGTCAGGCATCTTGGAAATATTTACGCGCATCGAGAAAAACATACATGCTCAAGCAGGTAAAAACTTCGATCTTTAATGACTTTTAAGGACTTCACGCAGTTTTTCTTAACAGCGCTTCCCAGAATGTGAAGTGTTGTTCGTCCCGTCGCTCCAGTAGAGCTCATCTGTTCCGGCGAACGAATGCGCTGAAGAAAAAGGACTGATGAACAGGTAAGTTGATCAGTCCCTTTTCCCTTCGATTTTCGCCTTACCAGCGAGAGAGCGTGAAGTTGTCCAAATAAATGGTAGATGATCCCGAACCGATTCCATCGATCTGGAAATTCGCAACCAGTGCTCCGAGTGCCCACCCAAGCGAGAAATCCGAGTTCACTGTTTTGTTGATTGGCGACTCCACTCCATCGAACCACACCGAGTGGTAGGTTACGTTCCCGGAGTCATCACGCGACGTGTAGATCTGGATGTGGTGCCAGGTATTTCGGGTCCACTTCGCGGGATTGCAGGGGGCAGAAGACCTGATCCATTTCACATCAGGATGAGTCGGCGTGCCGGCATTGGAACTATATTCCCAAACGTTGTTGTACCCCGAGCATTGGAAAGCAAAGATGACAGTGTCACCATTCTTCATTACCTGGTTGTTATCCATCTCGAGGTTACTGATCACGCTGTCTGACGAGAGCCAGACTTGAGCGTCATACACGAAATTCTTGGAATCCGTGTCGTTTGCATAGGTGATGGAGTAGAGCTCGCCACCACCGTTGGTAAAGGTAGTGCGATATCTCTCAGTTTGACCCGTTATCGTAGGATCGCTCACGAGGGTCATCGAACCTGTGGATGTGCCAGGTGTCGCGGGGTCGTGCTTGATCCTCCAGTTTGGAAGCAGCTGAACCTGTTTCTCGACCCTCGCATATGCGGGAATGGATGGTCCCTTTGCCGAAGAGGTTGAAATCACATAGCTGGCGCGAGCCATTCCACTGTTCGAGTAGCTCGGTGCCACTGCGATTGCCTGGAGAACCATCGACTTGCTGACGGAAACTGGTCCGCCATATCGATAGGAGGATGTCGTGGGAGCCGAGCCATCTGTCGTGAAGTAGATCGCCGAACCGGACGTCGACGATCCTATCGACACCGCTTGGGCGGTCGAATAAGTACCGGACGGGACTGAGAACCACGGTGTGGCGACAGTACTGCTCGAACCTACCTTTATGTTGATCAGAACTTGGTCATTGACTTTTTGGCCCCAACACTTGACATGCAAGATGTGAGCGCCTGGAGTAGCTGTGACCGAAGCCGTAAAAGAGGTCGGCTCAATGACAGCTGTGCCGCTGTCAATTGAATACCCCATCGAGACAGCTGGCTTAGAGGCACAGGTCGTCACGCTTGCAGACAGCTTGAACGGTGACGAAACAGACGCTCCGGCCGTTGGAGTGCCAACCGTGATGTTAGAACCCGAAGATGCTGATTTTACCGTGATGTTCAGCAATACTTCAGCATGCACCTTCTGTCCCCAGCACTTTACATGCAGGACATGCGAGCCTGCGGAAGCAGAAACGGAGGCAGAGAAAGATGTGGGTTCAATCACCGCCGTGCCGCTGTCGATCGAGTAGCCCATTGAAACCGCGGCCAGTCCGGCGCAAGTTGTTGTGCTCGCCGACACCACGAAGGGCGATGTAACTGTGGCTCCATTAGACGGAGAGTAAACAGTTATGGCATGCGCGCGCATTGAGAAAGTCGCGAGAGCCAATGCAGCAAAGAGCAAAGTCTTCATAAGTCCAACCTCGAGTGATATGGCGGTAAATGCGCTCAGTAAGCCAGAGCACCTGTACGCACTACCGGAACAAACAGCGGGGGGAATTCACTGTCGGGTGTTTCTAACGAAGAGTCCAACCGTAATGTCGCATTGTCTTTCGAACCTTCCTGCGGTCGACGTGAAGGACTGCATATGAACTTCTGTTGAGAAAGGCGAGAAGCAGAATCCGCGTCTCTGAGGGAGTTGGCTCGGAGCCTTCTGAAAAGAGGCCGATAGAAGACCGCTAGAAAGATATGCCGATGAACCGCGCGAACGCACATCCCGACCAATCCTGAACTGAAGTATTTATAGATCGGGGAACCCAAAGGTGTTACCAAAGGGCAATCACCTTTGGTGTGCCCTGCAGATTCGTTCCAAACTCCAGCTTGCAGGACATTCAGACGAGGTCCGTGCTTGTTTTCGGGAACACATTACGTCCAGCGAGTCGCACGAGAATTGATTGACTATTTGGTAATCAGCATACGCGGGGCGTTGATTGCGAGGAAGATGAAGAGGGTACTGATTGCATTACTGAGGTAATTCTATGGAAGGAGTTAATTGCCTGGCGGCAAACCACGCAGGCGCACTTAGATCGCGATCCGTTACACGCACACCTGTGTGCATATCAGCCTTTTCGATCAAGGATGAAAACAGAAAGGCCCTGCCGCAGTTGTCGCCTATGATGCTTAGCAATAATGCGGCAGGTTTATGGTATTCGTAAGTTCCGCTTCTTGCTATTGAACTGTGAATGACACGGTAGAAGTTGCCGTGACCGTGCCGCCTGTCCCCGTTACCGTTACCGTATAGTTTCCGGGCGTCGTACCTGTGCTCCCACCTGTATTGACTGGCACGTTCGTACCACCGCATCCACTGAGTGCGGTAACAAAGAATACAAGAAGAAGCACGCCGAGCAGCGACTGCCACCTACGTCGGCGGATTGGGAGGAGAAACAACAGCATGGCCGCAGCAAGTGTTTCCCCCTCGGCCACAAACATCGGTTTGATCGTGGATTTTGCTGCTGCGGCCGTTGCTCCGGTGGTTTTGATCGTAAGCATTGCTTTTACCGGTTGCGTGCCCGCGATTGAGGCGGATTGATCGACAGTGCAAGTGGGAGCATTGGCGGCGCCCACCGGGCTCGTCGTTACCGCACAAGCCAGAGCTACAGCTCCGGTAAACCCGCCGCTCGGTGTAATCGTGATCGTGGATATTGAAGAACTCCCCGCCTTGATCGTTGTGAGCGGACTGCTGCTCATCGCAAACGACGGAGTTGGAGCAGTTGGGGCCTGGGCATTATACGTCCAGGTAAGGATCTTCTGGCTCGACGACAAGCCCCCGGTACCGCCGGTGAATCCAACATACGCAGTATTACCACCAACGATCTCTGGAATATCGATTTTCTCAGACATTGTGAACGTTTTATTGGAAATCAGATCGAGAAGGTTCAGCGTAAGTTCCGTCCCATCGTACGCGAGTTGCGCCTGTATCGAATCCCCGCTGTTCAGCTTGATTCCGCTTATGCTTATATCGGTACTCGGCAACACCGGAGGCTGGCCATTCGTGTAAACGCCTGTTGAATTGCTTCCTTCGCCCTGAAAATCGTAGAAGTTGAACTTAACGGCAACACTCTTCGGGATGTCCTGGTATCCAAGACCCGCGGAATTGCCGCCCAGTGCCGTGGGTGCCACGTTTTGAATGCAAAACGTGAATCCGTTCGCCAGCGAGTCCCCTGAGATTTGAAACTCGAAGCTGGTGGTGAATGCTTGAACGCCGATGGGCGCATTCGAGAAGACGCTCCCAGCCTGATTCACTTCGCCATTCGTCAACTGCAGTCTTGTGTCATTGTTGGCGACAGCGCTTCCATTAAGAGTCAGCCCTGCTGTGGTGGAGAATCCCATGCTGAAATCGATGCCGTTTTGAATCACATAGGGACCGATTGCGATATTGCTGTCCTGCAGATTCTGATCAATCGCGATGGCATTGATTGTTTCAGAGCTTGATACCTGAATTGCCCCGGTATATAAAGTCGATGCCGCAGACGGCGTCGACTTATCGGTTGTGAAATAGATCTTCGCATTGGCGTCAGTATCCGAGAGGGTCACGGACTGTGCCAATGGGTAGGTGCCAGGAGCGGGTGTAAAAGTAGGAGTTGGTGTTTGCGTTGTGAACGTAAATGTCGCGCTGCTTACTGCGCTCTGCAAGTAGCCTGGCGCGCTAGCAATCGCCTTTACTGTCGTGTTCTTACTGATCGTGATTGCACCGTTATAGAGAGGCGATGAAGTGGTGGGTGTGGAGTCGTCCAGCGTGTAATAGATCGATGCGGAAGCTGTGGTGCTCGAGAGCGTCACACTTTGGTCGGACGAGAAGGTTCCGCCATCCGGCGAGATCACAGGCGTAGCCGCTGTCTGCTGTCCATTCAGCAGGCCATAAACATCAATCTCTCCTTTTGCGGCCACGTAAACTTTGCCGTTTGTCACGATGGGTATAGAGTACCGGTTGGCGGGTCCTGCGGCATCCCGGGTCGCATTGCTGTCGCTTTCATAGATAGTCTTCGTCAGATCATTTGCTTCCCAGGCATAAAGCACCGCTGGACCGTTCGAATTGAACTGATCCGCCCGTACCGCCCACGCGATTCCGTCTTGTGTTCCGTTGGAAGACACCGAGAACGCAGGGTTTGGAAATGCAGAGGTGATACTCGACTGGCTATCCGGCTCGGTGTCCATCACGCCGGTGTTCATCTTGAACATCATTGCGCCGCCGTTTTCCGGCCATAGATAGATATTTCCATTCCAATACGCAGGCGTTGCCCAGAATCCTTTGGATTGCGGAGTAATGGTCGAGATATCTTGCAGCGCGTTTGTGTTCGATGTCGCGCCATTTGCGTATCCACCGAGGTTGTCGCGATCGAGAACTATGACGCGTCCTTCCTTGCCAGCCTGAACGAGCACGTGCGGATGCGCTCCTTGCTGGTCCGGGACCATCAGAGCTCCACCGGCGCCAAGGTCCCAGTCGTGGTTGTTGAGTATTTGATAGTTGAACGGAGTAAATGCATCGATCGGAGTGATACCGCCGTTCGCAAGGCTGAACGCGATAATGCTTTCGCCATATTCACTCGTAGCAGAGAACGGCGGAATCGTAGATCGGGTACCATTTCCAGTGACGAGGAACATTCGTCCGCCTGGGGCACCGTTGTCGACGGGAAAGCCCGCTCCAGATGCCCAGATTCCCGCGCCGTATCCATTGGGAGTCAGGCACAATACCGCGTTCTGCTTCAGCGTTGTGGCGTTGTAAGAGAAGAGCCACCCATGCCAGGGCCCGTTATCGCCGTGCGCGCCAAAGCCGATATATACGTATCCATTATTGAGAGCAAGTGCCGGCCGCTGATTCTCCCATAAAGGGCTGAATGCCAATTGACCACCCGAACTGCCATTCCCCGTGCCGCTGACCGAGGCATTGATCTCTACCGGACTGTTGGCCTTCTCGGCTCCGCTGGTGATGTCTATTGCATGGAGCCTGATGAAATAGGATCCATTCTCTTTGGTTGCACCAACCACATACATTGTGTTGGTTGTCGGATCGATCACTGGTGTACCGGTAATCCCGATTGTAGGTGCCACATCCGGTGAACCAGTGTCCTGCCAGGGAATTGCCGTAGCGCCCGATGCCGCGCCATGATCTGTGGCCGCAAGACTGACCTTCCAGATCGGATTCGCATTTGCTCCTCCATTCGAGTCTGCGTCGAATGCATACATAGAATCGTTCGACGTCTCGACGAAGAGAACGTTGTGCATCTGGCCGTCGCTCATCGTGAGGTTCGGAACATACAAAGGCTGCGGATAAACCGTGCTGTCTACCTTGAGGGAAAACAATCTCCCGAAAGAATCCGGATTAACATTCGTTGGGGTAAGGGCTGTTTCCTTCGTGTTCTGCCCCGCATGGGTTTGGTCGTAGCGCCACGTGAGTACCGGAACCGGAGTTGGAGCCTGAGCAAACCCCGCCATAGCAGTTGCACAAATAATTGCCACAAACGCCGCACGAAGCATCTGAATATGCGTCACGAATTCCTTGGCTTCGATCAATGCAGACTTCGGGGGGAGTGGGGACGAACAATGATTTTCAGACATGCGCAAACACCTGCACCAGCGAGAGGAGGAATAAACTACCGTGGGATCAGCTGAAAAAAGCAGAGAGCGGACAAGACAGCAACGCGGCGTAAAACGCCGCGACAAAGCCGGAGAGGATTTCGAGCGGGCCTGCGTGTCGCTTCCCGACAAGGTCCTTGCCAGCGAAGAATTGGTGGACCGGCTCAGGTTCTTTTCTGATGCTGCACTAGGGACCGATGGGTGCGTGTCGCAAATTGCACCCAGAGACTTCAACACGCGTCACACCCCTTTGATGGAGTTCTAACGTGCTCCGGTTGCTTGTACCTTCGGCAATCGACTTGCTTGGGTCCCATGCGGCAAAATAACGAGCAGCAATGCACGCAAAGTCAACTTGCCCGCCCGCTCCAGCCTCCTCTAGCGATAGTCTGCGTTCACATCGGCATCAAACGCCCCGCATCGCCATCCCTGCCAAGAGCTTAATCGGTTTCGCGGTGTGGGCTCTCTCCCTCACCCTGTTCGCTCAACCGAGCGCCCACGAGTTCACGTACGGAGTGGCTTGGCGCGTTATCGGCCAATGGCAATCGAACAGGGATGGCAAACTTATCTCAAATGGTGATGCCCTCCTGCCTGGGTCTCTGCTGCGACCCGGCGGGTCGGGACATGACCACTCGATCACAGTTTTGCTGCCGGATGGTCAGCGCATCCTGTATGAGTGTTTCGCATCACGCGATTGCGCGCGCGGCTTTCGCGTTCCGCTTCTATATCGCAAACCGCTACCGCTTGCTGTCGATTTGATCACACGCGTAAACGCAGTGGAGCGTCGCAAGAGTGCTCAGTCCAAGCATGAGCAGGAACAAAGCGACTCTTCCGCTTCTCGTGATGAAGCCATGGCCCTGATTGGAAGTGATCATAAAGTCGTGCTTGCTGGGCTGCCGGCTGCATTGTCCAACGGCACCTACTCATATGTAGTCCGTTCGCTGTCGCATCTATTAGTAACGCAATCGCGTCGTGAATTTGAGAAACAGGGAAAATTTGTAACGTTAACCCTTCCATCCGCGGGTCTATTTGACGTTCTGATCACTGATCATTTGAATACGCCCCGCATAGACTTGCTCCTTGCCGCAGTTCGTCAGCCTGTCAGGGCAAGAACCATTGAATCTTTTCACAGCGTTGAAGCGCTTCTCAAAGATTGGAACGAGGACTATCAGGGCTGGCCCGTCCATGAGTTCAAGCGAGACTATCTTCGATCAATAGTCCTTCACATTGCGCCCTCGCTTTCGGCACATCGCAGCGTTGCAAAAATACCTGCCGGGACTGAGGACTCGAGTGTCGTCTGCGAACCTGAATTCAACCCGATGCCGGGCGTATTTAAAACGGATACGGAAGTTCGGTTGCACTGCAACACTCCCGAGGCAACGATTCATTACACCGTCGATGGATCCCAACCCCTTGAGAGATCAGCGGTTTATCGCGCACCCATCATGGTCAAAGGAACTGCTCTGACTATCAAGGCCTTCGCAACCGCACAGGGCAAAAAGGATAGTCCGGTTGTGACCGGGATCTTTCGGATCGGCGATTGATTTGGGTTTCCGATCGGAATCCCGAGTCGCAGGCATCTAAGTCGGCCCTGGAGCGAATCTAAATATCAGCACCCCGGTCTGCTGGAATTCATGCGTCTGCCGGATGGCGCGCAGCCTCACCTTTCATCTGATGTCATACCGAAAGTATTTTTCCCAAATGCCTGTAGCGAGGTGTCGGTCATATTGCGCCGGCTCTCTACACAAGTGTTGTCCTGCGCGCAGTGATGCCGTGCCGGAAAGGAAGGGCCCTACGCATGTTGCCAGTTTTTGATAAGATTCGCCGGTTGGTTTTTCTCGAAGTTTGTGCATTTGCTTCAGTGCTTATCCTGACAGGATGCGGCGGAGTCAGCGGAAAGCTGCCGAGTGCCGCGCCCACAGTCAGCATCACCGCTAATCCAGCCTCTGTTTCTGCAGGAACCGCAGCCACACTGTCAGTTGCCGCCACGAATGCGAGCAAAGTGACTGTTACCGGCACTGATGGCAGTTCATACACTCTGCCTGAAGCAGGCGGGACCCAAAGCGTTACCCCGACCGCGACCACCACCTATACAGCCACTGCGACAGGTTCAGGCGGATCCGTCAGCGCAAACTCCACTGTGACAGTATCTACGGTGACATCGCCTTCGCCAACAATCACCATCGCTGCAAGCCCGGCATCGGTGACCGCCGGAAGTTCATCAATCCTGACCATCACAGCCACGAACGCCGCACAGGTCACTCTTGCTGGTTCGGATGGGACCTCATATTCTCTCGGCGCAACCGGAGGCACCCAAGCGGTCAGTCCTGCGGCAACCACCACCTATACCGCCACCGCAAAATCTGCCAGTCAAACTGCTACTGCAACCGCGAAGGTCACAGTCACCCCGAATCCCGCACCCACCGTGCAGATCTCAGCCAACCCAACTTCGATCAATGCCGGCGGAAGTTCCACCCTCACAGTCATCGCGGTCAACGCAACCCAGGTGACTTTGACTGGCACCGATGGCAGCAGTTATCCGCTGGTCAATGCAGCGGGCGGCACCCAATCGGTAAGCCCAGCTGCAACCACTACGTATACTGCAACGGCAACCGGCCCAGGTGGCAATGTCTCTGCATCGACCACCGTGACTGTCACTGCGAATCCTGCTCCGACGGTGACGATTACAGCGAATCCGACGAGCGTGGCTTCTGGTAACTCGTCAACACTTACGGTTGTCGCGACAAATGCTACCCAGGTCAGCATCAGTGGGTCCGACGGGCGCAAGTACGATCTGCAGGCAACCGGCGGAACGCAATCCGTCACTCCGTCCGCAACCACTTCGTACAAAGTCACGGCCATGGGAGCCGGAGGTACTGTCACAGCATCTGCGTCCGTAACAGTGGTGCCGCCAGGGACTGTTCAATCCATCGATCACGTTATCTTCATGCTTCAAGAGAACCACTCGTTCGACAACTATTTCGGCATGCTCAATCCGTACAGAGCCGCCAATCATTACGACGTGGGTGATGACGGTGTTCAGTACCTGGTCGACGGTATCGATGACAAATTGAACACGATCACCAACTCTGACGATGAGGGAACAGCATATTCGCTGTTCAAGCTCAAAAGCACCTGCATCGATGACGATTCTTCTGACTGGCTCTCGAGCTATGGCGACGTCAATCGGTACAACTTCCTCGATACGCGGCCGATCTTCATGAACGGATTCGTTCACACCGCAGAGGGCTTTGCAAATAGTTGTGCTAAAAGCGGCACTTGCGCTGGGGGCGCAGCAGGCTTTACTGACCTCACGGGTCAACGTGCGATGGGCTACTACGATCAGGATTTCCTGAACTACTACTACTACATGGCTTCGCAGTTCGCGATTTCTGATCGCTGGTTCTCGCCGATGGCAAGCAAGAGCGTTCCCAATCGCCTCGTCACGTTCACCGGCGGTACGTCGCAGGGACTGGTGCACGACCCCGGCGGGGACGATCACCTGCCTCAGCTCAACATCCCGAATATTTTTCAGGAACTGGACCAGGCAAAGGTTTCTTGGAAGATCTACTACACCGTAACCGAGGGTCTGTGTCTCGATGAAGATGATTGCCTCAAGACCGGCAATAGCGTGTATCCGGCGACGCATTTCTCGAACTTGACCTACTCGTACCGATATCTAAACGGAAATCCAACGGGGACGTGCACCCCCCCAGCTCAGCCGTCGAGTGTAGAAGGTGATCCTGCCAATTCATTCTGCATCGATCCGACGCGCATCGGACGTCTAGACCCGGATTATTACAACGACCTGAAGAACGGAACCTTGCCTAGTTTCGTCTTCATTGAGGCAGGTTACGGCCACAATGACGAGCACCCAGGATCAGGGCAAGCTGTGACGAAAGGGCAGGCCCAGGTGGCTAAGATCGTCAGCAGCCTCATGGAGAGCTCTTCGTGGAAAGATTCGGTCTTCTTCCTTAGCTACGATGAGGGTGGCGGCCCCTATGATCACGTCCCACCTGTCCCGGGTCATTCCAACGACTTCACTTCTGCGTCTGTGGGCACCATCCCGGACATCTCGTCCATAGCTCTGAATCCTGATTCCAACCCGGCATATTTCCCGTGTGCTCCGACCACAAAACCTGATCTGCATTGCGATCTGTACCCGAACGACCCGGGAACCAAGCCGGCCGACGCCGCAGCCCTGCAGGGATTTGGAGCGCAAATCGGATTCCGAGTCCCGAATATCGTGATATCGCCCTTTACGCGCAAACACTATGTTTCGCACATCCCGATGGATCATACGGCAATCATCAAGTTCGTCGAGAACCGGTTCATCGGCCCATCCGCCCACCTTACGGCCCGGGATGCGGCACAGCCGAACCTGCTTGACTTCTTCGATTTCAGTGCTGCCCCGTGGGCCACACCGCCAACGCCTCCGACCCCATCGAGCGTTAGCGCCTGCACGCCTGCAGACATGGGGCCTTGAGTTTTCGAACTTGCGAGGCACTCGGAAGAGATACTCGCCGCGATGCACAGGTTCTGAACAGCTAACCAGCCTGCTTCAGGATCTGCACGTCGCGCGAGTTGCTCTGTAGGATAGCCGGCATTCCTCCGCTGATAGGTGAACTCTGAACCTGTGACAGGCGCGCTCCGACCACATCGTCCAAGATGATTGTTGGACGGCTTTCGCCTGCTGCGGATGCAAATACCACGTCGTTCAGGCGCAGGTCATGCGCATGCCGAACGTAGAGCCCCGAAGCGGGCAACATTCCGAACATCCTGGCTTCAGGATACGCGGTCTCTTTCTCCGGAACGCTGCGTCCTACCCACTCCGGCCGACTTTGCATTGCGCTCCGAAAATCGATCTGCGAAAGAGTTACGCCCTGCACTTCCATTCCAGGGAGTCCCGTGATGGAACTTGCCACCAGACCTTCAGTCGCCTTCACATTCTCTATGCTCACGTTGCGAAGCCCACGCTGTGTATAGTCGTGAACACGTTTGCGATTCCCAAGCCGGATGAAGATCGGCGTGCGTGTTCGATCCATTTGAATGTTCTTCGCGATTACGCCGTCAATCCAGCCCCCATCGACAACCTCGAGAGCTATGCCCGCAATCACCCGTTCTTTGTAGGGAACCTCGCCGTTATGGATCACCGAATCTAAAAACGTGATGTTCTCAAATCCGCCCTCGGATTCTGTACCAAGCTTGAATCCGTTACAGCAGGTTGTCAGATGGCAGTTTGTGACCACGACGTTCTTTATCAGCCGCGGCTCTGAGCCAAATGCACTCGAAGTCTTCAGGCAGATCGCGTCATCGCCCGTATCAACATTGCAGTTCGTGATGGTCACGTCTTGGCATCCGGTAATGTCGATCCCATCTGTATTCGGGCCATTTACTGGGTTCTTGATCGAAATCCCTTTGATCTCAACCTCGTCGCAATTGATCGCATGCAGAGTCCACCCAGAGGCATTCGCAATATGGACATTTTCGATCGTCAGTCCTCTGCAATTGACAAACAGCAGCATAGGACTTGGACGCCCACCCTGTTTAGCAATCAAGTCGTGTGAAGCCACCCCGTTCCATTGCTGGTCTTCCGGGAGCGGAGGTTTGCCAGAAGGCTCCCAAAACGCGGAGCCCTGTCCATCGATTCTTCCAGCACCCGAGATCGCGACGTCATTCGCATTCATGGCAAAGATTAGATGTCGCGGATTCGGTCCGCCATGCCCGAAAACGCTGGAGTCGGAGCGATAGTCCTCCAGCGATGTGCTGCCGAGCAGGGTGCTCCCTTCGGCGAGGTTGAGTGTTACCCGACTTTTCAATTCGATAAGACCGGTCAGGAATACACCGGCCGGTATCAAGACCGTTCCTCCACCGGATTTTGCGACTTCGTCAATCGCTCGCTGAATCGCTTTGTTGCTTAGGGTCTTGCCATCCGGCTTTGCCCCGTAATCCAGAATGCTTCTGGAACTGACCGTCGCAGCGGAGGACCTGTCTCCAATCATGACCATCCCCGCTACAACGGGAAGGGTCGACAGGAATTCTCGTCTTCGCATTGCAAGCCTCACTACCGTTTAGATGTTCAACTTGCCAGAAAGCGAGATGCATCAACCGATTGCCACAGGAAAGGCTTGACGCGGAGCAGTCAGTAACACGCAGTAAGCAGATTGCCAGAGGTCAGAATGGCTAAATAAAGCGATTTATTCGCTTGTGCATTCTCTGATGGGGCTTGTATATTCGAGCGTTTGGGGACGCCTGGCAGCATTTTTGGTGCCGAGCATTCAACCGGTAGTAAACTTTTCAGAATTCACAGGACGCCAGAAAGACTATGTCGAAGATAAATCCGTATGTTGTGCTGCTAACCCTCATCGCCACGCTGGGCGGTTTGCTGTTCGGATATGACACGGCGGTGATCAACGGAGCCGTCGGCAGTCTGAAGGCGTATTTTGTCGACCCTCGATTCACCGATCTGGCCAACCCCGCGCAGGCCAATGCCGCGAACTCGCTTCTCGGCTTCGTGGTGTCCAGCGCCCTGATCGGCTGTATTATCGGCGGACTGATCGGGGGATGGGTCAGCACCAACATCGGTCGAAAACGTGGATTGGTGATTGCTGCGGTGCTCTTTCTCATCTCAGCGCTGGGCGCCTCGGCCCCTGAGTTTCCTTTTGCTCCCATCGGCCATGGTGGGTCGGGATACATGGCGAACTTCGTCTTCTACCGAATTCTGGGCGGCATCGGCGTAGGGCTCGCTTCCATGTTGTCGCCGATGTATATCGCCGAGATCGCACCGCCAAAAATCCGGGGAAACCTTGTAGCGTGGAACCAGTTCGCAATCATCTTCGGCATGCTCGTGATCTATTTCGTCAACTATGGCATCTCGAGAGCCGGCAGCGGCGATGTGTGGCTCAATTCGATCGGTTGGCGCTACATGTTCTTATCCGGCAGCATTCCGGCAGGGCTTTTTCTCCTGCTCCTGCTCGTCGTTCCTGAAACACCCCGATATCTGATGCTGCGTGGAAATGAAGCAGGTGCCCGCGCAGTTCTCGGCAAACTGGTTACTGCAGCAGAAAGCGAAAAAGAGATCTCCGAAATCCGTGCTTCGCTAAGCGAGCATCACTCGGGCAAGATGCTCTCATTCGGCGCACTCGTCATCTTCATCGGGCTGATGCTCTCGGTATTCCAGCAGTTTGTCGGAATCAATGTCGTGCTCTATTACGCCACGGATATCTTCCAGGGCATGGGCATGACAACAAATGCTTCACTTCTCCAGACCATCATCGTCGGCGCTGTCAACCTGACCTTCACGGTGGTTGCCATTCTAACTGTGGACCGATTCGGGCGCAGGCCGCTCCAGATCATTGGAGCTCTCATAATGGCTGTGAGCATGGCAGCTCTGGGAACTGATTTCTGGCTCGGCGGAAAAGGGATGTTCGCTCTGATCAGTATGCTGGTGTATACCGCTGGATTCGCCGTTTCGTGGGGGCCTGTCACCTGGGTTCTCCTCAGCGAGATTTTCCCCAATCAGATCCGTGGAAAAGCGATGGCATTGGCCGTTGCGGCTCAGTGGGTCGCCAACTATCTTGTAAGTTGGACATTCCCGATCCTCGACAAGAACCCATACCTCATCGAACACTTCCACCATGGATTTGCCTACTGGATCTATGGCGTAATGGGCATTATTGCCGCATTGTTCATGTGGAGATTGGTTCCGGAAACCAAGGGCCGCACTCTCGAACAAATGGAAGCTTTGTGGCGAGATCATCGCATCTAAGACCCTGCACATCGCACCTACGCCCGACGCGCTCTAGCGGTCTATTGTTCATCAGGGACTTCCGGGCGCTCGATATATCGAATACGATATCGTGCGTGATATCAGTGCGCAGCACTAGGCCATCATCGAATCACGCTAGGTTGAGAGTCAATGACGAATTGGATGCTCGACAAGCAGCTTAGTTGAGTAGTGTCACCGGTGGTATCACGACATATCGGGCACTGATTAGTCTGAACCTTAAGTTACTCCTCCCTATAAGTCCATAGATTCAAATGACTCCGAGCAGAGCGGCTGATCTTATCTCCGCGCGGTAGTTCGTTCGTTGTATAGACCCAATGTAACCATCAAAGCAAAACTCCAGCATCGACCGCGTGCGGCAGCAGTTTCCCCGGGCACGCCTCGTTCTTGCAGACAAGAACGAAAGTCGTAGTTTTTTGATGGAGGTCAGATTCCCAATGGCAGGTTCAGGGACTTCCCTTGGCAGGATTGTCGAATTCGTCGCAACCGTGTTCTCGACGCCGCGATTCAAGCGCACGATGCGTTCATTCAGCTCTCGAGTGGCGGTCGGACTTGCTGCAACACTCCCTCTTGCTCTGGTCCTCAGCGGCTGCGGCGGTGGCGGATATGCAGGTGGCGGTATTGCCAGTCTGTCGGCGACCTCTTTCGTCATGGACGCAGGTCAATCCGTCAATGTCACTGCTAATCTGACCGGCAGCTTTCAGGTCGCGTGGGCTTTCAGCGATTCATCCTGTAGCGGGAGCGCATGCGGGGGGCTCTCTTCAGCTTCCGGCCTCACCACGACCTATACGGCCCCTTCGGGGATCACATCGCCGATCCAGGTTACCCTGCTCGCATCAATCCCTCAAACGAAGAGTCAGGAGACCGTGGACATTACAGTCAATCCTGATCCCACGATTACTGGGGCGCCCCCGGCGGGCATCGTGGGCTCCGCCTATTCCACGATGATTGTGTCTTCTGGTGGAACCTCGCCGTTGAAAACGGTGATGGCAAGCGGAACCCTGCCTCCAGGTCTTTCGTTCAACGCCGCAACCGGTGAAATCTCCGGTACTCCGACCGCGACCGGAACGTTTCCATTCATGGTGCAATTGACCGATACGAGCGCTGTTCCTTTTACCGTCACTGCCAACAAGACAATCACGATATCGAATCCTGTTCCGCCGCTGACACTCACGGGAGGACCTCAGCCGATCGGCCAAGTCGGAACTCCCTACACTACTTCGCTAGTCGCTGCTGGCGGGGTCACTCCGTATTCATGGAGCATCACTGCAGGATCTCTTCCAGCGGGTCTTTCCATTTCGCCGTCCACCGGCGTAATCTCCGGTACGCCCACGGCACAGGGAACATCGAACTTTACGGTCCAGGTAAAGGATAGCCCCGGAGCCGCAGCTACCGCTGCAGTATCCATCACCATCAATTCACCCCTGAGCCTCACCAACGTCCTGCCCAACGGAACCGTTGGTATTGCATACAGTGCTTCAATCACGGCGGCAGGTGGCACAACTCCGTACGCCTGCTCTATCACCGGTTCTCTTCCTGCAGGCCTTTCGCTGTCCGGTTGCATTGTGAGTGGCACGCCTACAGTGGCGGGCAGTGCAACGGTTACTGTGAAGGTGACCGATGCGAGCTCCCCGTCACAAGCGGTTAGCCAGGTTGAGACAATCGTTATCTCGCCGGCTACCCTTACCCTGGGCAGCCCTCTTCCCAATGGCACGGTCGGCGTAGCTTACAACGCCAACATTACGGCCTCCGGCGGCACAACTCCGTACAGCTGCTCAATCACGGGCGCTCTTCCAGCAGGCCTAGGTATCGCCGGTTGCACCGTGAGCGGCACTCCGACCGTCGCGGGAAGCGTCACTGTACTCGTTAAGGTCACGGACGCAGGGACCCCATCGCAAAACGCGAGCGCAAACGAGACCATCAATATCGCTCCCGCTGCACTATCGCTGACCAACATATTGCCGAACGGCACTGTAGGTGTACCGTACAGTGCGCCGATCGGCGCAACCGGCGGCATCACGCCCTACAGTTGCTCCATCACCGGCGCTCTGCCTGCAGGCCTAAGCCTCTCCGCTTGCACGGTTAGCGGCACTCCCACTACAGCGGGCTCTTCGCCGATCACCGTCACAGTCACAGACTCCGGCAGCCCCGCGCAGAACGCAAGCCAAAATGAAACAATTGTCATCGCGCCCGCTACGTTGACGATTACCAGCACACTGCCGAACGGCACTGTGGGAACTGCGTATAGTGCGAACATAACCGCGGCGGATGGCACGCCACCTTACACGTGCTCGATCACAGGTACTCTACCTGCGGGCCTGTCTCTCGCCGGCTGTACCATCAGCGGCACACCGACAGCCGCCGGCTCATCCCCGGTGACAGTGAAGGTGACTGATTCCGGAAGTCCCGCGCAGAACGCGACTCAAACCGACACAATCGTGATCTCGCCCGCGGTCCTGGCCATCACCAACACACTCCCCAACGGCACGGTCGGTGTTGCGTACACCGGATCGATCACGGCCACGGGGGGCACAACACCCTATTCATGCTCGATCACCGGAGCTCTGCCTGCCGGCCTCACGCTGACAGGGTGCACCGTAAGCGGTACGCCTACAACTGCCGGTTCTTCGCCGATCACAGTGACAGTAACGGATTCTGGCAGCCCCGCGCAGAACGCAAGCCAGAACGAAACCATTGTCATCAATCCCGCACCGCTCACCATCACGGGGACCTTGCCCGGTGGCACAGTTGGTTCGGGCTACACCGGCACGATCACTCCCTCTGGTGGCACGGGACCGTATACCTGCTCCATTACAGGTACTCTTCCTCCGGGCCTGATTCTCACCGGCTGCACAATCAGTGGCACGCCGACGACACCAGGCAGTTCTCCAATTACCGTCACGGTTACTGACTCCGGGAGCCCGACGCAGACCGCGAGCCAGAACGACACCATCGTCATCAGTCCGGCGCCGCTTAGTCTCTCCACGTCAAATCTGCCGGACGGCACAGTCGGTGTGCCTTACTCGGCTCCCATCGGTGTCGCGGGTGGAACCTCGCCCTACAGCTGCAGCATCACCTCGGGCACCCTGCCTGCTGGTTTATCGCTCAGCGGATGCACCGTTACCGGCACACCAACGACCGCAGGCAGCTCGACGGTCACCGTGAAGGTTGACGACTCAGGCTCGCCGTCACAGACGACTTCGGGTCCCGAAACCATCGTGATCAATCCGGCAGCATTGACACTCACTAACACACTGCCGAACGGCACCGTAGGTGTGGCGTACAGTGCTCCAATCGACGCCAGCGGCGGAACAACGCCGTACACCTGCTCCATCAGTTCTGGCTCTCTGCCGGCCGGTCTGACGTTAACCGGCTGCACGGTCGGCGGTACTCCTACCACAGCAGGTTCATCCACTGTGACGGTCACTGTGACCGATTCGAGCAATCCAACGAAGACGATATCCCAGTCAGAGACCATTACGATCAATCCGTCTGGAACGCTGAGCCTCACCGCAACCCTGCCCGTCGCAATCGTTGGGGTGCCGTATTCCTACACGCTTCAGGCCACGGGTGGTACGTCTCCGTACACCTACTCGGTCACGGCGGGCTCGCTGCCTCCGGGCATCACGCTCCAGTCAAACGGCGTAATCTCCGGCACGCCCACGCAGCCCGGCGCATCCAGCTTCACCGCGACCGTCACCGACAGCGTCTCAGCAACGGCATCAGTGCCACTCGTCCTCCTGGTTCAATATCCGACGACGCCATACGACGGAGAACTCACCGGACCGTACGCCTATCTGTTCCAGGGATACGATGACGTGCTTGCTGGTGTTCTCGCGTACCAGACCGCATCGATCGGCAGCTTCACCGCTGATGGAGCCGGTGGCATCAACATGGGCGAACTCGATGCGAACCACCAGTCCTCTCACCCCACCGGTACAACCGTAGCCTCGCAGAACTTCATCGGCACCTACATCGTCAATGCCGACAGCCGGGGCTTCATCACCATCACGACATTGAATCCTGATGGAACTACCGATCAGACCTTCACCTACGCCATCTCGCTGAAGGTGCCGGTATCGCCTGCAACGGTATCCACACAGGGCACTCTCATCGAGTACGACAACGACCAACTGGTTGGAACCAAGGGATCCGGCCAACTGCTTGCTCAAACATCCGCGGCCTTCTCTGCGGGGCTGAATGGAAGCTATGCTTTTGGGCTCTCTGGGGACACGCCGTGCCTCATCTCATGCACGGTCGGCATTGCATCCGGCCCGGTAGCTACGGTCGGAGAATTCACCACAGACGGAGCCGGAAATCTTACCACCGGCACAGCAGATGCAAATATCGCAAGCTTCAACTTCGCGAATGCGCCGTTGAGCGGCTCTTACCAAACAGCTGATCAAAACGGTCGCCTGCAACTGGAGATGACAAACACCAGCATCTCTGATGGACTGTACCCGACCAACTTCGCCGTATACATCGTGGATGCAAATCATGCATTCATGATGTCAACCGACAAGCATTCTGAGTTCACGCTCCTGGCCGGAACGGCGCAGCTGCAGACTTTACCGAGCTTCAGCAATGCGTCGATGAATAGTGCATTCATTGGTTACGAGAATGCCCAATCCAACCCCGGCTTGCTCGGAACCACGCTTCAGAACGTGCTGAATTACTCAAGTTCCACGATCTTCCGTGCGAGCGGCGACGGGGCGGGTACCTGTAACACAACCAACGTCGACATGGGTGGCCTCACCAGCACTATCGACGGGCTCACCGGTCTAACCAACGGCGATAAGAACAACCTGATCAGCGCGCTTCTTGGATCGTATGCCTCAACCGGCACGTCCTCGTGCACAGTCAGCAGCAATGGACGCGGTACGCTCAATTATCCGAATCACTCGGGTCTGGTCTCTTTCCTGCTTGGGCTGCTGGGATTGCCCACCGGAACGCCTGATCCGCGTATTTTCTATCTGGTCGGACCCAATCAGGGCTACTTCCTCGAAACGGGATATGCCGGGCTCGGTCAATTCGAACCGCAGACCGGAGCACCCTTCAGCCTGGCAACGTTCAACGGTGAGTTCGTCATAGGAACCATCCCGGCAAGTTCGCTGGCGAGTGTGAATAGTTCGGGTTACGTGATCGCCGACGGAGCCGGCAATGCTACCTACACACTGGATGAGAACGTCGGCGTAGGCACACTGAACGTCCTCAAGCTCGGGGTAATAGCGACTACGACCTATAGCTTGTCTGATAACAACAGCAACGTGACCGCAGCTAGCGCGGGTCGCTACGTCCTCGCGGATGGAACGACCGTGATCTACGCAATATCTCCTGGCAGGTTCGTAGTCGTTGATATGAACCCATTGGCAACTTCCCCAGGAGTTTCGCTGGCCCATTGAGCAGCGGAACTTAGCGAACAGTGAATGACAGGAGTTGAATGATGAAGCGACTTATTGCATTGAGTTTCATGGCGGCGCTGGCCGGAGCATGTGCTTCAGAAGGCCAGCAGACCGTCTTCCCCAATCAATCGATGGAGGCTCCTCGTTTCGATATTGCTGCGGGCTACCATTTAATCAATGCAAACGCTCCGCCGGCAGACTGTGGTTGCTTCACTGCACACGGTGGATTCGTCGGGGTGCAATACAACCTTAGCTCGAGGCTCGGCTTGGCGGGTCAAGTCGGCACCGTCCATGCCTCGAAGATCAGTCTGCTCGGGCAGAATCTGCTGCTTACCACGTTCCTGGCAGGCCCCCGCATATCGGTACCTGGTCGCCGCATAACTCCCTTTGGCGAGTTCATGCTCGGCGGCGCTTACGCCGGCGATTCCTATTTCCCAGGCAGTTCTTCGGGATCCTCGACTGCTTCGACCTTTGCATATTCAGCTGGAGGCGGCCTCGACTTCAACATGAGTGATCGCATGGCGATTCGGCTCTTCGACGCGAGCTTCCTGCACACATCCTTTCCGAATGCTGCGAACGGCTCTCAGCGTCAGTTGCAGATTAACGCGGGAATAGTGATGCACTTCGGCGGAACGGGTGGGGGCGCATCACGCCAATATGTGGCCGCAGTTGAGCCCGCATTGAAAGAACCGAAGGGAATCGCTCTCGCGTGCTACACGAACAACCATATCGTCAACTCCGGCCGCCCGGTACACATCAGTGCAGAAACATCGGTAGACCCGGACCGCTACTACTTCACATATGACTGGACCACAACCGGCGGCGCCGTTGTAGGTCATGGAAACGCCATCACGATCAATACCGATGGATTGACGCCCGGAACGTACACAGTTGCCGGCCATGCAGCCCTTGACTCTAATCCTTCAACGCAATTGAGTTGCAAAGTCGACTTCCAGGTGGCACCCCCGCAAGATCAGAAGCAGGAACTGATGACGAAAATCGCAGCTCCCCCAGGCGACAATAGTTTTGATCTTGCTGCTCAGAAGAGCTTGCGTGATGCCTTCTTCGATTATGATCAGGCTGACTTGCGTCCCGACGCTGCGCGTGCTGTGCTCGATGACGCTGCATTCCTGGTAGCGCATCCCAGCCTTCGTATTACCCTGGCAGGTTATGCAGACGAGAGAGGATCTGCGGAATACAACGTTGCTCTCGGAATGGAGCGGGCTGAAGCTACGCGCAATGCACTGATGTCCGCTGGGGTTGATGCGTCTCGCATCGAAGTGGTCAGTTACGGAAAAGAGCGGCCATTCTGTTCTGAAGAGAATGAAACCTGCTATCAGCAAAACCGCCGCGCTCAATTCGTGATCGAATAGACTTCCCCCTCATTTCCGCGGCAGTGCCGCTGCTAAATCAAGGGCTGTTGGACCGGTGCCCATATCGCACTCCAGCAGCCCTTAGTAATGTGATGAGATAAGGGGAACCCCTAGCGTTCTGAGCCGAATAGGGGGATTCCCTGATAATTTCTTTGGCTCTCTCCGGGAAAATTCGACATCAAAACGCAATACAAATATCAATCCAAGCTATTTTACGTTCGACGTGTGATGTCGCTTACGCATAGTGAATCCTTGGATTTAGCGTCACTCCATCTCACCGCGATACAGGTTGAAGGTACCCAGAAGTACTAGGTTGACTTCCAATTTCGCCTACATAACGGTCACGTTAGTCATTTGGTTTGCTGTTTGATTACCGGTACTATCGCCCATGTACTACCGAAGGTCCATACTCGCGAGGAGTGCCATTTTTGATGAAAGAAAATAGCCGGCCAATAAGCTTTCCCCTACGTCTACCCTTTTCTACCCGCCGACAGGCAATTGATATCGCACAGAGAGAAGGGCTCTCTTTAAACCAGTTCATTAGTCTCGCTGTCGCGGAGAAAATCACTCGACTCGAGCATACGTCATGGCTTGAACAAATGAACGAGAATCACGGCAATTCTGAAGTTAACGTCCACAAAGCATGATCCGCCATCGCAGACCTCGGAGTGATCTCGGCGGCCTGCGATGACCTACCTTGTGTGATATTGCATAGGATATCTATCCAGATCCAGCGAATGGGTGCGCCGCAATCTAGAGGAGCCACTAATCTATCAGAATGATATCTACTAGTTATGACTAATGGGTTTTTAAAGTAATATTTCTCCCACCTCAGTCGTATTCCATTCGCCTACCGCGTGTGTGATCATCCTATTCAAGAGTTCAAGCATTTCTCATTCCCCAAAGTCTCTCATCTTGTTTTTCTTCTTGAGTGGCGCAGACCACAAAACATGAGGGTCCTTGTCAGACAAACAGTGGAGACAATCATCAGCGAAGTGGATCTTGGAGCCGTGACCTATCGTGATGGCCCATTGAGCTGTAGATTCGTTCAAAACCATGAGAAAGCTTCGCACATTGCCAGGAGAGTGTGGATCGATTCTCGTCACAACCTCGCTTTGCATGTTGCTCTTTGTGGCCATTCTCGGTTTGGCGATTGATTTCGGACATTTCCTCTATGTTAAGCGTGACTTGCAAAGCGCAGTGGACGCCGCGGCGCTGGCCGCGGCACTGGAAGCGAGAACCTGCAACGGCACCGAGGTTTGCACCGCCATGCAATCGGCAGCTGTGGGGGCTCTGCAGGAGAACGGAATAAGCGCATCAACGGTTCTCACCAACTGCACAGACGACACCGCGACCGGGGTAACGTTGATGCTCAACAACCCACCTTGCGCGATCGCCAGCGACCCGAATAGAGGGAAGGCGACCTATGCGGAAGCGATCCTGTCACAACCGGTCCAGACATACTTTGCATCACTGATGGGACTGAAGACCGTCACGGTAGAAGCGAGGGCAGAGGCGGCTCACGGCCTCGGCGGCCCTTGTATATATGCTCTGAATCCCACGGGCCCGGCGCTCACTATACTTGCCGGTATCATTGTCAAATCTCGATGTCCAATTGTTGACGAATCGACGTCCTCAGACGCCCTGACATGCGTTGTGGGTGCATTTCTTTATGCCCCACGGATCAGCGTATCCGGCGGATCCCAGGGGCTGCTGTGCCTCGCGACCTCGACCCCCCAGACTTATCAGGCGACACCCACGCCTGCAGATCCATTGGCCTATTTGCCCGCTCCGTCCACAGCGAACGCACCTTGCGGCGCCAGCACGGGCTCGCCATATTACGGCTCATCCTCGGCAGTAAACATAATCCTGGGTGGAAATGTGACCTTCAATCCCGGCGTCTACTGCGGCGGAATCGCAATCACCGCGGCTCTGGCGTCGAATATCAAATTCAATCCGGGAACATACATCTTGAAAGATGGCCCCGGCCTCCTCGGAATCACGTCCGGAGGTCTGAACATAACATTAAATCTGCTAACCTCAATTACCGGAAACGGCGTTACCTTCTATAACGAAGGAACCCATGGCAGCCTTATGGTTGTCGAGCCAGTCTCAGGGGTTTCCTACTTGAGCTTGAGCAACGTATCGCTATCGGCGCCCACCAGCGGGACCTATTCTGGCATCCTTTTCTTCCAGGCTCACGGTATCACCTCTAATGGAGTATTTGTCGCCAATCTGATCAACAGCAGCAAGCTCGAAGGTGCGATTTATCTACCAGACGGGGATGTAAGCTATGGCGTCAGCGCACTGTCATCGGCCTACAACATTCTCGTTGCCAAGGATATCCATCTCAATGTTGCGGTAGGTAGTGTGTTTGGCGATGATTACTCTGGGTTGGCGGAAGGTTCTCCACTGAACGGCAACAATGTGGCACTGGTTCAATAGCGCGTCATGAAATGCAATCGAGATTGCCATGCATAAACACAGCTTAAGCTTCTCTAGGATATTTCTAAGTGCGGAGGGTGCTAGCTTTGTCGAATTAGCTCTCGTGTTGCCATTGTTTCTGGCTATGCTCATTCCGGTAGTCGATCTCGGCAGAGGATTCTATGCCGCCATAGAAGTCACATCGGCTGCTCACGCTGGCGCGATTTACGGGGTCGAAAACCCGAATGACACGTCGGGTATGGTGCTCGCCGCAAAGGCCGGTGCATCCAACCTCTCGAATGTCACAGCCTCAGCAACATATGGCTGCGAATGTTCTGATGGAACAGCTTCGATACCACTGTGCGCAACCACGCCTACTTGTACCTATAACTATGTCACCTACGTAGACGTCACTGTTACAAGCCCGTATAAGACCGTCTTTGGCTATCCGGGGCTGCCATCATCGATGAATATCACACGAGAAGTCCGCTTGCGCGCTGGTGGAGAATAGCTGCGATGCGCTCGTCAATCATCCGGCGTTATCTCACTAGTCCAAAGATAGAGAAGCTGCAGCCTGCCTGCCTGATTCATCTATTGCGACAGGAGCAAGGAGCCGAGATAGTCGAGTTCGCCTTGGCATTTTCCATTTGGATCGCAGCAGCGTTCCTGATCATGTACGTGTCATTCGCCCTTTACGCTGCTCACTTTGTTGCGAATGCGGCAGAAGAGGGCGCTCGCTATGCCAGTGTGCGAGGATCCAGCTGGAGCAACGCCTCTTGCACTTCCAACCAGTTGGACTGCACTGCTTCGAGCAGCGACATCTCAAAGTACATTAAAGGCGAAGTGCCACCAGGGATCGCATCCTCCAGTTTGACCGTCACAACTTCCTGGCCCGGAACCACGTCCTCCGGCACCACATGCGATGCGGCGGACGGCTCGAACAGTCCCAACTGCATTGTGAGAGTCACCGTCACCTATAATTTCACCTTCCCTATACCGTTTATCGCGAGTACCAGGCGCCTCTTCTCAAGCACCTCTCAGATAACAATCGTGCGATGACTCGCGCTCGCACAAATCAAGGCCGAGAGTCAGGCTGCTTTTTGGTTCGATGAATCTCTTCACCAAGAAGCTCGTATTGATCGGATGCGATGTAATCGGCCCCCGCCGCAATCGCGGCTTGCCATCTCTTCCGCGCAGCAGCGATGTTCCCGAAATTGTAGCTGTGAAACCAGCCATGGCAGCTTAATTCATCTTCCGTTGCCCCATCGAGGGTGTAAAAACGAATCCATAACCCATTCGAATGAGCGTGTTCTACCAGAGCCCGAAGGCGAAGCATTTTGTCGCTAGTCCACTCGCCTGCGTGCTGCTGGCCAGCTGGTTCAACTACACGCCACGGATTGTTCCACCAGCGTCGATAGTTGGTTGCCCTCTCTGAATCGATCACCTCAGGAGCAGCACGGTAATCCTTCCCTTCGCTATGCACAGCTCCAAAAGCCAGCACTGGATCTTTCGGGCCAAGCTGGTCGTAAAACACCTTCTGCTGCGGATCCGGCTCGCCTGTCAAAACCAGAATTGGGCGCACTATAAGCGGCTGGACGGTATTGGGGTTATCGCCTTTCGGGGCTTCCGTGATCCACGAGCGATACTTCAGCAGCAACGCATGTACTGTCTCCAGGTGCTCGGGCTTGTTGTCCTTGAAATCGAGATTGAGCGTGATCAGCGGCCAGTCTTCGTGGTTCCCATCGCGCAATGCCTGTTCCACTGTAGGCCGCACACGGTCAAAAAAATAGTGCTCCATCGTTGGTTCGTGGCCAGTTAGCGGCTCCCCATGCGTCACGACCGACCAACTCCGGCCGCTCTTGGGATCGGTGTACCATGCAAGGTCCTGCTCGATTGCCACCGGCGTGCCTGTCGAAAGGGCTCGATCGATCCGGTTGCTCCACCATTCGAGGTAGGGATAACAATTGTGCGCATCCGTAATCGATCGTGTTCCCGGCTGAGCAGCATCCTTCGCTTCTCCGGAGCAGAGCATCGGAACGAAAAGATACGGGAGCACTGTAAGGCTAACGATGCGACGAAGTCTGGAAAACAATGTTCCTCCTAATGCACTGGGAAACTAATGTAAATGGGATTGCCGATGAGCACCAGCAATCCGCTGCTGTCGCGAACATCAGCCAGCAGAGTTTGCCATCACCAGTCTATGGCATCTGAATGTGTTCATCTTCGGTCGCCGCTGATCTGGCGCCTGTGCGCGCGATAGAGGCAGAGAGTCAAAGGATCTGAATCAGCAAAATTGAAAAGGGGAATCTCATTGCGCCATGTGATGTCGGATCATCTCTAATCCGACAAGATCATTGGAGCTCCGGAGAGAATCTTATCAGTTAATCTCAATGTGATCAGCTTACGCGACATTGAGTAGCAAATGAACGAGCGACAGCCGTAGGCCATCGCCCGCTCAAACAAATCAGTCGTACTTAGAACAGCATCTTCAACGCGAGCTGAATGATGCGCGAATCGGCAGTAGTAGCCACGTTACCGGTCGCGGTTCCAATGGTCGAGCGTGTGCTGCCAAATGCCGCGTTCGAGAAGTTCACGTTCGGATCAGACCACTGCGGGTGATTGAGCAGGTTGAAGAATTCACCCCGGAACTGGAAGCTGAGCCTCTCGTGAGACGGAATCGGATAGAAGTTCTTGATGAGCCCTGTATCCACATCCCAGAGCGTTGGGCCGCGCCATGTGCCCTTGCCCGCACTTCCGTAAGTGCCTACCGCTGGCTTAGCAAACATCGTCGGATCAAGCCACCCAAAGCAGTGTGTCACTCCAGAACACCCACCTCGCTGAGCGGAGGGTGACTTGCCGAACTGGTTTGCTGGTCCAATGTAGTCCGCGCGGTCAATGTTGTTTCCAGTTTTAGATTGGTCAGTGCCAGCGAGAATGGTCAATGGATCGCCAGTTGTGATGGAGTAGATGCCTGTCCATTGCCAGCCACCTGCTATGTTGCGGACGAGTCCATTTGACCCGCTCAGCTTGGGCAGGTTCCAAACGTATGAAGCAACGAAGTGGTGCCTGTGATCGTAGGTCGACGGTCCGGTTTCGAAAGCATGCTGCCGGGGATCATAAAAGGACATTCCGGAGCCGATGCTCGATCCGATGTCGGTGATGCCGCCGTTTTCTGACAAGCCATAGTCGTTTGCATGAGAGTACGTGTAGTTGGCGAGCAGTGTGATTTGGTTCAGAATTCCCCGTCCGCTCGATGCTGCGCGCTTTTCGAGATCGAGTTGCAGACCGTTGTATCCGTTCGCGCCTGTATTGCGGTTCTGGTAGATCACACCGAACGGCTGATAAGGACGCCGCGCTTGCAGCGATGCTGTGCTGCCAGGCACGTACACGCCGGGGTTCAGATTCACATCCTGTCGAAGGTGGGTTCCCCGCGTGCCCACATAGGAGGCGTGAATCACTGTGTCCGCGCGTAGCTGCCGTTCGAACGTGACGTTCCAATCGTAGATCTCAGGCGTCACCCACTTCACTCCTGGTTGCAAGCCGAAGACAGTCGGATTTGCCACGAAGGTAGCATCCTTGGGTGCGTTCTTAAGCGTATACCGCTGCGGGAAGCCGCTGCTGAAACTGGGATAGTTGACGAGGGGATTCGAAAGCGGACCAATCTGTGAGGCACCGCTGGTCGAATCGTTTAGATCGATGCGCAGGCTGAACGGCGCTGAAATCGCCGCGTCGTTCAGGAACAGTCCCGGCAGTCGCGAGTAGTAGAAAAGCCCACCCCCGCCACGGATCACCGTCGTGCCCCTTCCTGTTGCATCCCATGCAAAACCGACTCGCGGACCGAAGTTATTGAAATCCCCATCTTCTCCGCGTTCCGGTACGCCAATGTTGTTGTATTTATCTCCGACAAAGAACAGCCCGGCTGGTGCCGAGGGTATCACGGTGGAATGAACGCCGGCCGCGTACGCATCCGGACGGAACTGCTCGATGCGGCCCTCGATCTCCTTCATCACCTGCTGTGGTTCCCAGCGCAATCCGTAGTTCAGCGTTAGCCGTGGCGAGACCTTCCACTTGTCACTGGCGAACAGGCCAATCGGGTTCTCGCGGGAATCAGAGAAGTCCCCTGAAGTCTGGCTGAAGGTATGCTGATAGCCTAGCAGGAAGCTCGCCATTGCCAGTCCTGTCACATCATTCGTGAAGCTGAAACTCCCATTCTCCAGGTCCGTGTTTCGGATATTAGACTGATCCATCTCGAGGTCGACGCCGAAACTCATCGAATGCTTCCCCTTTGTCCAGCTAAGCATTTCCCGAACGTCGCCGGTGTTGCGGATGAATTTCGCGTTCGTGAAACTCCCCAGTGTAAAGCCGCCGGAGACAGCGAAATTTCGAATGCCGCTCTGGGCTGCCGGTAATTGCCAGATGCTTGAACCGAAGCTTGACATATCCGGAACGTCCCCGCCGGGCCCGCCTTGCTGACCGCGGTCGGAGGCTGAGCGAACCGCATCGAGAATGATGGTGTTCACGAGATTCGGCGAAATAACCCATGTGTATCCAAGAGCCCAATTTTGTGCCTTCACGGTCGACCCTGGTCCTGCTGTCAGCAGATTCTTGCCGTCAAAAGTTGGGGCATGATGGTACTTGTTGAGATAGAAACGACCAAACAGCCGATCTTGACCGCGAAGGACCTGATCAACCCTTGCGATGTACTCGTCGAAGTTCTGTTGCAGTGGCGTACCGAACGTCACCGAACCACTCGTTGAGCCAGCAGGAGGAACTGGAAGCAGCTTGGCAATGTTCAGAGCCACTGGATCAATCGGACCAATCGATGCGTTGCTCGCGTAGGCAACATGAGTGAACGGGTTGGTGATCGTAGTAGTGGGATTTGTGAGAGAGAAGTTTCCATTCAGGTTGTCCTGGGTGGGAACGATAGCATTCGTCGCATTGTTCACGCTGCGAATGATCGTCTTCTGCCATCCGAAGAAGAAGAAACTCGTGTTCCTGTGAATTGGACCGCCAATGGTGCCGCCGAACTGGTTTCTCTTGAGTGGATCGACCTTGTCCGCGAAATAATTTCTCGCATTGAAGTACCCGTTGCGAACGAATTCAAACAAGTCGCCGTGGAAATCATTGGTTCCGGACTTTGTAACTACATTTACAACAGCGCCGGCATTATTGCCGTATTGCGCGTCGAAGCTGTTGGTCTGAACGCTGAACTCCTGCAGCGCATCAGGAAACGGGAAGGGGTCATTCGTATTGCTCATCAGATCTTCGTTGTTGGCGCCATCCAGGTTGTAGCCGATCTGGTCAGGACGCGCCCCGTTCACAGCGATAGCTTCAGCGCCCGGCACCTGCTTCGTATCCCCCTGCAGTGCACCGGAGTTGTTGGCGATTGCCGAAACGGCGCCTGGCACCAGCAAAGTAAGATCAGCGGCGTTTCTGCCGTTCAGGGGAAGATCGCTCACGCGCGAACTCTCAATCACCTGGCTGAGTTCTTGACTCACGGTGTTGACTTGAACACTCGACTCTTCAACGGTTACTTGCTGGCTCGCCTCACCGACCTGCAGATGGACGTCCATGTCGTGAATCTGATCGGCTAGCAGCACAACGTCCTGTACGTACTTCTTGAAACCCGCGGCTTCTACCGTCACTGTATAGGTAGCCGGAGGGATCGAGGAGACATTAAACTGGCCTGTGCCGTTCGTCGTGATGACGCGGGTGATTGCTGTGTTCTTTTGCGTTACCGTGACCTTCGCATTTGGAAGCACCGCGCCAGTAGAGTCCGTTACCGTGCCGGTGATTGCAACGTTACCGCCGCCTTGTCCGAATGCACCCACTGTAAGCAGAGAAACTACTACAAGCGCAAGAACCCGCAAGTAGCACTTCAAGCCTGTGAGTTGTTTGTGAACTAACTGCTTCATGACGCCTCCTTGAAACGGATACTTCGATTTCCGGGGAAACTTTTTTTGGTTCTGGGACTGGATTGCTTTCCGGAGACAGTAGCTTCGGAAAGAATCAGTGTCAACGAGATTGGGACGAAGCGGAGTCCGGAGCCGCCATATCCCATGGTGCCGATATGCTAACTACGCAAGCTAGCTTCTTTGACTTATGCCGGCGATCTCTGGCCCTCCTGCTGGCCAGTTCAAGATTTTCATTCCTGCTCTCCTACGTCTGCATGTAAGGTGCACGTTGGGGCCGTGAAAGCATGCTGTTTGCTTCATCGTCATTCTTGAAGCGCTCTTCTACGGGATCCCAGTAAAGCTTGCGCTTCAAAACCATAGCGATGTCATGAATAAGGCACGTAGAGCATGCGCGATGTCCCATCTCGACCGGAGATATCGGCTCTTTACGGCTAATGATGCACTCCAGCCAGTTGCCGTGTTGTTCCTTGCTCTCGTAAAGGTGGATCTCGTCCGGTCCAATCTGGGATTTGATGATTGCCGGATCACTTGCAGCCAGTGCCGTCGAATCGACGAGTTTCGCGACGGGGTCGCTTTTCGTCACTTGTTCATTTCCTCGGGATACGAAAATCCATCCTTTCGTCCCGTAGAACTTGATCCCATTGGGATAGTCTCCGCTCACGCTCATGTGCATCCCATTCGCGTACAGCGCCTCTGTCTTGAACGCTCCGTGCACATCCCAGAGTCCATGGTCGGGAAATTCCGTGTGCCCCCACACCTCGACCGGTCCCGTGTACTCCGTATTCATCGCCCAGTGTGCGCTATCGATATGATGTGCTCCCCACCCCGTAATCATCCCGGCCCCGAACTGGCGGCACCTCAGCCATCCTGGCCGGTCATAGCCTTTCTGCGGATGAACGCGATCCAGCGTGTAATACACATACGGCGTCTCACCGAGCCACATCTCGTAATTAAAGCCGTCAGGCACGGGCATCGGCGCCTTGTCACCACCGGCGGGATCTCCCGGTAAGCCGACTTCTACGCGCTGCAGTTCTCCAATCCGGCCGTTTCGGACGAGCTCTGCCGCATACCTGAATTGGATCGTCGACCGCTGCTGGCTTCCGATCTGCAGTATGCGCCCCGACGCCTGCACGGCATTACTCAGTGCGCGCCCCTCCGCTATGGTCAGCGAGGCAGGCTTCTGCAGATAGACATCCTTGCCCGCCCTCACAGCGTCAATCCCGATCAGTGCGTGCCAGTGATCGGGCGTGCTCACCACAACAGCGTCGACATCCTTGTTGGCCAGCAATTCGTGATAGTTTGCGTAGCCTTTCACTCCGTCATACGGCTTGCGGTCCCTCTTTGTGTAGTAATCGTTGACAAGCTTCTTCGCCTCTTCAACCCGATGCGCATCCAGGTCGCAAACCGCCATGATTCTAGCGTTGTCGTACTGCAGAATTCCCGGCATGTCATGACCGCGCGAAATCCGTCCAGTCCCGATCGCACCAACATTAATGCGCTTACTCGGTGCGTACTGGCCGAATACGGATGAAGGCACGATGGACGGAAACCCGATTGCTGCTCCGGCTGCCACGCTGGACTTCACGAATTTGCGTCTCGATACCGCGCCGCCCTTCATGCTCTTCTCCATCTCTACTCTTGCAGGGTTACGAATCTCGCATTTCGTTGCGCTTTGATCACCAGTTCAGCCGCCAGCAGGCATTCAGTCTGGTCCTGTGCCGTATGCGTCCGGTTGACCACGTCAGAAACAAACTGTGGCCCGAAAGGCATTGGCACGTTCGAGCAATCGATATACCTCGCTTGATTCTTATCGACGAGGAACAGATTGTTCCCCTGGTGTTTTACTGCAACATCCGTATACTTTCGAACTTCGATATATCCATCGGTTCCCAGAATGAATAACCGGCCATCTCCCCAGGTGCCCAGTCCGTCGGGGGTGAACCAGTCGAGCCGGACATATCCGAATCCGCGGTTTCCGCGCAGCACCATGTCGCCGAAATCCTGAAACTTCGGGTGTTCGGGATGGCGTACATTCGCAATTTGCGATTCCGCTACTTCGGCCTGCGTCGATCCCGTGTAGTAGAGGAACTGATCTACCTGGTGCGAACCGATATCGCAGAGAATGCCTCCGTACTGTTCGGGGTTCCAGAACCAGTCCGGTCTGCCGGATCCGCCTCCGGCCACACCACCGCGCTGGAAGATCTGATGTGGTGCAATGTTGATCGTCTGAATGACTTTGCCGATCGCACCTTGATGAATCAAATCGCCCG
>DATNEX010000155.1:0-39091 GCA_035606605.1 Terriglobales bacterium
GGAGAAGAAAGGGCAGGCCACGTTGTTTTCCTTGCCCGATTCTACGCATGCCGCGCGGCAACCGCTACTCGGTTCTATTGCCGGGCTGAGGAAAACTGGGGAGTCCTGGGTTGCTAAACTCCTTTCATGGACCGCACTCAAGCTCTCGCAGAGATCCTTGCTCAGGATCCAACCAATGTTCTTGCTCGCTATGGTTTGGCCATGGAGTACGCGAACGCTGGCCAGACAGATCGTGCTCTTGAAGAATTCGGCGCGCTACTATCGAGTAATCCCGACTATCCCGCCGCGTATTTCATGTCCGCCCAAACCCTGGTGAAAGCCAATCGTCTGGACGAAGCAAGGAAGATGCTGGTAAATGGAATTGCTGCCGCCGGGCGCAATCGAGATTCGCATGCTGCCTCAGAAATGCAGGGCATGCTGGCCGACCTCGAATAGGCCTCCGGCATCGCTCATCGGCCGGGTATGGCCACGGTTCTCGCGCTCGCCCCCGCCGGTATCGGCTTACACCCAGCCGCCATCGATAATGAAGTTCTGACCTGTGATCATCGAACTATCGTCTGATGCGAGGAACAGCACGAATCGCGCGACATCCTCCGGTACGAGCTCGCGCTTCAGAGCTTGCACCTTCATGATTTCGGCAAGATACTCCCGAGTCATCCATAAGCGGCGCTGACGCTCGGTCATGATTGCCCCGGGCAATACGCAGTTCACTCGGATGTTGGCGCCGCCGAGTTCGCGGGAAAGAGTTCGGGTCAAACCCACGATCCCCGCCTTCGCGGTGACGTATGCCGGCAACCCCGTGGAAGGAATAATCCACGAAATGGAACTCATGTTGATGATCGAGCCGCCCCCAGCGCGAGTCATCCCGGGCACAACCGCCTGCGTTGCGAAGAACTGGTGCCGCAGGTTCACTGCCATACGCTCGTCCCAGTACTCGGGCGTCACTTCAGAGGTCTTGTGGCGGTCGTCGCGCGCCGCGTTATTTACCAGCACGTTCACCGTGCCCAGCTTTCCTTCGATGTCGCGAATGGCGGAGCGCAAGGCGTCTATGTCGGTAAGGTCGCACTTGAGAAAAAGCGGAGGAACGGTTTCGTCCCGGGGAAGGGTGTCCAACAACTTTGTGGCGCTCGATTCATCCCGGTCCACAAAAGCCACACGCGAGCCTTGTGCCGCGAAATGCTCCACCATGGATGCGCCAATACCGGAAGCACCACCCGTGATCAGAGTCACCTTGCCTTGCAGGCTTGGATACCGCGCGTAGATCCGGTTGTTCAACATGCGGTCCCCTCGGTACCGATGTTAGGTTCGGTTTTTCAGGCTGCGTTTCATGCCAAATTCAACTATTCCCGGAAACAACTGGTACAACTTGATCACCGGATGCATGGACCACGGCACCACGACTTCCCGTTTGTTCTTCAAATATCCCTCAAGCGTGGCCCTGGCAACCTGATCCGCGGTGATCCCGCGAACGGACCTCGGCCGGACCGGCGTGTAATCCTCGCCCTTGATCGCATTTACCCCAAAATCAGTGCGCACGTAGCCCGGGCAGACGGTAAGTACGTTGATCCCGGAGCCCGCCAGTTCAAGACGCGCAGCTTTGCCGATTGCAGTCATGGCGAATTTCGTGCCGCTATAAATCGAGTGAAACGGCAGCGGAATGTGTCCCGCGACACTGGAGATGTTAATCACCGCTCCCCCACCCTGCTGCTTCATAATCGGGACCACCGCCTTCATAGCTTCCAACGTTCCAAACAGGTTTGTCTCAAACGCTTCCCGCGCATCCGCCATGTTGACCCCGGCGAGAGAAGTCCAGATTCCACGGCCCGCATTATTCACCCAGATATCGATTCGCTGGAAATGATGGAGGGTCAATCCGATCACTCGATCAATTTCTTCGCGATTGCGCACGTCACAGGCGAGCGCCATTGTTTGCCCCGCAAATCCGATGCGCTCGCGGGCGGCTTCGGCACGCCCCGAATCACGGGACAGCAAAACGACGCGCGCGTCGTTTTCAGCGAAGACCTTGGCGATCGCCTCGCCAATTCCCATCGACGCACCGGTGATCACTGCCACTTTGCCGCCAAGCTTCGGTTCCTGCAAGGGCTAACTCCTCTCCAAGGCGACTTCGAAGGCGTCGAGCGACAAAGACCGCAGCAGATTGCGCCGCATGCCCCGCTCAACCTCCGCCAGACGATCCGCAGCTCGTGTGAGCCATTCGAAATTCACCGATTGCGCGAGCTTCTGCAGTTCGCCCGCAATGTCAGTGTTGCGGACTAGTTGCGGAGAACCGGAATCAAGAAACATCAAATCCTTTAAGAGCGAGTAGGTGCACCTCAACAGCACTTCCGTCTTCTCCCGCCCTTCAGCACCGGCACGATAAGTTTCCGTTATTCTAAAAAGGTCGCTGTGCTCAGTCGAACCAAGGGCGGTTCGCAAGATCGTAAGCGCATGTTCGCGCGCCTGATGATAGGCGGCAAGATCGAAGTTGCGAGCCATGCCAACCGCGCCCTCTGAAAGGCGCGCCACCAGAGCACGTTCGGCGGGCCTCCACTCTGGTCGATGCTTCCCGAGATATTCGACAATCTCTTCGGTTGAGAGGCACTTCAGCTGTAACACCATGCAGCGCGAGCGGATGGTCGGGAGCAACTCTCCGGAATTTTCCGCAAGCAAGAAGATGGTCGCGAACTCGGGGGGCTCCTCTAACACTTTGAGAAGCGAGTTCGCCGCCTCCTTCATAAAAGCCGAGTCGGTGAAAATGAACACTCGTTCTCGTCCCTCGAGGGGGCGGAAATAGATATGTTCAATCACCCTCCGAACCTGATCGACCTTGATCATCATTTGCGGCGGATCAGGCGGAATGACCAGAACATCCGGATGCGTCTGCACGAAAAGCCGCGTTTCCTTCTTCTCGGCATCTTTCAGCGCATCGCGGGCTTCCACGGCTTCTAGACAGCGAGCCTCTAGGTTTTCCGCTTCGGCGATTCGTAGGCAGTGGGAGCAGCGGCCGCAAAAATCCGGGAGACCATCGGTTAGGGGACGCACCTCGCAATTCATGGCACGCGCCAGCATGGTGGTCAGGGTGTACTTGCCGGATCCGGCGGGACCGGAAAGGATCACGCCGTGAGGAAACCGCTCGCGAGCGAGCATTTCGCGCAATTGGTGTACAACTTCGTCGTTACCGTGAAATTCGGAAAAGCCCATGAGCTGTCTTTCAGTCTACCCTCGCGAAAGCGACCACTTCACCGGAGTGCCTGCTCCGCCGAGGCCCCGCAGTTCGATCGCACCGTCCGCTACCTTGGAGCGATAGCGATTGCCGTTCACCTCAGCCCGCCCCATCTGCTTCAACTCCTCGGGAGAGAGTTTGACGCGGATGCTGTATGTGTTTTGCATCTGAGGTTCATACCAGCCCTCGTATCCTTTGGCTGTCTTGATGACTCCAATTAATGGCGATTCAAAGCGGAATGCGGGCACCGGCAAAGCCGGAGCCAGTACAATTCCGGTCTCGGTAAATTCCAGGCCCAATAACTTCGTCGCCGAGTAGAGCGGACATGCATGGGTATGCATGTTGAGTACAGGGAAATCAGTCCAGCCAAAAGGCTTCCCTCCCGTCGTCTCTCCCGGATGCTTGCTGCTGGCCGAGTTCAGCACGTCAGGGCCGCTCCAGGTTCCGTACCAAACCTGCGGATAAACCTCGGCGTGCCGTGCGAAAGAGTTCTTCTTCCATTCCTCCCAGGCCATCGCCGGATCGACTTTGGCCAATGCCCAAACCAGCGTTTGATTGAGCGAGGGCCACACCCCCCCGGCAATCGACGTGCCCGGTTCGCTCGGCCACGTCCCGCGAGTGATGCGATCCGGGCTGTCATTGATCTGCACGGCGCCAATCGGCGACACCCGCCGCAGCTGCTGATCCATGTTCTGAATCAGGGTTCGGGTCTGCTCCGGGCTCGCTGTGGCTCCGATGATGGTCCAGGGCTGGGGCTCGATCCATAGTCCTTTTTCACCGAGCCACCCGTTGGTCGGTCCTAACCAGCAACGCTTGAACCAGTTTCCTGTCCATTGCGCCCGCACGGCCGCACGATGCTCTTCGGCTTTGCGGCGAATCGGAGTCGTGATCCGTTCATCGTCTCCCGCATAAGCCAACAGCCTTGCGTAATAGTCGAAGACATACGCCGCCATAGCAGAATTGAGGACGCTCTCCCCCTTCTCCAGGCTTTCTTTGACATCGTTGGCAGGCACCCATCCCTGTACCAGAGCGTCATTCCAGTCGTCTTGGAGCATGCGCATCAGTCCGTGTTCGCCGACGTTAACGTCTTCCACTAAGTGCTTGTAACAGCGCGCCAACAGAGCACGAACGGAAGCGCGATTGGCACCCTGATAGTGCGCGGCTTTGGCGGCGCCGCCGAAAACGGTAACCACATCGGAATCGAGAAAGCGGACATCGCGGGTGGCCAGCACGTACTCGCTCACCGCCCATAGCAGCCACATGGGCATATCGCTCGAGTTGTCGCTGACCGTCGGCATGGGAACGCCGTGGCCGACAATACCGTAAGGGAGTGAGCCGTTGGGGCGTACTTCTTTCAACGTATAGCGCAATACCTCCCGCACCAGGCCGGGTTCGGTGAACAGAAACGGTAATGCATGCTGCAGGGGATCGCGCGCCGCACCCTGAAATCCCATGATGTACTGATAAATGCTGGCCTGCGAGAGGATGTGCTGGTGGAAGAAGTCGTCATAGCTGAAACCGCTACGCAGGGAGTAGTAGTTCCAGGTCGTTTCCCGCTCGACCCAAGGCTCTTCGGGTACAACCAGGCGCAAAGACTTTTTCTTCCATTGCGCGCTCGAGTCGCGAAGTGCGGTCGCCCTGCTCTCGCGGTACTTGCTTACCAGCGTGTCAATATCGAAGCCGGAAGTCAGGTAGCCGTACAAAAAAGTGAGGGTTTTGTTTTCACCGGACTTTAACGAGAACTTGCGTTCAAGAAGGAGGGCGCTGTCGGGTCCGCTCGAGGCAAGGCTACCATTGAGGCTGGCCTTTAACCCGTCTGGCCGCAACACTCCGCCGGTTCCGAAGAACTCTTTCCCGCTCGTCGAGAATCCGTCTATAGCGGCATCAAGAGAGACCAGAAATGTCGATGGCGGGTTGAGATCGTCGAAACTGGCGCCGTTAGGCAGGTCTTTTTCCGGCGCAGCTAAGAATGGATTCGGATTCTTCTCGAGGTGGGCGACCATGTCTTGAAATTGGCGTTCTTCAGCCGGGTCGCGGCCGAGAAACTCCTTCTGCTCGCTCAAGCCTGCTCCACCCGCGATTGGCTTGAAGGAATGCGAGAAGCGCATGCCAAAATCGCGACGCCGATCGTGCATGCTCTTGCCGTTAAAACCCTCCATGAACGCGCGGAAGGAAAACTGATACAGCTGGCATCCCCAGTATTCAATCCAGCGAAGGCTCGCTTCATTCCCTCCCGAATTTGTAATCGTAATCTGCGAAATCAAGACGGGATCTTCGCCAAACGGGGCAAAGATGGCTTGATCGATCAAGTAATGTTCGTCCTGGACTCGCTTTCGAAGATATCCCGCACCGAAAACTCGATCGAAGTTCTTGGCATTTCCGGGATAGTAGGTGCTGAGCGTTATCTTGCCGTCGGTGAGGTAACCGAAGCCCCCCGCGAACCACCCGCGATCGGGTGCATAGTCGTTCAAGAATTTCGGCGCTCCTTCATCCTGCCGGAGGCGCACCTGGCCATAGTTGGAGGCAACGGCAACGACGCGATCGTTACCAATTTGGAAAACGTGTTCCGTTGAACTAAGAACGCCGGGATTGACCGCGGTCACCGCCTTGGGATCGGTAGTCTGATCGCAAGTGTAATGAAATGCCGGCAGGCCAAACTCGTCTTCCATCCATTTGCCGAAGTACCCTGACCCATACGACTTGTCGGCTGTTGCCGCACCGGTAGCGGCATTTTGTTCGAGCATCCATTCTTTAGGGGTGGCTTTCACTGCGGCCGCAGTCAATGCGGCACTCGAGAGAAACTGCCTACGGCTAACCCGCATTCTGAATGCTCCTCCGCGCAGCGGCAGAATCCATTCGTGCCAGAACGATGTCAACGATCTTTGCGTGGGTTTGATCGGGAGTGCCACGCGCATTCACAACCCTCACTCGTTGCGGTTCGCGTTTGGCGATCTCCAGATAGGCACTGTGTACCCGGGCGAAAAAAGAACGGTTTTCGCTTTCAAAGCGGCTCTCATCGGCCGAATCCGGGCTTCGGTCGCGGTTTCGGCGACGAGCGCGCTCGACACTCGAGGCGACGTCGGAGTCCATCAGGATCGTGAGATCCGGCTGCAGCCCCCGGCAAAGGATGCGATGGAGCTCGAGAATCGCCGCGACGCCCAGTTTGCGCCCACCACCCTGATAAGCTTCGCTCGAGTCGGTAAAGCGATCGCAAAGCACCACCTGACCTGCCGCGAGCGCGGGAAGGATTACTTCGCGAAGATGCTGGGCACGCGAGGCAAACATCAGCGCGAGTTCCGTATTCGGATCCATGCCCGCGGTCCGGACATCGAGCAATAGTTGGCGAATCCGCTCGCCAGTCGGAGTGCCGCCGGGCTCTCTGGTGGTCACGATGCTCAGTCCACGACCGCGCAACGCTGCAGCCAATCGTTCGAGCTGAGTGCTCTTGCCGCACCCGTCGAGCCCTTCAAAGGTGATAAAGGTTCCGCGCCTCGAACTCACGGAGTCGATCATACCAGCAGCAATCGGCACCGGAGCTCGCGAGCCAACAGATCTTTTGCTGCGAGCAAAAGTGACGGAACCGATTGCTCGCTGCTATATTCAACGGTTTGGATATGCGGTTTAGGAGACCCTAGTGATTCCAGCCCGTGTGCTCGCAGTTTTGGCGTTCCTATCCACCATCAGCCTTACGCTACATGCCGCACCACCGGCGGCGCCTAATATCACTGTTTCGGTAGACGCTACGGAAGCCCCGCGCAAAATCTTCCATTCCCAACTTACCATTCCTGCCAGCCCGGGAAATCTCACGCTTTACTATCCCAAATGGATTCCCGGTGAACACTCTCCCAGCGGACCGATCCTCGGGTCCGCGGGTTTGAAGTTCACCGGCAATGGACAGATCCTCAAATGGCGGCGTTCTCTCGACGATGGATGGACTATTAATGTCGAAGTTCCCCCGGGGGTGAATGAAGTGCATGCAACGCTGGACTTCCTTTCCGAAACCGAACCCGAGGGGGAGTACAGTTCTGGCCGGTCCGCGACGGCCAAACTCGCAGTTCTCAGTTGGAATCAACTGCTGCTTTATCCGAAAGGATGGTCTAGCGATCAGATCATGGTCACAGCATCCTTGAGATTGCCTGCAGGCTGGAAATTTGGGACCCCGCTCGCGGTTTCATCGCAATCCGGAGACGAGATCCACTTCAACCCGGTTTCCTTGTATACGTTGATCGATTCTCCTGTGCTCACAGGCGAGTACCTGAAAGCGGTTAAGCTGAACGAAGGCCAGGCACCGCCCGTCGAACTCGACGCAGCTGCCGACAGCGCAGTCGCTCTCGAACCACCTTCCGAAGTATGGGATCGTTACCGCAACGTCGTGAAGCAAGCAACCACTCTGTTCGGCGCCACCCATTACCGTGACTATCATTTCCTGTACACGTTGAGCGATCACGTGGCGCATTTCGGGCTTGAGCATCATGAGTCGAACGACAGTCGGGTAGAAGAGCGCACACTGATCGACCCGCAGCTGCTGATGTTGCATGGTTCGCTCCTCACCCACGAATATGTCCACTCGTGGAACGGTAAATACCGGCGTCCTGCGGACCTCGTCATTCCCGACTATCAACAAAACATGCGCGACGATTTGTTGTGGGTCTATGAAGGCCTGACGGAATATCTCGGCGACGTACTTGCGGCTCGCAGCGGAATTTGGACACCTGCGGAATATCGCGACAACCTGGCGAGCGTGTTTGCCGGCATGGATCACCACACCGGCCGGAGTTGGAGCAACCTTCAGGACACCGCAGACTTCGCTCCGGAGCTTTACGACGGTCCGCATGGGTGGCGTTCCTGGAGGCGGGAGGTCGACTTCTACGATGAGGGCGAACTGGACTGGCTTTGGGTGGACACGATTCTCCGCCAGCAGTCGAAGGGTCAGAAGTCGATCGACGATTTCTGTCACTCGTTCCACGGTCAGCCCAGCACTTCGCCCTTGGTGAAAACCTATACTTTTGATGACGTCGTGAATGCGCTCAATCAGGTGGTGCCGTATGACTGGCGCGGCTTTTGGAACGAGCGACTCACCACCCACAATCTGCACGCTCCATCGGGAGGCATTGAGGGTAGCGGCTGGAAGGTCGTCTATGACCGAAACCGCAGCGATATGGTGCGCGTGCGGGAGGAGGACGACCGCGAACTAGATGCCTCTTATTCCATCGGCCTGCTCCTGAAAGAAGATGGCCAAGTCGTGGACGCCATCGAAGGCATGTTGGCTGCCCGCGCCGGTATCGGCCCGAGTATGAAGGTTTTGGCCGTGAATGGCAGGCGATTCACCCCGCAAGTTTTGCGCGACGCCCTGAATTCGGGCATGGATTCCAAGGAACCGCTTCAGCTGCTGGTGGAAAACACGGACTATTTCCGCACCTTCAATCTCGACTACCACGAAGGCGAGAAGTATCCCCATCTCGTACGCGATGAGAGCAAGCCGGACCTGTTGACCGACATTGTGCGCGAGCACTAGGAGCTCTAACTAGTCGCTGTCATCCACCCCTTCGAAGAGGTCGGTCTCGGGGAGAACGGGGCCGCCCTTTGCTGACGCGACCAGATGAAACAGTTCCTTGCCGCCCCCTTTCTGCGCGTTCTCCTCGAACAAAGGAAACAATGGAGCCTGGGAGGCATGCGCTCTGAATGCGGCAAGTTTGCCTTCGAGGTGGTCCTTGATATCGATTGCAGCACTTGGCGGCGGTTGCACAATTGGCTGGCGACCCGCTATTACAAAGTTGGCGGTCCCATAGTAAAGCTTTTGCGCGCGATGCGGTTTGATCTCCCCGTTGAACTGATCGGAGTAGCGGTTGGTTCTCGCCGCCCACTGGAATGCAAGGGAAGCGAAAACGCCGGCCACCCCATGATCCGGGTGGCCGGTGAGACCCCCGTCCGCGCCGAACGTTGCGAGAACTTGCGGACGGAAACGCCGGATTTCCAGCGTCAGGGCATAGACCACCCGGTTGAGGTTTTGAAGATAGAGCTGGCCGTCCGGGTAGTCGTAGATCACCGGGCGAGCCACCTTGAGAATCTCACACGCGGCCGAGAACTCTCGCTTGCGGAGTTCGGCAAGTTCCTGGTCGCTCTTCGCCCCGCCTCGATGTGTACCCGCCTGCCCCGGTGTCAGGCAGACCACCGCCGTTTGAACTCCGGCATGATGGTACTTCAGTAAGCTTCCGCCAAAGTTCCCCGCTTCATCATCCGGATGCGCGGTTACGCACATGAGTCTTAGCATGCCGAGATTGTATCGGAGGACAGACCCGGAAGCCGGGAAGCCGTGGGTTCGCGCCATGTGCAGCTTCCTTCACAACAAAGGCAAACCTTTGACGCTTTAGAAAAAGCTTCGTCAAACAAAGCATCCAACATAGAATGAGGGAACTGTTGGCCCCATGCACGTTCTGATCACGACCGACACGCTGAATGGCAACTGGACATACACCCGCGAACTCGTGTCGGGGCTGATCACGCGCGGCTTTCGAATCACACTCGTGAGTTTTGGCGGAATTCCGCTGCCGGAGCAGACGGCTTGGATGGAGCGGCTTTATGGCCTGACCTACCATCCCACCGCGTTCCGCCTGGACTGGATGCAAGAAGGCCAACACGATTTCACCGACGCTTCGGAATATCTATGTTCCGTGATCCGGGAAGCGAAACCCGACATCTTCCATTCCAACCATCTCTGTTATGGGGCCTTGCCGCTTGCAATCCCCCGTGTGGTTGTCGCCCACGGCGACCTGATCACGTGGTGGCAAGCCGTGCATGGACGCGAACCAACTGCGAGCCCATGGCTGCGTTGGTATCGTCAAACGATTTCAGAAGGAATGGCGGCCGCTTCGGTTGTGGTTGCTCCGAACGAATGGTTGTTGAATTCCGTACGTGCCTGCTATGGGCCGGGCAGACGCGAGCACGTGATCCATCACGGCCGCAACCCTATCTTCTTCAATCCATATACTGCCAAGGAAGACTCGGTGCTCGCGGTGGGACGCTTGCTCGATCCCGCTAAACAGGTAGGGCTGCTGACCCAGCGCATGCAGCCATATCCGGTCTGCATAGTGGGCGACGAGGAACCTCCGGCCAATCGCTCCGTCCGCGCCGATGTCCGTTTCCAGGATGGAACTAGCGGCGTCGCTTTGCGGGGCCCTCAGTCGGAAGCGCAAATGCGGCTTTTGTATAGCAAGGCTGCAGTTTTTGCCGGGACTAGTCGCTATGAGACTTCGGGCATGAATATTCTGGAAGCGGCTCTGTCGCGGTGCGCCCTGGTACTGAACGACATCCCGTCGCTGCGTGAATTGTGGGGAAATGCAGCGCTTTACTTCCAGACCAATGATCCCGAGAACCTCGCCGACACCATCCGTATTTTTAGCGATGATCCGCAACTGCGTCGCAATTTTGCGAACCGCGCGTTTCAAAGGGCGCGAGAATGCTTCAACGCACATCGCATGACCGACAACTACGTGCAGCTGTATCACAGCGTGATGGCAAAAAAAGCGGCAGCCGCCTAGTCCGGTCTTGTAATATCCCGCCCTGATCGGTCACTCTCTACTGGCCTCGACGTACACTGGGTCTCAACAAGCTGATATCTTTAGAATCAGAATCGACAATCATCCGGAGGAAGCATGGCGGCAATCAAGATTACGGTGAGGCCGAACGGACCTTATCGCGTGGAGGCTCCCGAAGGCTCCGTGGAGCTCGTCGATGCCCAAGGCAACAAGTACGATCTTACGGGGAAGACCGCCTTCTCGCTTTGCCGCTGCGGTGGCTCGACCAATAAGCCGTTCTGCGACGGAACCCACAGCAAGATTGGATTTCAGGGCGCTGAACTAGCGGTGCGAAAGGCGGAAGAAGGGGAAGCGAAGCCTTAATCGTCGTTCTCTTGAGTCTTCAACTGAGCAGCCTTGCGCTCGGCTTCGGCGGCCTCCGATTTCATTCCCTTTGCCTGATAGGCTTCTGCTAAACCGGACTCCAGGTAGGAGTCGTCGCCCGCCTGCTTCTGCCCTGCCAGAAACACTGCAATCGCTTCGTCGTACTTTTTTAGCCTGTGATAGGAGTTTCCCATCTCGTAGAAGGCACCGGCAGCATCGGGCTCTAATTGGGTAACCGTTTTGAATTCGCGGATGGCGGCCTCGTGGTTCGCTTCGGCAGCGAGCGTTAGACCTAAGCCATAGTGGGCGTCGTAATCTGTGGCGTTCACGGCGATGCGGCTGCTGAACAGTTTCTTAGCCTCGGGAATTTTATTTTCGCTCAGGTAGGTCATTCCCAGCCGATAGTTCGCCCATCGATTGTCGGGTTCGATCTGCAAGATGCGCTCGAGTTCCGCCTCTGCCTCGCGGTACTGTCCAGAGCGTTGATAAGCGCTGGCGAGTGCGTAGTGGCCGGTGATGAATTTAGGATCTTTGCGGACCAACTTCTCGAGCTCAGCGATTCCCTCGGGGCCCTGCTTCTGACCGAGCAACTGGTATGCACGGTTGATACGAGCCTGAGGACCGTGTACGCGTTGCAGCAAAAGCCCCGCCCCGCCGAGAGCAACCACCGCAATCCCGATCACCGCGCCACGCGCCAACCATGCATTCCGTTCGGGTGCCACACGGGCAATCACCGCTCCCAGTAGGAAGCCCGCCCCGAGTCCCCCGAAATGGGCAGCATTGTCGGTGCTGCCGGACAATGCACCGAAGAGCAAGTTGTAGGCAAGGAACGCGAGCAAGCAACTCAGCTGACTCCAGACTGCGGAACGCGGCAGCGAGAAATCGCCATACTTCATTGAGGCGACCAGTGCTCCAGCAATGCCGAAGATGGCACCCGACGCGCCTGCACTGAGCCCATATGGATGCCACCAAGTGCTGGCTACGCTCCCACTTACGCCGCAGATCAGGTACACAGCAGCGTAAGTCCATGAGCCGTACAGGGATTCGGCCATCGTGCCCAAACTCCACAGGCACCACATGTTCAGCGCGATGTGGATGAAGCCGATGTGGAGGAAGACGTTGGTAATCAGGCGCCACCAATCGCCGGACAGCGTGAGGGGAGCCGAATTTGCTCCCCAGCGCACCAGCTCCTGCGGGGTGGGATCGGTCAAAGAGACGCCTGCCAGCGCCATTCCCAGATAGACTGCGACATTGATTCCAAAGATTGCCTGGGTGACGGGATGGCTGCTCGCGCCGCGAACCCACGGTGCCGGCATGACGCGCTGCACGGCGTCTTCGTCGGTCTCCCCCCGTTTATGGGCCTCATACTCCAGACACCAGTGGCAGGTCTTCTTGCCGAAGGGCAATCCGGGTATGTTGCGGCCACATTGTGCGCACTTCGCCATAAACGTCGTAGGAGTATCAGCAGTTTGCCATGTCTGACTCGAATTCGGGAGAGAAAAACTCCCCGCTAGATCGGGCTTTCGCTTTATGCCCGTGATTCAGTGGATTGTCTTCGTCTTACGCGACATGTAGTCCATCAATAGGTACTGGCCTAGCGTGTAGGGGGTGGTGAAATACGCCTTCCCGCGGCACATCTCGGTCACTTTCTGAACGAACTGGACGAGCCCATAATCGGAGGCCAGCATGAAAGTGTTGATCATCACCCCGGCGCGTTTGCACTTTGAAACCTCTTCGAGTGTCTGGCTCACGACGAGCGGATCAAGTCCGAATGCGTTCTTGTAAATTCGGCCGTCTTCGAGCGTCAACGCCGAAGGCTTGCCATCGGTGATCATCACGATCTGTTTCATGTCTTTCCGCTGACGCTGCAGAATTCGCTGGGCGAGCCGGAGTCCTTCCCGGGTATTGGTGTAATAAGGGCCGACTTTGACGCGCGCGAGCTGGGAAAGTGGAACCTCTTCGGCGGAGTCATGAAAAAGAATCAAGGCCAGCGAATCCCCTGGATATTGCGTTCGCAGCAGGTGCGACAAAGCCATGGCTACTTTCTTGGCCGGGGTAAAACGGTCCTCGCCGTAAAGAATCATCGAATGCGAGCAGTCGAGCATGAGCACGGTGGCACAGGACGACTGGTACTCGCACTGGTGCACCTGCAGGTCGGAGTACTCGATATTCAGGGGAAGACTTAGGCCCTCGCGCTCAATCGCACTGGACAGGGTTGCCGTGATGTCGAGGTTGAGTGTGTCGCCGAACTGGTATTGCCGGGAGGCGCCGCTCGCCTCAATGCCGGTAGCCATGTCACGCGTGTCGTGGCGGCCGAAGCTGGATTTGCCAAGCGATCCGAGAAGATCGCGCAGGGTCTTGTAGCCAAGAAAGTCCAGGCTCTTGTCGGTGATTTCAAATTTCGCCTGCGCTTGTGTTTCTCCCAGCTGCCCGCCAACACTTGAGCGCTTCGATGGATCATGCGGCTGGTCGATGCTGATGTAATCCTCCTGCTGCATGCGCTCAATCAACTGCTCAATCAGTTGATCGAGAGTTCCTTCCATCTGCATCTGCGCAAGCTGCTCTCGCATTTCATCGCTGAGCATTTGGCTATTCATCAACGCCTGCTCAATTGCCTGACGCAATTCATCGAGGGTTTGATCCCCCTCGGGCATGTCGTAATAGGAGTAGTAGTTTTGAAATCCGCTCTGCAACAGGTAGTCCGACAATGCGCCGAGCAAATCCTCTAGGCTCATCTCGCTTGCGGGATCGGGAACGTATTTGGAGTAACGGATGCGCCTCATAAAACCGACTTCTGGCCTCTGGCGTTAGGGATGACCAGGTCTCTCAGGCCGGGCCTAGAGCCCTTATGTTAGTTCAAAGGCCTTCTCGGCCGGTACTGGCCTTCCTCACGCTCGTACGGCTTTTCGGCCATGCGAGGCTGTTTTTCCCCCGCGGCGAACACGCGCTCCTCATTGCGGCCAATGCGCTTGTGTGCGTGTAAGCCCTCGAGCACAAACTCAGCGGCTGAAACCTGGGCTTCGGGTGAGTCCTTGGGGCCGACATTCACTCGCGTGAGTTTGTCCATTAAGCCCTGGATCCCGCGAAGCGTTGGCAGCACCTCCGCCGCCGCCGCGCCATCGGTGACTTGGATTTCTCCTCCCAGATCGAACCACTGGATCACTTGCTGCGTGTTCGCGCCCTGGAAGTACTGATCATAGGTCTTTCCTATTGCGACCCGAATCAGTTCCCGCCCGACGAAATCGGCGCCCTTCATTTCGCCTTCGTACTCCAGTTCCAGTTTGCCGGTCATGGCAGGCAAGGCCGCATAAATGTCGCTGATACGGGGGACGACCACCTTTTCATCGTGGCGAATGGCCCGGCGTTCGGCGTTTGAGATCACGTTCTCCAGGGCGGAAATCGGAAGTCGTTGGCTCACACCCGATCGTTTGTCGATCTTCTTGTCCTCGCGCGCCGCAAAGGCGATTTGCTCAATTACTTCACGAATATATTTCGGCACCGCCAACTTGTTCCCGTCACGGCTGGCCCAGGCCTCCTGCGAAGTAATCGCAATGCCCTCTTCGACGGTGGCCGGGTAGTGGGTGCGGATCTCGGAGCCGATGCGGTCTTTCAGCGGAGTAATGATCTTGCCGCGAGCCGTGTAATCTTCCGGATTCGCGGAGAACACCAGCGCGATGTCCAGAGGCAAGCGCACCGGGTAGCCCTTAATCTGAACATCTCCCTCCTGCATGATGTTGAACAAACCGACCTGAATTTTGCCCGCCAGATCGGGCAGTTCATTGATCGCGAAAATTCCCCGGTTGGCACGCGGCAGGAGTCCGTAATGCACCGTCAACTCGCTGGCCAGCTCGTGTCCGCCACGCGCGGCCTTGATGGGGTCGATATCGCCGATCAAGTCCGCAATCGTGACATCTGGTGTCGCCAGTTTCTCCACGTAGCGGTCTTCCGGCGTGAGATAGGCAACTGCAGTCGCTTCTCCGCATTCCCCAATCAGATCGATACAGCGTCGGCAAATGGGAGCGTAAGGATTGTCGTGAATCTCGCAACCGGCAACGTAGGGCGTCTGGGCATCGAGGAGCGAGGTTAAGGCCCGCAGAATTCGACTCTTTGCCTGGCCGCGCAATCCCAACAGGATGAAGTTATGGCGAGACAAAATCGCATTCACGAGCTGCGGGACAACCGAGTCCTCGTATCCGACGATTCCCGGGAACATCGCCTTGTCCTCGCTCGACCGCAGTCGCGCAATCAAATTGTCGCGCAGTTCATCCTTCACGCGGCGAGTTTGCAGCTTCTCTTCCGAAAAGGGGCTTCGGCGAAGCTCGCCGAGGGTGCGGGGAAGACTCATCGGATACTCCACGAAACAACGGTAGGCCCGATTATACGCCGCTCGAGTGGGCTAGCTGACGTGGCCGTTACCGCCGGCTTTCCGCTTGGCGCGGGCACTTCTCTGCAATACTGGTAAGATGCGCTCGAAAAAAGAAATGATGGCCTCCATGCGCTCCGCCTCGGAGTTCATCTCTAGCAGGGCTTGCTGAAAGTCGGGGTCGAAGGGGAGCGAACCGGCAAGCCGATAGGACAACTGAGTGGTATCGATTTCCTTGTGACTCTCGGTTTCGGCTCCCGCGAGTTGCATGATTTCGTCATGCAGGCGCAGTGCGGTTTCGATATCCGGCTTTGCCGCTGCTTTCCCGTCATCGTCCAAAAAAAACACCTCCGCCTGCAAAAAAGTTCTCTCCTGGTTCGTCTGCAGAACTTCAAACCGGCGCTTGCCTTCGGTGAGAATGTCCGACCTTCCATCCGGATAAGCTTTCAGCACCTGAATGATCTCCGCTGTGCAGCCAATCGTCGCCATGGTTTCGTCGTGCATACGAATCAACCCGAAATGCTTCTTTTGATCCAAGCATTCTTTGATCATTTCCTTATAGCGAGTCTCAAAGATGTGCAGCGGCAGAGGTACTCCCGGCAGCAGCACGAGGTCGAGCGGAAACAGAGGTATGAGCATATTTGCCTAGAATCTAGGTTCGAGAAAATGAACTAATGGGACCCAATTCTCCACAGCCCTACTGGAGTATACTGCGCTCAAGACTTCAACTTTTCTCTCCAGGAAGACGGCAATCATGAACTTACGAGCGGTCGAAGAGGTATCCACCCAGGTTCCAGCGGACGATTTTCAAGCCTTAGAAGACAAGGTTTATCGCACTATTGAGTTATACAAGTCTGCCCGGGAGGCGCGGTCCATCGCAGAGCGGGACCTGGAACGCCTGCGCGAGCAGCTGGAGCAGCGGGAAGAAGAAGTTGAGAACCTGCGCCGCGAATTGGTGTCTCTTCGCAAGGAGCGCGAACTGGTACGTTCCCGCGTAGAGAAGATGCTGGCACAGATCGATCGCATCGAAGAACCGGCCGCAAGCTGAACCGGAGGTCAGGAGCGACTATGGCAACGGCCACCAAACAGCCACACATGCAGGATGCCTCGAACAATGACAGCGTTCGCGTGGAGATTTTTGACCAAGGCTATAACCTGCGCGGCACCGATCCGGAATACATCCTGAAGCTCGCTGAATATGTGGATATCAAGATGCGAGCCGTTTCGCAGCAAACCCATACCGTCGACACGGCGCGTTTGGCAGTGCTCGCGGCCATCAACATCGCGGATGAATTCCACATGCTGCGAAAAAGGGTGGACGGCGGAACGACAGATTCCTCGCGCCGGGCCAAGCAGTTGCTTAATGCTTTGGATGAAGTTTTGGACGAGCGACGTACGCGCTAAAGGACTAGCGCGCCTTTCTCTGAAATGAGGATTCCCCGCCTCGCCGAGCAATCGAAGTCAGCACTAACTCAGCTTTTAGGCCTCGGTTCTTGAGTCGTGATTCGATCCGGGACTTGGTCCTTTCGATTGAGGTCTTCGGGTTGAGAAACATGAGAACCGAAGGACCCGCCCCGCTCAGGGCGACGCCCAATACCCCGTCCTCCGAATCAAACGTTTTAAGCGCTGGCAGTAGGGGGCACAACTCCGCGCGATACGGCTGGTGAATGCGATCTTCGAGTGAGGACGAAAACAGTTTTTGGTCCCCCTGGAACAAGGCAGCCAGCAGAAGCATCGAGTTCTGAATGTTAGTGACCGCATCGGCACGGGAGTATTCCGGAGGCAACACGGATCGCGCCCGTTCGGTGGAAAGCGGCTCTTGAGGAATGGCCAGCATCAATGGCCATTTGCCCTTTGGAACGAACCGCGCAACCTGAGCCTCCGCATCGCCGAACATTCTCGCCACGGTCACGCCCCCCATCCAGCAGGCGGCCGCGTTGTCGGGATGATGCTCACGTTTCGAGGCCTCCCCAATAATGCGAGCGCTGTTCCAGCGGAGGCGACCAAAATGGACGGCCAGCGCAATGCCCGCGAGGTGGGCAGCTGCGGAGGATCCGAGCCCTTTGCCGATCGGGAAACCGTTCTCAATGCGCAACCCGAGAGCGAAGGCAGGTTTTCTCTCGGAAGCGAGGACCTCCTCGTAGGTCTTCACAATCAGGTGATTTTCGAGCGCGCCGCAGATCTCCGGATCGTGTCCGGTGGCAGCGATTGAGTACTGCTTGGCGCGCGTTGCCCGAATGCGCAGAGCCAGATCCATGGCAAGAGCCGCGGCGTCAAAGGCCGGGCCAAGGTTGGCCGAAGTTGCTGGCAAGCTGATGGCGAATTCAGTCATTTCGAATACCGTCCCCCGGCGCCAAGTGGTTATGCGATCAGCCGCAAACTTGGTCCGTGTCGCCTAATACGAGCTGAAAGCAACCGCGCGACCTATGCGGCATTGCCTATGCAACTTGGCGCTTCCGGCTGAGGTGTTCACGCCGCCGACTGCAGCAGCTTGATCACTGCATCTACACTTGGCTCTAGCACCAGCGGTGAGCGCTGCCACGGCTGCAGAATTCTGCTCTCTGACTGGTGCGGAGTTTGATCAAATAAATCGCCACGATGGAATTTCAGCGTGAAGTCGGCATCTTTGAGACTATGTCCGGTGAGCACCAGAACGACCGTTTCATTGGGCTTCACGAAGCCTTGCCTCACCAGTTTCTTCAGTCCAGCCAAGGTCACAGCTGATGCCGGTTCGCACCCGACCCCCTCGGCTCCAATCTCAGCTTTGGCCAGCGCAATTTCGACCTCGCTCACCTGCTCCACGGTGCCCTCGGTCTCGCGAATCACGCGCAGTGCTTTTTTCCATGATGCTGGGTTGCCGATGCGAATCGCCGTGGCCATGGTTTCCGCGTGCACTGGAATCAACCTCTCGCCACCGTTCTCGCGCACGGACCGCACCAGGGGATTCGCTCCTTCTGCCTGAATCACCGAAATCTTCGGCAGGCGTGCGATAAATCCCAGCTGCTTCATCTCCCGAAGCGCCTTTCCGATCGCGGACGAGTTGGCGAGATTGCCGCCGGGCACAATAATGTGGTCCGGCGCTTCCCAGCCTCGCTGCTCCAATAGTTCGAAGGCCACAGTTTTCTGGCCTTCCACTCGATACGGGTTCACCGAGTTCAGCAAGTAAACCGGCATCCGCTCGACGACTTCGTTCAACACCCGGACGCAGCCGTCGAAGTCAGTCTTGAGTTGAACGGTGATGGCGCCATAATCCAGCGATTGCGAAAGCTTGCCCCAGGAAATCTTCCCGTCGGGAATGAGCACCAGCGAACGTAATCCGCCACGCGAAGCGTAGGCAGCCATGGAGGCTGAAGTATTTCCCGTCGAAGCGCAGGCTACCCACTGGTACCCCGCAGCCCGAGCAAACGACGCGGCGGTCGTCATGCCCGTATCTTTGAACGAACCGGTTGGGTTCATGCCCTGGTGCTTGGCATGGAGATATTGAATCCCCGCACTCTTAGCGCATTGGGGCAGCTCATAGACCGGTGTGTTGCCTTCGCGAATGGTGATGATTTTCTCTTCGGCGATTTCGGGCAGAACCTCGCGAAACCGCCAAACACCGCTCTGGTCAGCAGGTTCGAAGGATGATTTCCGGCCGAGCCAGAGCTTCTTCAGGGAAGCCAGATCGAGTCCGTACGGCCCGCTAGGCTCCCAACCGGGGAAGATGATTTCCAGCAGATCGCGGCAGCTCTCGCAGCGGAACCGGTCAGGCAAAGCCGTCCGGCCGCAACCGATGCACTTCAGTTGAGACACACGGACGTCTGTTTTGGTCGCCGGTTCAGTCATTTGCAGGAACAATAAGAATAGCAGAGCAAACGCGAGAATCAGCCACTCTCGGCCGCCCGCTCGCGAGCTTCGCTTACCTACGGAGGTAGGAATCGGTCTTATTGATCCAATCCATGCGCGGAGGATGAAAGATGTCGAGACTGACCGTATCTCGCATGGCTTTGACCAGGTGCGGTACGTGCGGCGGAATGGTGAGCACCTCACCCGTGCGTACCAAAGTATTCTTGCCGCGAATCGTAAATTTCAAGGCGCCTTCGATCACGTATGAGAGTTGCTCGTTGTGGTGACTGTGCAACGGAACGACGCATCCTTTCCTGAGCAGGATGCGGGCTAGCATCACGTTGCTACCGGTAACCAGTTGCCGCTGCAAGAGAGGATTCAGCGTCTCCAGCTCGACCTTCGTCCAGACATGGTGCTTTGCCTGGCCCCGGTGAGCAGTTTTGGCCGGTTTGCGGCCCTTGCGCGATGCCGATTTTTTGGTGAGCCTGGCCATTCCGACCTCCGTTGTTCGTGTCGCTTGCTCCCCGTAACCCACAACGTTAACATTTCCATGACCAATCAGGAGAGCCGAATGGCAAAGCATCGTTTTCGCCCAGAAACTGAAGCGGTTCGAGGCGGGGCAAACCTCGCCAAGCAAAATGCGCCTCTGTCGGAGCCGATTTATCAGACCTCGACATTTCAGGTGACGGATTCCGAAGTGCAGGTGCGGGCGTCGACAACCGACATGTTCTACACCCGTTATGGCAATCCGACGCACAGCGCGGTAGAAAAACGCATTGCGGAACTAGAAGGCGCCGATTCCGCGCTGCTCTTCGCCTCCGGAATGAACGCCGTCACGACCACGATCATGGCTCTGGTCAAAGCCGGCGATCACATCGTCGCGCAGCGGGATATCTATGGCGGGGTGACGAAGTTCTTATCCAGTTGGCTGCCGAAATTCGGCATCGAGACCACATTTGTCGATACGACCGACTACGATCAGCATGTTCGCGCTCTCCGACCGAACACCAAGCTCTTATACCTGGAGTCACCCACCAACCCAACCTTGCGAATCGTCGACCTTCGTAAGGCGGCCACCATCGCGCAAGAACATGGGCTGATCAGCGCAATCGACGGCACGTTCGGCACGCCGATTAATCAACGCCCCATCGACTTTGGAATTGACCTGGTGTTGCATTCCGGGACGAAATACCTCGGCGGCCATACTGATCTGATTTGCGGTGTGGTTGCCGGCCGCCAAGATCTGATCGACACGATTCACAGCACGAGGACGACGCTCGGAGGTGTGATGGATCCGCACGCCGCGTTCATGCTCCTGCGCGGTATCAAAACGCTTGCGGTTCGCGTCGAACATCAGAACGCTAGCGCTCTACGCATTGCCGAATTCCTCGCGTCTCATCCGAAAGTCCGCTCCGTGAACTACCCATTCCTCAAAGGTCATCCCCAGCGCGCCTTGGCGTTGGAGCAGATGAAGGGCGGTGGCGGTGTACTGAGCTTCGAAGTCGAAGGCAGCGGTGAAGACGCCAAGCGCGTCAGCGAGGCCCTGCAACTGTTTACCCTGGCTCCGAGCCTTGGAGGGGCCGAGTCGCTGGTATCGATTCCGGTGCTCACATCGCATGCCATGATTTCTCCCGAACATCGGGCCAAGATGGGAGTGACCGAACAACTGGTGCGGCTGTCGGTTGGAATTGAACACTTGGAAGATCTCATAGCCGATCTGGATCATGCCCTGAAAGTGGCGGTTCGCGCACCCGATCAGGTCGCGGTCGGCTGAGATGGAGGTCCCATAGGCAGTTGCGAGGCGGGAAGATTTCTTCGTACGAATTAAGTTTCTCGCAGGCGTGGTGCTGTCCATGTTGCCGGTAATCAACGATTTCTATCGCGGGTACCAGTACGATCGTTCTCTAATCAGCGGCTGCTGGTTCGCTCTCCTGGGTTGGGCGATTTTTAGCGGCCTTCCCTGGCTAGGGTCGCGCCAAAAACCCGACTGAGCGCTTTTTTTGTTAGGCTTATCGCGAGTTGCGCAGCCCACTGCAGGCAAAGTTCAGTCATCCAACCGAAGTTGGGAGGAGGTTCAAGGCTATGAAGCGCCTTCTTAAGTGGATCGCGATTGTCGTCGCGGTTGTAATCGTTGTAATCCTCGTGCTTCCGTTCTTGATCGATGTCAATATGTTCCGGCCAAGAATTGAGTCGGAACTCACCAACGCGCTCGGGCGCAAGGTTACGGTCGGCGACCTGAAGCTCTCGCTTTGGTCGGGCAGTCTGGCGGCTGACAACATCGCCATCGCAGATGATCCCGCCTTCTCGAACCAGCCGTTCGTAAAAGCGGACGCTCTCGATCTCGGGGTCAACCTAATGCCTTTGATCCTCTCGAAGAAGCTTGAGGTGCGCGATATCACGCTGACGCGCCCACAGGTGAGCCTTATGCGAACGCCTCAAGGGCGATGGAATTTCTCAACCATCGGGAGCCCCCAGGCCGGGAGTACTTCGAGCGGAGCGCCGGCTGAATCCCCGCAACCGAGCAAGGAAAAGCCCGCACCGTCCAAATCAACCGGGAACCAAAGTCAGCCAGCGTCCAAAGCCTCCGCGCCCTCTCCCCCCGACAAGACGCAATCCGAGCAGGGCCTCGAGCAGAATCTCTCGGTCGGAGCGCTGAACATCCGCAGCGGGCAGATCACGGTGGCGGACACGAACGCGGCCTCGAAGGCACGCGTGTACCGGAACGTAAATGTGACGGTAAAAAACTTCTCCTTCACCTCGCAGTTCCCGTTCACGCTCTCGGCCGATCTGCCTGGCGGCGGCAACGCAAAGCTTGACGGCACGGGAGGACCGGTAAACCGCAGCGATGCATCTCTGACCCCGCTGCAAGCGAAGATCTCAGTCAACCAACTTGATCTCGCGAAGTCTGGCTTTGTCGATGCGTCCTCTGGGTTCGCCGGCTCGGTCAATTTCTCGGGCAACATCGAGTCGGACGGAAATAAGGCACGAAGCATGGGGGACGCCACCGCTAGCAGCCTCAAGCTTTCTCCCAAAGGAACGCCGGCTGCGAAGCCCGTCGCCCTGAAATACGCGACGAGCTATGATTTGCAGAAAGAAACCGGACAACTTGTGCAGGGCGATGTCTCACTCGGGCACGCCAGCGCAAAACTCAGCGGAACCTACGACCTCCACGGGTCGACGGCGGCGTTGAATATGAAGCTGAACGCCGACAACATGCCGGTGGAAGATCTGCAAATCCTCCTGCCCGCCCTGGGTGTTGAACTACCCAAAGGCTCGTCGCTGCAAGGCGGAACCTTAAGCGCCGACTTGACTATCAACGGCCCGGTCAATGCCTTGAACATCGCCGGCCCAATCAAACTGGCAAATACCAAGCTCGCGGGCTTTGACATGGGATCCAAGCTTTCGGCGATTTCCGCGCTCGGCGGTGCGAAGACAGGTCCTGACACCTCCATTCAGAACTTCAGCTCCGATGTGCGCTATAGCCCGAGCGGCATCCAGACGCAGAATATTAACCTGATCATTCCGGCAATCGGAACCATTACCGGTGCAGGCACCATGACTCCGCAGAACGCGCTCGACTACCATATGACCGCTGCACTGAATGGAGCAGTCGTTGGCGGCTTGTCGAAAATGGCCGGCCTGAGCGCGAACTCCAGCACGATTCCATTCTTAATCGGCGGTACCGCTTCCGACCCGAAATTCATTCCGGATGTAAAAGGCATGGTCAATGGAGAGCTAGGCAAGCAACTCGGCAACCAGCTCGGGAAGCAACTGGGAGGCAATGCCGGACAGAACACCCAAGGCGTTGTCAACGCCATCGGGGGCCTCTTCGGGAAAAAGAAGAAGCAGTAACTAACAGTCGGGGAACGAGTTTGTTGAAAGTCAGGCTTACTGTGGCTTTTCTTCTGCACCTGGTGATCGGCCGGGTTGGGAATGGTTTCTGGATCGGGATTGAGGCATCAGACGTAGCCTAACCCCGCCAAGCGATCGTGAATGGTCTTTTCGGACTCGCTATCGCTCGTACCGCCCGCAGCAGATTTCTTGTCTAAGCCGGCCACGAGCGAGCGTCCCTGCATGGTTTCGGGAATCTCATAGCCACCGAGATCGAGCACGGTCGGAGCGATGTCGAGGAGTCGCGCGCCCTGGTATTCGCCGCTCAGGGGAAGGTTGGGCGCCGCCAGAATGAAGGCTCCATACTGCGCGTGATTACAACCGTCGGGGCCAGTATCGTTCTCCTGAACATGAAGGCTGGGGTGACCGACGGTTCCGATCGAACGCCAGTAAAGTCCCCCGAAATGTACGATGAGATCCGGAGCGATATTGCGAACATTCTGGTAAAGATCCTTGGGCTTGAAGACCAGGGAACCAAGCGGACGGCCCGCCGTATCGGTTAGGGCCTCGATCTTGGCCTGCATCTCGTTCTGAAATGCCTCATACTCGTTCGCGGGAATTACACCCTGCGGTTCGCGCCCCTGCACGTTGAAAAAAACGCGCGCGTAGTATCCGCCCTCGCTCCAAACCCGCGTTTTGGTCCAGTTCACGTTGAGCTTATCGAACGGCGTGAGCGTCGTTGGATACTCGTTCAGCACGAGCAATCCTTCACCAATCAGCCACTGGTTAATGGCGATGCCTCCATCGAGGCGCTGCGCTCCATGATCGGAGACGACCAGCACAATGGTCTCGCGATCGAGCAGTTCGAGGGCTTTTCCGATCTGCTCATCGAGCCAGAGGTAATAGTCAGGAATGGCGTTTTGGTACGGGTTCCCCGGTTCGAACAGCACGTGTTTTGGGTCGAAATAGTTCCAGAAGCCGTGGTGCATCCGGTCGAGGCCGATGTCCACGTAATGAAAGTAGTCCCAGTCCTGCTCCTGCAGAAGCCAGTGAACGACCTTCCATTGTTTCTCGCTCATTTTGAAAATTTCGTCCCTGAGCCAATCCTTGCGATCGGTGCGGAAATTCTTCACGTCGACCGGATACTCACCGACGAGCTGATTGATTTTCGTTTTGAGCGAAGGGGGATGGGTGAAGTCGTTCTTGCTGGTGTCAGGCGTCAGAAAGCATCCGATGCTGATGCCGTTGATCTTCCGCGGGGGGTAGTTCGGCGGCACGCCCACGATGATGGAGCGCTTGCCTTCGCGCGCAAGTTGGTCCCAAATCGCCAGCGCTTTGATCGATGCGGAGTTGGCAAAGCCGAGCTTTTCGTAGGAATAATCAAGCCGGTTGCGGAACCCGTAGACTCCTAGCGAACCCGGATCCTGGCTGGTACACATGCACATCCACGCCGGAACGGTGATGGGTGGATAGACGCTTTCAAGGCGCCCATAGGTTCCCGCATCCATCAACCGGCGGAGGTTTACCAGGCGCTCGTCACCGAAAACCACCTCCGGCGCGGCGCAGTCGAGTCCAAGAACACAGATCTTCATTTCAGATTAAGGAACTACCTTCCATGATTTCGGGAACGGGAACTTCTAAATGATTCAGGATTGTGGGCGCGAGGTCAATGATGGAAGGGGTATCGCCGCCCCTCCCAAGACCAGGTCCCGCCGGTTTCATGTTCATGAGGAGAATTCCCGGAACTGTGTCGGGATCAATGATATGGTCTCCACTCCATTTGCGATGGTTATCTTCGATCAGCGAATTTGCAAAACCTCCTACGGCACTTTGCCACGAGACACGAAATCCCGAGTGGAAATTCACGAGTAAATCCGGTGCATTGGCCGCGTAGGGGCCAGAGTAGATTTCCTCTCGACGAGACACGCTCTTGATCGCCTGGCGCTGCGTCGCCGGGTCAGAGATGCTCGAGAGTCCCGAGGTGATGGCATTGCGGACGCGCTCGGCTTCGGTTCCCTCCTCGACGATCCCCTCCCGCTCCCGGCCCTTAAAGTTCAGATAGATCCCCCCGAGGCCAACCGCGTAGGCGTACGTACGCGACCAATCGATCACGGCGGCGCCTTCTCGCAAATCTTCATTCGGTTTTTTACCATCCTTGAGAGCTAGCAGGCCGTTCTGCCATAACCACGTATTCGTATCGAAAGCGCGGCGAAAGCTATTGAACCCGTGGTCGGATAAGACGACGAACAAGGTGTTCTCATCCACCTGATCGAAGACCGGTTCAAGCAGCTTGTCGCAACGCGCATAGTGCTGCTCAATTAACGTTGAGTATTCTCGCGCCAGATCAGGTTCGTAGCCAGGATGTTCCGGCTCGCGAAATCTCCAGAGCATATGCTGCACCCGGTCTGGAGTGTCGAATAGCAGAAAGAAAAAACCTTCGCTGAACGAGCTGAGTTCATATCGCATCAAGCGCTCGCGCTCCTGGATGACCAGTTCGCATTGATCAAGGTAGGCCTTCTCGTCGAAGCGGCCATTATTCAGGCCAGTGTGATCTTCGGCCATGCCCAGGGTCGAGAACAGGCCAATCTCCCCCGCCAGATCTTTCGCGTAGGCTCGCGGGGACGACACTGGAAACAGCGGCGCAGCGGGATCGAAGTTTACTGCGGACAGGTAGAACTCAACGCAAGGTTCGATTTGCCGCACATAGATCCGAGCCATGCCAGAAACCGACTGCAGCATTGAAAGTTTGAACTTGAAGCGCACCCATTCGCTCCAGGCGCCCACAGGAACGTCGACGCGCGCGGGAGTGCCACCGGTTTCAATCACGAGCGAGCGCGAATCGGGATTCCCTCTCACCTGAATCTCGCAAGTGACGTCGCCTGACGGCGTCTGCTTTGCATTCCTCGGGCCGATCACATGCGTCTTGAACTCCATACCGGGGGGAAGGTTCACTACCTGTTCGCTCTCTTGCGCCTGCACACCGCGAATCTGGCTATAGAAGGTCCCTTTGTTCTGGGCTCCGCGAATGTCGGGGACCCCGACACCGGAAAGCATTCGACCATTGATTTCCTCTGGAGGAAAAGTGCAGGGACAACGCAGCACTACATTCGAGACGCCGGCCTCGGATAGCGTCTGCCAGAGGGGTACTCCTTTTCTTTGATTCACAACCCGCGGGGAGGCAAACGCGCTCTTCGGCCCCTCAAAGCGGCTCAAGGCAGCGTCCGGCAAATAGGTTGCGGGATCGCGCGAAATGAAGTCGAAAATTCCGTGCCCACCGGGATTGGTTCCGGTGGCAAAGGAAGACCACGCGACCGGAGTCTGCGCAGGATAGGTCGTCCGCAGGCGTGAATACCAGCCCAGCTGGCGAATCCGGGCAAGGTTTGGCAGGTCTCCGCGCTCGACCATGGCCTCAACGATGGTGGGTTCCAGTCCGTCGAGTCCTATGACAATCGCCTTCTTGCGCAAATGTTAGCCCTGAGGAGTCGGAGTATCTTTCGAGGGGCCAGCGGGTTCAGGCGTCGTGCCGCGCACCTTGTGTACGATTTTGAGGAAGGCACCCACGACTTTGTTCCAGAACATCAGCAGGACGCCGATCACCCCGGCAATACCGGAGGTCACGGTCATCACCTGGTCGGGGCCAGCGTAAAGCGCTAATGCGGGGAGGTGCATAGATCTATTCTACGGGAACAACGGCTCAGCGACCTCCGAAAACTTCGTGTCTACTCCGAAAACCTCTCGACAACCGCCTGAGGAACACAGAGACACAGCACCGCCCAATAGTTCCCTTGCCGCTCCCTAAGGTTTTCGCGGTTGGTGGTTTAGAAGCACGTCGTGTACGGCCGCACCTGGCCGGTTTTGACCGTGTTGAGGACGGTCACATTATCCGGCGGAGCATATGTCCCATCTGCCTGCAATGCCTGATGTTGCCACTTTACGAGCCCGTAGGGCTTGGCGACGTGGAATTCTTCTTTGTTCTTGCAGTTCTGCAGATTCTTGTCGCAGCTGTACTGATAGCTGATGACGAGAGTATCGAGATTCGCTGGCAGGTCTCCGCCCAGCGTTTCTTGGTACGGTCCCCAAACCGAGTTCACCACCCCCCCGAGTTTCTGGGAAATGAAGGTATTGCAGTCCGAATGGGTTTCATATGTCGTGCTCGAAGGCGGAATTGTGATCTTCGATCCCGGAAATCCGCCCTGCGCAAACCGTGGCACCAAAGGAAGGTTATAGTCGCCGAGCACGGGATCATGAAAGACTTTGAACGTGTTCGGATCCTTCCAGTTCAACTCAGTCACCCAAAGGTAGATGTAATTGTTGTCGTAAAGCTGAATGTCCCATGGGAACCCTTGGCCGGTTTTCGTCCAGAAGAAGCGGTCGGGTTGCACCGCCGTGTAGATCGGGTTGGCGTTGCCCGACAAATGGTGGCTTGCGGCCAGGCTTGGATCCATGGTCATCCATGCCAGCATGTCATAGGTTTTCGGCTGCGCGGACGGAGTCTGCCCCTGCTGCGATGCCGAAGATGAAGATGACGATGAGGAAGAAGATGAGGATGACGAGGACGAGCTACCCGAAGACGACGGCGAATTACCGGACGAGGAAGTATTCCCTGAAGAAGCCGAACCTATCGCGGGCGCTGCCGGGTTGATGCCTGTTCCACACCCAAGCAGGCAGACCGTGAGCACGAGAAGGACCGAGTACTTCATCTGCAGCCTCAGGTATCAGGGTGTACTTGCAACGCGCTAGGAGGACTCTAGTCGGTTAATCAGAAGGGCAACAGAGTACGAAAGTGAATGGACGAAAGCGGGCGTGGCGCTTTGGAAATCGAGGCAAAGCGGGATGCACTTGTAGGCGCCCGAGTTTGCGAAATCGCCCCTGGGCAGGCCGTTACTGCACAGTCAACGTTATTACGTTGCTGAGCACGCCAGCGAAACTGGCTTGTACGGTAATGGTTAATCCGGCCGAGTTTGCAGAAAGTGTTCCGGTGCCGCTACCGTTGGTGAGCGTTAGATTCGTCGTATCAGACACAACCCAGGTTACTGAACTGGTGATGTCCTGCGGCGTGTTGTTGTTGGGGAACGTCGCTTTTGCTGTAAAGGTAACTGTGCTGTTGTTCTGAGGAGTGGTTGTCGAAGCGGTCAGTGTAATTGAGGTTGGTGTGCCTTGGCTCACGGTAACCGTGGTAGTCGCATTGCTTGCGGTACCGGAAGCCGCGCTGATCGTCGCCGTGCAAATGCCGCTGACGGTCTTCACCGGACTCACCAGCCCACTCGAGCTAATCGTAGCGCAAGCTGGTGCGCTCGAACTCCAAGTCACTTTTCCAGTTAAGTTCTCTGTGGAACCGTCACTGAAGGTTCCCGTGGCAGCCATTTGCAAAGTCTGCGAAGTAGTTATGGTCTGGTCCTGCGGGCCAATCGCGAGGGAGGAAAGCGTCGGATTCACAAAAAAACCGGTACATCCGGATGCAACGGTCAAAAGCAGAAAAGCGCAAACCGCAGCAATCAGTGACCACTTCCGGTCTATATTGGACATAAGTCAAAACCCCGCAAACGAAGGGTAGCTCTCGAACGCGTTTGACCCGACAACTCACAAAATTGTAGCAGAGAGATTGCGCGGGAAATCGGACACTGTACCAACGTGTGCCACACCCTGCTTGTGCGTAGAACGACCTTCCATCCTACCCTTGCATAAGGAATTTCCGGCCAAATCTCGAACTATTCAGAGGTTCTCGTCAGGCTTTCAAACGGAGTAGAATGTTGTTTATACCCCAATGTCTTCCCGTAATTTTACCCTCGACGAAGCGCAAGACCTGTTGCCGGTGCTTGAATCGCTGCTGCGCACCGCCATCGAGGGCAAGCAGGTTATCGAGTCTGTGGATGCAGAGTTTCAGGCGTTGCAGCAACAAATCCATCTTCGCGGTGGTATGTCGCTGAACGTCGTACATCTGGCGTCGCGGAGGGCGCAGCGGGAGAAGGCCCTGCAACGCGTGAAGGACGCAATGGCGGAGATCGATGCCATTGGGGTCCAGGTGAAGGATCTCGACATGGGCCTGCTAGACTTCCCCTGCGAAGTGGACGGTCAGCTCATTCTGCTGTGTTGGAAACTCGGCGAAAAAACCATCACTCATTGGCATGGAGTTAGCGAGGGCTTTGCCGGACGCAAGCCGGTTGACGAGCGGATCACAAAGGCCAGAAGAACCCACTAGGCAGAATCTCAGGCGAGGGCGTTCCCTGCTACTGGATCTCCAGCATCCTTTCCAGGGCGATGCGGGCCCAGTGCTTCACGTCGTCCCTAACCTTGATGCGGTTCACGACGTTGCTATCCATGAGATTTTCAAGCACCCAGCACAGGTGTTGAGGAGAGATACGGAACATCGTCGTGCACAGGCATCCGGAGTCGTCCAGCGTAACGACCTTTTTGCCTTCCGCTGCGAACTCCTTTCCCATGCGGTTGACCAGGTGAATCTCCGTTCCAACCGCAAACGTCGTACCTGACGGTGCCGTGCGGATCATTTTCAGCAAGCCTTCGGTTGAGCCGATGTCGTCCGCCTTTTGGCACACCTCCCATCGACACTCTGGGTGCACAATCACACGAACCCCTGGGTACTTGGCGCGCACGTGGTCTACGTGCTCAGGCAGGAAACGCTGGTGAACGGAGCAGTGCCCTTTCCAAAGAATGACGCGGGCTTTCTTCAATCGCTCAGGATCGATTCCTCCATTCAGCATGTAGGGATTCCAGACCACCATTTCGTCGAGAGGAATCCCCATTCTGTATCCGGTATTACGGCCCAGGTGTTGGTCGGGAAGGAACAGAAGTTTCGCGTTCTTGGCGAGTCCCCATCGGTGTGCGCCCGCTGCATTGGACGAGGTACACACCACTCCGCCCCGCTCCCCGCAAAACGCTTTGATCGCTGCCGTTGAATTCATGTAGGTAATGGGCGTGATGCCGTCACCGGCGTCGCTCGTCAGGCCAGCCCGAACCAGGTGCTCCCAGCAGTCTTCCACCTGTGTGATCTCGGCCATGTCGGCCATGGAGCAGCCCGCATTCAGATCGGGAAGGACCGTGATTTGGCCTGGCCGGGCCAGGATGTCGGCACTCTCAGCCATGAAATGAACGCCGCAGAAGACGATGTATTTGCCCCCGGCGGCTGCGGCTTGCTGCGAAAGTTTGTATGAGTCGCCTCGAAAATCGGCGAAGCGGATTACTTCGTCGCGTTGGTAGTGGTGCCCGAGAATCACCAGATCGGTGCCCAGGACGTCTTTGGCCGCAGCAATGCGGTCGTCCATAGTGCGATCCGGAAGAACAAGATAGTTGTCCAGACTGCAAATTTCACTTGCGGTCGCCATTTTGTCTCGCCTTCAGCTCCGGACAGCTGCTCGCAGCAGGTGGAATCACCTGTCGCTTCGCTCAGATCCGAAACGGGGATGTTGAAAGCTCTTAGCGGCTCCAGCGGGCTCGCTGCGGGGTTCCGGTTCTACCGGTTCTCCGCCCAGTCCGCGGGGATGTTGAAGCCGACTAGCAAATCTTTACACTATTACGATGCGCGCAGGCCCCCGAAAGCGTCTTTCTTTCCCGACCCACTTCCTAGCTCGCTGCGGGCATCCTGATATTGTGCACCGGCAGGGGGCGGAGTGCAAATCCCACGGTGCCTTGGTCCACCATCTACGCGCTGCTACTTGCCCCCCGACGGGTCCGGACTAGTGGCCGTATTCACATCCACATGCAGATGGGTTGCCGGATCAATCCCCGGTGGATAACAGTTCCCGTCGGGATTGTAGTTTCGGCACATGCGGGCAAAGTCCTTGCGGCGCGGAGATTGCGCGAACTGCCAAATCTCTGCAAATGGCACACCGCTCTCTGACGGTCCTGGTTTCGAAGGCTCACATCCCGGCGACGGCGGACAGACGTCATTGGTGACCCAGAACCGAATCTCCCGCCCTTCCGCATTGGCACGAATATCCTCCGCGGTAACGATGCTGGTTTTTCCCTCTTTTGCTGGGATTCCAGAACAGTACACGCCGGCGCGAAATCCCTTGTCGATGACGTCGTCCACCCAACGGTAGATATAGGTTTTTTGCTCGGGCAGCATTCGCCCGCCTTCCTCGATATCAAGAAAGAGAACCGTGCCGGACGGAAAGCCTTCGCGCCGGGCGGCGGCAACGGCTTCGAGAGCATCCTTTTGTCCAAGCGCGGAAGGATCGCGTTTCAATTCCTTGTAAAGTCTGCCGTTGAAGAGCACAACAAATCCGAAGCCGGCAGACTTCAAGGTACTTCGCTTTCCGAGCCAGCCATTTGAGGCCGAGCCCGGCGGATTGTTCAGCCAGTAGCCCGTGTAATCGAAAGTCTGCCGCAGAGTGGACAAAGAGGCATCGCCGGGGTAGTCATTGCGATCAAACCCGAGATAAGTGTTCTGGGCAACCGAAGCTGTCGCGAGAGCAACAACAAAGACGAAGCTATTAGGCAAATACCCAAGACATTGCATGAGCTCCGATTATAAGTTGAGTGCCGGCAAAGCTCTTCCGACCCCACCCGCAAACGCCCGTCCCGGGGGAAACCTTCGAACCAGAGTTCCTCGGCTATACTTTTCATCCAAGGAGAGAAGTGTGTCCTTATCGGCCCTGATTGTTGACGACGAGCAGCTGGCTCGCGACGAACTCGCTTACCTGCTGAAGGATCTCGGCGATGTCGATGTCGTCGCACAAGGGAAGAACGGTCTCGAGGCAGTAAACCTCATTCGGGAGCACAATCCGGACCTAGTTTTTCTCGATGTGCAAATGCCGGGTCTTGACGGCTTCGGAGTGATCAAGAAGCTGCTTGACAAGAAGCTGCCGATTCCAAAGATCGTATTCTCCACCGCGTTTGATCAATATGCGGTAAAGGCTTTCGAGGTAAATGCGATCGATTATCTTCTGAAGCCATTCGATAAGAAACGGGTTGCGCAATCGGTTGAAAAAGCGCGGGCGACCATGGAGCCTGCGACATCTTCTTCCGACAAGCTGGATACGTTGGTTCGGATGTTGGAAGCGCAAAAACCGCAGGCATCCAAGATTCTCTTGAAGTCGAATGGAAGGCTCTTGCTGGTCAACCAACGCGACATCTGCTTTGCTTCGATTGAGGATGGGATTATCACTGTCGTGACGACCGGGGCCACCGGAATGGAAGGCCAATCGAACTGCCGCACGCTCGAGGAATTACTCGATAGCCTCGATTCGAACCTATTTTGGCGCGTCCATCGTTCGTATCTGGTGAATACCCAGCGGATCAAGGAAGTAGTGCCCTGGTTTAAGAGCTCTTACCAGTTGCGCATGGATGACAAGAAGCAAACAGAAATCCCAGTGGCCCGCGCCCAAACCAAGCGGCTACGCGAATTGTTCCGCTTGTAATGCAGCAAGAATCCCCCGCCGCCATCCAACTCTTCCACCTGGTTGACAGGGGTCCGATCCGCGCTTGCGGGGGAATTGATTCACTTGCCCAGTGCTTTTTTGAGATCGTCGGCCATTATTTTGCCTTGAGGCTTCTCGGCTTTCTTGCCCCTCGAATGCGCTTCGGCAGGTTTTCCTCTTCAAGCTGCAGGCCCACTGGATCATTCTTCGGATCGACGAGATCGGCTAGACGGTCGGCCATCCCCAATACAAAGAGGACCGTCGCATAGCTTCCAATTCCGACCTTGGGATCACCTTGTTCGATCCGGATCAGGGTCGGTTCGCTGATCGAAGCCCGTTGCCTTACGATAAGCTGGGGAAGCCGTCTCCGCCTCCGGGCGTCCCTGATGTCGTGCCCCAGCTTACGCAGGGCGCGGGTGACGGGAATGGGTAAGGTCAGCATGGTGGGTCCCTCTCCAGGTTTAACTAAACTATAAGACGGTTTATGTCAGTTAAGCTAAACTATAAGACAGTTAATGTTAAAAGTACACGTAGGGCGAACAAATGACGAATTTGGCGAAAATTCTTCCAAACCTTCGCGCCGCTACCCCCATTCGCTCGATATCATCGACGTGGTTTGCGAGGCTGTCTCTTAACGTTCTCCAAGATTGCTGCTCGACTTAGCGACTAGCTATCCCAAGAGCGGGCAACACAGGTCTGCGCGCGGCCGACTAGAACCTGGGGGTTACGACTCTCATTGCTCGTTAGAGGCTCGAACTCGCTTCCCCACCCGCTTTGTGTGGGGCAAGCTAACATGGCTGCAATCAAAACTTTAGTTATCAGAGGGGCTTAACCGGGGTTGCCGTATAATGAGCGCATCCCCATGAAAGCATTCGTGTACGTGTCGCTGAAACGTAGCGTTTTGGATCCGCAAGGCAAGACGATTCAGGGCGCCCTCAACAAGATGGGTTATAAGGGCTTGCAGGACGTACGACAGGGAAAGTATTTCGAAATCACCATTAACGGGGGTCTGAGCCGCACGGATGCGGAGGCGGAGATTGGAAAGATCGCCCGTGAAGTGCTGACCAACCCGGTGATTGAAGAATTTCGGTATTCGTTGGAAGATTAGAGCAGTTCGGTCTTGCGCAGTCCTCCCCACAACAGCTTAGGAGCAGTTCACCATGTGTGGAATCGTGGGATATGTGGGTAAGAAAAGGGTCGTTCCAGTCATCCTGGACGGCTTGCGGCGGCTGGAGTATCGCGGATACGACTCCGCCGGAATCGCAGTGTGCGGCAACGGCGATGGCCTGCAGATACGGCGGGCCGAGGGCAAGCTTCGCAACCTCGAAGAAGTCATCCGCCTAAAGCCAATGGACGGGACCTACGGCATCGGTCATACCCGTTGGGCAACGCACGGACGTCCCACGGAAGAGAACGCTCACCCCCATCGCGACTGCACAGGCAAAGTTGTGGTTGTCCACAACGGCATCATCGAGAACTACGTCTCTCTGAAGAAGAAGCTGGCCGAAGAAGGCCACAAGTTCACAACTGAAACCGACACTGAAATCGTCGCCCACATGATCGAAAAGTATTATCTGCACACGGGCAACGGTCACAGGCCATCTCTCGAAGAAGCGGTACGCAAGACGGTTACGCAACTCACGGGAGTGTTTGCCCTCGCCGTGATTTCAGTGGATGAACCGAACAAGATTGTTGCTGCCCGCAATGGGCCGCCAGCAGTTATCGGATTGGGCAAAGACGAATACTTTGTGGCCTCCGACGTCCCGGCAATTCTCTATCACACGCGCGATTTGTTCTTTCTAGCCGACGGAGACCTGGCGGTCATTACTCCCGAGGGTGTACGCCTCACTGATTTCAACGGCCAGCCGATTACGCGACAACTGCAGCATGTCACCTGGGACCCCATCATGGCGGAAAAGGGTGGGTTCAAGCACTTCATGCTCAAGGAAATCTATGAGCAGCCGCGATCGGTTCGGGACACCACGTTAGGCAGAATCTCGCAGGAAACCGGCCGCGTGTTCCTCGACGAGATGGAGATTACCGAAGCCGAGTTCAAAGCCGTAAAGAAGATCAACATCGCGGCTTGCGGAACCAGTTGGCATGCGGCACAAGCCGGGAAATTCATGATTGAACGCCTGGCACGCGTTCCAGTGGAGGTGGACTACGCAAGCGAGTGGCGCTATCGCGACCCCATTGTTCCCGCCGATACCATCACGATCGTAATCTCTCAGTCCGGCGAAACCGCGGACACGATTGCAGCTCAGCGTGAAGCCAAAGCCAAGGGTTCGAAAACCATGGCGATCTGCAACGTGGTTGGGTCGATGATCACGCGCGAAGCGGCGGGCACGATTTACACGCACGCCGGACCCGAAATCGGTGTGGCATCGACCAAGGCCTTCACCGCTCAACTTACGGCGCTTTATCTGTTCGCGCTCTACTTAGGCGAGGTGCGGGGGACCATTTCCGACGAGCAAGCCCGCAAACTGGTGCATGAACTCACTCGCATTCCGGGAAAACTCGAACACCTGCTCACGCATGAAGAAGACTGCGAGGACTTGGCCAAGCAATATGTTCGTTCGCAGGACTTCCTGTTCCTGGGCCGCGGGATTCACTACCCCATCGCGCTCGAGGGTGCGTTGAAACTAAAAGAAATCTCCTACATTCATGCCGAAGGATATCCCGCAGGGGAAATGAAGCATGGGCCGAACGCGCTGATCGATGAGAACCTCCCCGTCGTGATCATCGCAACCCGCGATCTCAAAGATCCACTCTCCATGCTGCGTTATGAGAAGACCAGTTCGAACCTGAAAGAAGTGAAGGCACGATCCGGGCAGGTCATCGCCATCGCAACCGACGGCGACCATGAAATCAAGGAAGCCGCCGATCACGTCATCTTCGTGCCTGAAGCTCCGGAAGAACTGTTGCCAATTCTTGAAATCGTTCCGCTGCAGTTGCTGGCCTATCACATCGCTGTACGCCGCGGTTGCGACGTCGACCAGCCGAGGAACTTGGCAAAATCCGTGACCGTGGAGTAGGGCTGGCGGCCAGCACTCTCGATGTCCGGGGGTCAGCCTTTTCAAAAAACGAGTAGCCTCTTACGCGTGCCGCTCAAAACCTCCCGGCTCACGCCATAGCAGACGCTACGAACCTGCTTGTCGAGTTTCTAGTATTCTCGCAAGGCGCAAAAGCGCGCCCCCCAGGGCTGCGATTCCCATTGTCCAGACCGCAAAGGCGACATCCACGACCCACCTGGGTGCCGCTCCTATCCTGCGCAGCACAAATGGCAGGAAGTTCCAACAGGTGATGTGCTGAAAGTCCCACTGGTCGTAAGTCATTGAGTCGGTGTTCATACCCCAGGCATCCATCTTTCCCAAGGCAAACGCGACAATGTTCTTGAAGCGCAGCCCGATCACCCACTGTGGATGGCCGAGATCGTCTCCCTGATAAATCTCGAGCGGCAACCAGAAAGCCAAGGATGCGAACTGGATGACAAGACTCGCGGCTACTAAGAACAATCCCAACACCCAGATGGGTCGACCCCATTGCTCGCGAAACTTAACGAGCAACGGCACCGCAAGGAACGCCGCCATTTCGACCGCACTGGAGACGTACCGGTCTCCCCAGGCGAAGTTCCCGCTCCACTCGTAGTAGCGCGCGTAGAAACAGATGTAGGCAGAGATCAGCAGAAACGCCGAGGCCATGAAGGCCTTCACGCTGGGACTCAAAAGCTTCCACCCGAGGACAACAAGAATGATGCTCAAGATAATGAGCGGGTCAAAGAGGAAGATGGACTTTTCCGGCGACATCAGCGGACCCAGGAAGCCCTTAAGAAACGGCGTGGTCCACGGATAGTTTGCCGGCAGGCTCGGATCCTGCAGCCGATGCTCGATCGTGAAGTACTTCACATAGGTAGAAGTCCATTCGCCAAAGCGGTAGAACTGGTACAAGCGATCGAAGAGGAAGAACCCCGCATAGACGGGGACTGCCACCTTCCCGTATGCGACGAACTTCAACCAGACCTGGGTACGAGGCGTGTGCTCAAATTCCAGCACGAGCAACAGGAAGATGCCGCCCACGACGAGATCCACGCCAGTGGTCAGGCGCGTCAACAGGTTCAAGCCAAACGCCGCGGACCCGATCAATAACGCGCGCCTGCTCCCGGTTCGCAACCATTGGTACTGATACCGCAACCCCGCCATCGTGAGCAGCAGGATGTAATTGTTCTCCATCATGTTTTGCGTGTAATGGAGATGGGTGGTGCAGAAGAGCAAAGCCAACACACCCGCCACGGACTGAACCACATCAAACCCAAGCAGAAGAAGAAACCTGTAACAAACCAACGCAGTCAGGGCACTGATAAGTATGTTCACGGCATAGGTGACAAAAACGGTGCGAATGGTTGGATCGGTATCGGGGCCATAGTCCGCAAAGATCGACAGCTTCGAAATGCCCGCGCCAACGATGTCGAATGGGAGCATCAGCAATGGCTGGCCGATACCGTACCAGTCATAAAGTTTCCCGCGGCGGCCATGCACGCCGAATTCCGGATATTCATTGGGAAAGACCGGTGGCTGGGAGGTCCAGAATGAATGTGCCGTCTGTAAGCGGTGCATCGTGTCTGCCGAACTGGTCTCCCCTGACTGCACGCAAAACGCGAGCAGACCGGCAACCAGGGCTAGCCAGAAGGCAGGATTGCGGGAGCCCCTAACTAAACTCATGCCGTGGAGATGCTCCAAGAATGTTGCTTCGCCTTGGCTGCAACTGCGCTTCAAACCCTCGTCGATTCGCGATAGCTCTTGGCAAGCTGCTGGCTTTCCTTTTGTGTCCTATGCGGTTCAATGCTGCCTTACTTGGTCGTGGATTGAAAAACCTCAGCCGCAGCCACAACCGTATTACTGTGAATCACAACCGTATCTTCGACATTTCGCGCGTAGCCCCCAGCATAGGTGACCATGACGGGTATGTTCTGCGTCTTGGCGACACGGAACACGAGTTCGTCCCGCCGCTTTATACCTTCCTGAGAAAGTTGCAGGCCACCTAATTGGTCATCCCGGTAGGGATCGGCACCCGCGACATAGCACATCAAATCCGGCTGGAATTGCCGGAGGCCGGAACTAAGTGCGTTGTCCAGCCATGCGAGGTAATCGTCGTCGGTGATTCCATCGGGAAGATCGACGTCGATCGATGATGGCGGCTTGTAGATCGGGTAGTTGTTTTCCTGATGAAGCGAAATGGTGAAAACGTCGCCTGCATGGGCTCCCCGCATAAGCGGCTTCCCCCCCAGGACAGCCGGGCCATGTGAGGGGAGCGGGTCGCTGCTAGTCCGGGTTCCCGCGAAAATGGCGGCTGTGCCATTGCCCTGATGAACATCGCAGTCCACCGTCATCGCCGTACGAATCTTACCGTCCTTCTGCATGCGACGAATGGCGACGGCGACATCATGAATCATGCAGAAACCTTCGCCGTGGTCTGGGAAAGCGTGGTGGAATCCCCCGCCGATGTTCACGGCAGCGCCATCTCTCAAAGCGCAGTCCGCCGCGAGGATTGAGCCACCCGCCGCAAGCCAGAACGCATGCACCAGCTCCCTAGAGTACGGCACTTCCAGCTGTAATTCCTCCCTGGCGGAGAGCGTTCCCGTCTTCAGCTTGTTCACATATGCCGGCGTGTGTACTAGCAGGATGTCACGATCTGAGGCGGACTCGGGGGTGAGGAAGTCTGCCGGATCCGCGACACCGGTCTCGATTAGTCGGCGATGTATGCGCCGGTACTTTTCCGCGGGAAAGACATGTTGCCCGATCGGCAAGTAATACTCATCGCTGTAGATGAGCTTGAAGGGCAGCATTGCCTATTGATGATACCCAAAATTGGAAGAGTTACTTTTTTCGGACTGCCGGCGACGGTGGAATTGGTCGCCGGATCGGCACGATCGCTCCGCGAGCAGGGTCGGCAGCGGCGTTTGCCCGCGCCAGCACTTCCTGCTGAATGTACTTCACGAAATCCTGAATCTGGCGCTGCATCTCTTCCTGGCGCTCGCGCATTTGCAGAATGATCGCGATTCCGCTGATATTCACCCCCAGATCGCGCGCCAGGTTGAGAATGAACTCAAGCCTCTGCAGATCCTCGTCCGTGTAAAGACGCGTGTTTCCCTCGGTTCTTGATGGTTTGAGTAGTCCTTCACGCTCATACAACCGCAGCGTCTGGGGATGAATGCCATACATCTCGGCTACCGCCGAGATCATGTAGGCTCCTTTGGATCGACGTTTCGTCACGTTTAGAGTGTAAAACATAAGCCAAGACAACCGCCTATCCACCGAGAACACGGAGTTACGCCGAAGAATATAAAGAGCCAACACTCACAACCGCGTGGGAATGAGTTGCAGACATTCGGGTGCAGAACCCTCGGTGGCATGCGTTATTCTCGAACCATGCTGATCCTCATGGCCGGGCTTCCCGGCACGGGTAAGAGCACGCTGAGCCGGGCACTGGCCGCGGAACTCCGAGGGACGGTGATCGACAAAGACCATGTTCGCAATGCTCTGTTCGATTCGTCTGATATCGAGTATTCAACGGAACA
>DATNEX010000167.1:0-33014 GCA_035606605.1 Terriglobales bacterium
AACGCTGGTTCTGCGCGACAGAAGACAGGGGCAAAAGCACACAGACCGCGACCACGAAAACTCTGAGGAAATTTTCCATCGTACTCCTCCTGGAAAATCGGCGGCGGGCCCGGGCGAAGTGCCCTCCGTAGAAGGGCGACCGATTGCGGATTCGGCTGATGAAATCAGCGGCAATGGCCCGCGAACCACTTGGTCTGAGCAAGCCCGCTTCCTCAAGAAGGTAGATAGGCCGTCTGGTTTGGCGGATAAACTGCTTTTCTTGAGCCGTTTATAGAATGGCGTACTTCGCGGCGAAATACTGAGCAGTATGGCTCACTCCCGGGCCCTCCCGCTCAGGCTCACTACGCGGTCGCCTATGCCAAATGGCGGCGACTTGCCACTCTTGGACTAAAATATGATCAATGAGTCCGGCTTCCGCAAAAAATAAGAAGGATCGCGCGTTCGATCCCAACACTTTCCTTGCCACTATTGGCGAAGGGAGGAGGATGGTGGCGGTCCCGAAAAAGCAAACCATCTTTGCACAAGGCGACGAGACGGATGCCGTCTTCTATGTTCAGAAAGGTAAGGTGCGACTCACGGTGGTCTCCAAGACCGGCAAGGAGGCAACGATCGGCATAGTGAGCGAGGGCAATTTTTTTGGCGAAGCCGCGTTGGCGGGTCAGGTCCGCCGCATGGGATCCGCTGCCGCTATGACCGATTGCGATCTTATGCGGATCGACAAAAAGGCGATGATGTCGGCACTACACGGCGAACGTGCATTTTCCGATTTGTTTGTCGGCTATTTGCTGGCGCGGAACATCCGTTATGAAGAAGACTTAGTCGACCAACTGTTTAATTCCAGCGAAAAAAGACTGGCCCGCGTCCTCTTGTTGCTCGCTCGTTTCGGCAAGGAAGGCGCGCCCGAAGCCGTGGTGCCAAAAATCAACCAGGAGACGCTGGCCGAAATGGTCGGTACGACTCGTTCGCGAGTCAGCTTCTTCATGAATCGGTTCAGGAAATTGGGTTTCATTCACTACAACGGTGGGCTACAAGTCCACAGCTCGCTGCTTAATGTAGTTCTGCACGATTGAGTTCCTGCAATTGAAAACGGCGGAAACGCATCGCAGCAATATCATGATCACGCTCAGGCTTCATTCCACCGTCGAGCTGGTGTTGTATGCGGTGCGGAATGAAATCGTCCATGTGCAACTACCCTCGTTTGTTTTTGCGAGATTATCCCCATTCCGGATGCTCAGCGAATTGTCAGTAGCACAGAGGATCTCGCACTGGGGTAACTTACTCCGGGACAGCCTGGCAATCCGCGATCAGATCACGGGCGATCTAACGAAGGGATACGCCGCGGTCCCTTCAGAAATACGGCCACTTTTGTCCAAGCTCCGGACTGCGAAGCATTGAGGACGACCAAGCCGGAACAACGTGGCAATGATCTTAGCGTCGTCAGCTGTTGGTCACGGTGCCGGAATAGAAAACGGGATTGTCGTCGAAACGCGTGCACCCCGGCTAGTCACTAAACAAGACGCGCAGGCGGGAAAACCCGCTTCGTGATTTACAGCAACTAGACCAAGGGTTTAACCCCAGCTCGCAGCAGCCACTTGGGTAAACCTGGGCCTCGTCATGGCGGAGGTGACGTCAAGCTGCTTGTGTAAATAGCTTGAGGGTGCGGGATTTCCACTCCAGGTTGAATCGCTGGAAGATGGAGTAGATGATGCGGTCCACGCTTTCCACATTCACAAAGCACACCATGGGCCGAGTGCGGCGGCGTACCTCGACGAAGCAGCGCTCGATCACGTGGTGGTGCGCAATTTGCGCCACAGGTGACGAAGGGGAAAGCAAAGAACGACAGCAGCTCAGCTAAGTCTCGTGCCAGCCGTTTCACCATGCCGGGATAGGTGCGTTGCCAGCGGGCGCGGAATCTGCGGAACGCACTTTCAGCCTGAGATCGACTTTCGGCTCGGTAGATGGCCTGGGCTCCGGCCTTAATCTCGTCGTAGTCGCATTTCCGTGCCTTCTCCAGAATGTTACGCATCTTGTGCACCCAGCAGCGCTGATGCCGTACCCGTGGATAGACAGTGCGAATCGCCGTTGCCAAACCAGCACAACCGTCGGTGAGGATTAACCGCAGCGCTCGGCCTTCTAGCCCGCGCCGATACAGATCCCCCAGCAGTGCTTCCCAATCCGCTTACCCCTCGCCCTGGCTGCGCAGAAAGGCCAGCAAGTGCCGGCTGGCCGTCTTGCCGGATGCCATACGCCACCAGCATTTGCACTGGCTTGCGTCCCGTCGGCCGCCGTACCCGTAGGCTCACCCCGTCCAGAAACAAATACACGTAGTCGTCACTCAACCCCGCCTGGTGAAACTGACGCACCGCCTCGTCCAGATCCCGTGTCAACTTCGACACCGTCTGCGCACTCACCGTTTCTCCGGTGATCGTGGCCACCACCCGTCCCCCATGCCGGGTGGAAATCCCCCGCAAAAACGCTTCCCGATCAACAAGGAAACTTCTTCCGCCCGGCGCTGAAAGCGTCTCAGCCCCACCGGTAGAAAACTCTTTTTCCAGGTGCGCGCAATGCGCAACCGAATCGTCCCGAAGCGAGTCACAAAATCTCGTTCGTAGTAGCCGTTGCGGTACTGCTTCCGCTTCCCCCGTCGCCGCTCATATGGTGCCCAGCCGGAGAACCGGTCGCGTTGCCGCTCCGATTCCAGCTCGAAAAACTTCTGCCACGCCTGACGCGTCTGCCCGTACAGATCTCCCCAGAAACTCTCCTTCAGTTCGCTCAGAAAATGTTGGAAATGCTCGTCAATCGGGATTATCTTCGCCATTGGGTGTAGGTCTCCTTTTTAGGAATGGCTTTTGCTTGCCAGGCAAAGCCAACTTACGCCCTTGTATCTTCCTTGCATCTCCCCGATTCATTCAGTCCGTGCTACCTGGAAAGCAGATCGGGTTTTCGGCGGGAGGCCGATTACACCCTGAGGCGCTGTTGTTGCAGCCTGGGCAAGAGATAGGCCCCCCGCCCTTCTTTCTGACGCCGTGGAGAATCCTAGGCCAATATGAGCCTGCATTCACAAGGTCGGCGAGAGAGGTTGCTCAGGGTCGGGGAGCCGAGCCCCAGTCTAATCCAAGTCTCGAGGAGTCAGATGAAAAAGCATGCTAAGCCTGATGTGGGTGTTTTCGCTGGCATCGACGTAAGCGCGCGCCAGATCAGCGTTGCCCGCCTTCAACGTGGAGAAGAGAACCCGGCGTTCACCACTTTTGCCAATAGTGCCTCTGGACATACGGCGCTTGTCGCCTTCTTGTTGCATGCAGGCGATGGTTTGCGCGTTTGCTTAGAAGCGAGCGGCAACTACAGCCTCGACGTGGCCCTAATGTTGCATGCTCATCGGCAAGTAGAGGTCAGCGTCATCAATCCGCGTCGTGCTCGCCGCTTTGCGGAATCTCTAGGTGAGCGCAGCAAGACCGATCCCGTCGATGCCTACTTGCTTTGCCAATATGCCGCGCGCATGCCTTGGGAGTCTTGGCAGCCCCCCAGTTCGACCGCCTTGCGGTTGCGCGCCATCACGCGTGCCATTGAAAGCCTAGGCGTGATGCACACGCAAGAGAACAATCGGGCCCATGCTTTGAGCAGCAGCCAGGCTCTTCCGGCATTGGTGCTGCGGGAGAGGCAACGTCATCAACACTATCTTGAGCATCGCATAAAGCAGCTGCGCCGCGAAGCTTGCCGTCTCATTGCACGCGATCCCGAACTGGACCGCTATTACCGACTGATGTTGACGGTTCCCGGTATTGCCCAAACCAGTGCCTTGCAGATTTTGGGGGAGTTGGCCGTGCTCTCGGAAACCTCGGATGCTCGTCAGTGGGTAGCTTTCAGCGGACTCGACCCTTGTCATTTCAGTTCTGGTACTTCAGTGGAAAAACGTCCGCGGATCAGCCGAGGCGGCAGCCGTTATTTGCGCCATGCGCTGTACATGTTGTCCGGTGTGATTCGTCCGTTCGCTGAGAGAACTACCGGGCAGTACCGAATGCCGGCATCAGTACGGACTCGCTTGGTGACGTTGCATTGCCGATTCATTGGTGATCCTTCCTGATTCTAGTATCAGTGTAGGTATCACCGGCACGTAAGTGCTAGATAACAAAGGTAATGGCGGAGAGGGAGGGATTCGAACCCCCGATACCCGTTAAGGTATGTCCGCTTTCGAGGCGGATCGTTTCAACCACTCACGCACCTCTCCGGAAACGGCACCTTGCGTTTGGTACGCAACCCCTCCCGAGAAATCAGTTCGGCTAAGGGTTGGAAGTTGGCGTGACTCGCTTAGCGCTTACTTCTAAAGAAGTCCTGCAAGACCTCCGCGCAATGCCCCGCCAGAACACCTCCAAGAACCTCGATTTTATGGTTCATCGCTGGGTGGTTCAGCCCGTGCATGACCGAGTGAACCGCTCCGGCTTTGGGGTCGTCCGCGCCGTAAACCAGCCGTCGAACTCGCGCGTGAACCAAGGCTCCCGCGCACATAGCGCACGGTTCAATTGTAACAAACAGGTCACAATCCACCAGGCGGTGATTGCCAAGGGCTGCCCCAGCTTCACGGAGTGCCAAAACTTCCGCGTGCGCAGTTGGATCCTGATCGCATATATTGCGATTCCAGCCGCGGCCAACGATTGCCCCCCTTGATACGACGATTGCACCTACGGGAACTTCGCCCATCTCGAGGGCCCGCTGTGCACAGCGAAGGGCCTCTGCCATCCAGAGTTCATCGTTATGGTTGTCAACGGGATCTCCCACCGGCGATATTGTAATTGAGCAGCACGTTGGCTCTTATCCCCGAGGTGAGCTGGTGTCAGTTTCGCTCGGCAAGCAACTCTTCTAACTCCTCAAGGGATTGCACACGCGGAAGGCCCTTCAGGGCATAAGATCCCGAAACATCGAACAACACACACTGCATGCCAACCGCGGTTGCCCCTAGATAATCAATACAGTAGACATCGCCCGTGTAGAGACCTTGCTCCGGCTTTACACCCAAGCTTTCAAGCGCTGCCTCGAAAATCGCAGGATGCGGTTTTTCTTGGCCCACGATCCCTGAGTCGGTGATGGTTTCAAAGCAGTTAGCGATTCCGCAGTGCGCCAGGATCTCGGCGATCTTGCCATCAGCGTTGGAGATCACGGCAAGCCGATACCGCGCACGCAGTCGGAGTAGTGCTTCGCGCGTACCGGGCCGAATATCACACCAATTGGAGGACATTTGGGTTCGCGCCACCAGATCTTCGCACGTGCTTTTGTCGGGAATGCCGAGCTCCCGTAACAGACGCGTATAGAACATCCACCAGAAGCCGTGGTCAACCGCAGAATGGCTCTCAACCAAAGCGTCAAACTCCTGCTTTGTCTCCCGCTCAATCTTTTGCAGCAACTGTTCGGAAGGGAAGACCTGACGCGAGTGTAAGGAATGCAACATCTTGTTGCGATTGGGGAAAAGCAACGTGTTGCCCACATCAAAAAAGATTGCTTCGATGGACATGAGAAGAGTGTACCTGTCGACCAGGCGTCATGAGCGTGGAGTCCTTGAACCAGTGGATCACCGAACACCCCAAAACCGGGTTGTTCATTCAATGACGCAACCGCCGGATTCGATTCCCGTTCGCCTGTCCCACAAACCCGAACTTGATTTATGATTTGTCCGTGACCAAGAAAAACACTTTCGATCTGACTTGCCCATGCTGCGGCGCAGTGTTGAAGGTCGATTCGGAGACCGAGTCGGTGATTTCGCACGTCGCTCCGGTAAGGCCGAAAATGTTCAACGACCTCGACGAAGCCGCGAAGGCCATGAAGGAGCAGGACAGCCGCCGAGACTCAATTTTCCGGCAATCGATTGAAGCGCAGAAGCATGCTTCCGACGTACTGGAGAAGAAGTTCCAGGAAGCCCTGCGTAAGGCCAAGGAATCCCCCGATACGGGGAAGCCCATTCGCGATTTCGATTTGGACTAATACTGACGGAGGGTTGTGATGGCCGAACCAACTTATGATGAGCTCAAAGCACGTCTCGCCGAACTGGAAAAGCAGCAGGGAACTCGGCGCACTGGGAGTCTTGAATTCCGGGTCGGCGAAAAAGGGGGCGTAAGCGTCTATGGGCTCGGCCGGTTTCCCGTCACTCTTTATTATGAGCAGTGGACCCGACTGCTTGACGCTGGAGACAAGCTCCGCGAGTTCCTGGAAGAGAATAAGTCTAAGCTGAAGTTGAAGGACCAGTCCTAGGCACTGATCAACACACCCTTACGCAGTCGACACCGAGCAACGACGCAACCTTTCTCAGTCGGCTGCTGATGTGGCCAACCCCCACAGCACAATGATGTGCTGGTCCATGCGCGTTCCAGTGCGAAATGAAGTCTCTTGCACCAATGGGAAAACGGTAGCGGCTATTCGTATTCCCGATCTCAAGAATTGGCCCAGGCAGGGACTCGCCTTCTGCCGTGAGGAAGGCGATGTTCCCATCGCCTTTTTCTACGATAGAAAGTAGGGTTACCGGGCCGTGTCTCACCGACATTTCTACCGAAAGCCCGTGTCCAACCTTGCCGTGATAAACCTGCAACGGTCTCACTTTGGTCTTTCCCTCAGCGATGGCGATGTGGCCCGGGCCATCGTGTCCCATGAGAACTACATCGTCCTTGTAGTCGACGGCGTAGTATTCGGTGAACGAACCCCCCGCACCGAGTGAATCGAGAATCTTCATCGCCTGCACATTTTTGACCTCGTACTCGCCGGCCACCGGAATGCCACGGGCGGTGAGCAGACTGTTGCCCAAAATTATCGAGTTGACTGCGTCCTCGTTTTCGGCGTTTCCCGTGCCCTGATAGTAGTAGGCAAGCGATCCAAGGTTGTGCAGCTCAACCAATCGATCGAGGGCGACGGATGTTTTCGCAGCGCGAGCAAGTTCTTGTTCTGAACAGTCGGGCTGCACATCCATGGTCGCGCGAATCTCGGCAACTCGCGCCTCAATCTCCACGTTGGAGACTTGGCGGCGCAGGTTGGCAAGTTCTTCCACTTCCAGAATCTCGATATGTCCACCAAAAGTCGAGCACTGTAAGGTGAGATCGGAATAAATATCCAGCATGCCTCCGTAGTAATGCCCCATCAATCCCAGCCGGTTGTGTTCCATGATGTGGACCACGCGGGCCGCATCGATCCAATCGTCAATCTCATTAAAGGCTCCCGGGTCATCGGCAAGAGTGCCAGTGACTTGAAAAAAGGGAATGCGGCAGCGTCGAAAAACGTTGGCGATCTCAGGTATCGAACAGGCCTGACAATTCGCCAACCACTCAGCAGTCATTCGCGTGCGATCCCCCGTGCGATTGAAGGAGGCATAGTAGATTGCTGCCGATGGCGACAGATTCAGAACGATGACTGGTACCCGCGCGCGCCTTACAACCGGCAGCACCGTGGCCGAGAGGGCATAGGTGGTCACATAAAGAAAGATGATGTCGATGTCCTCGCGCCGGAACTGATGGCCGGCTGCAATTGCCTTCTCCGGACTGTCGATCAAGCCCAGATTGACGACCTGAACTCCCGGACGTTCCAGGCGCCTGGCAAGCTGCTCGATATAACCAGTGAGTCTTTCGTGCAGCCCTTCGAACTGGGGCCAGTAAGCCTCCAGTCCGATGCCGAAAAGACCAATTCGGAGACTATGGTTCTGGTGAAGTTCTGGCATGGGTCGCGTCGTGGCGGATGATCCCACTCGGCTGGCGCTCGAGTCAAGCGCCTACCGTCGCCATATCGCACGCGCCGCCGCTCACGACGTTGCTGGGTTTCGCATTGTGCAACAGTGCACTAAAGCAGGGCCTTTGTATTGCGACCTAAGTGTCCCGAATTTATGCTTTTGCGTTCGGTGGGAGGCGCGACTTATGCATACTCGTCGGTCCCTTTTCGCGTTTTCAGTTTTGCTCTTCGTTGGTCTGGTTACGGCGACCGCGCAGGTGAAGATTCAGCCTGACTGGACGAAAGTGCAGCGAACCTCCCAGACCTCCACCACCCTGCAGGTGGTCGTAAATCCTCCCCTCCGCCGCGGCACTCCGGTTCACGACAATGCATACAGGGCGGTGCGCGAGTTAGGGGCGGACTACGTTCGCTACGTTCCCTGGTTGCCCTATCCCAAGCTCGCTGTTGCGGAACTTGAACCGCCCAAAGATGGCAAGACATCATGGGATTTCTCGCTCATCGACCCCATGACAATTGACCTTCTTGAAGCGACGAAGGGGCATTCCGCCATTCTGAACTTCAGCACCATCCCACAGTGGATGTGGAAGACCGAAAAGCCGGTACCGTATCCCGCCGATCCCAACCAGGTCACGTGGGAATACACGCAAGGCACGGAACCGCGCGATCCCTCGTTCCAGGAAGTCGCCGACTACTATGCGCGCCTGCTGTCCTGGTACACCAAAGGTGGTTTTACGGATGAGTTCGGCAAAAGGCATGAATCCGGCTATCACTACTCGATTCCGTACTGGGAGGTGTTGAACGAGGTTGAGTTTGAACACCACATGTCGCCGGAAACATACACACACTTGTACGATGCAGTCGTTACCGCGATGCGAAAAGTTGACCCGAACCTTAAGTTCGTTGGCATGGCGCTGGCCATGCCTTCCCAACGCCCAGACTTCTTCGAGTATTTTCTCGATCCCAAGAATCATCAGCCGGGAATCCCGCTGGACTTCATTTCCTATCACTTTTATGCAGTACCCACGCCTGACCAGACTCCAGAAATTCAGGGATACACGTTTTTCGCCCAGGCTGAGGGCTTCCTGAATACCGTGCGTTACGTGGAGACAATTCGCAAGCGCCTCTCCCCCGCTACCCGTACCACCATCGATGAGATCGGCGCGATCTCTGCCGAGGACCTCGTGCAGGGCGAGCCCGGGCATCAAACCAAGCCGATCCCAAATTCCTACTGGAACCTGACCGGTGCTATGTACGCCTATCTTCTCGGAGAACTAACCCGCCTCGGGATCGATGTTGCCGGTGAGTCGCAACTGGTGGGATATCCCACGCAGTTCCCCTCGGTTTCGATGGTGGATTGGAACGATGGCAATCCGAACCCACGCTTTCGCGTGCTGGAGTTGTTGCATTCCAACTTCGGACCGGGAGACAAAATTATGGAAGCAAGCAGCGCGTCCTCGCCAAATCCCTTTGTCTATGCCATGCCGGTCGTCACCCGAGACGGCAAGAAGCGAATTCTGTTGGTGAACAAAAGCCAACGCCAAATGGAGGTCCAAGTTTCAGGCGCCAGCGGCGGGGTACTGGAATACGTAGACCAGACGACAGGGTTCGGTGCGGCCAAAAAAGTTACGCTGAACTCGGAAACGGTAAATCTCGGTGGCTTCAGCGTCGCCGCGCTCACCATTCCATAGGGTGGACACCAAAAATTCCTTCCTTTACTCCCTTCGGAGCAGTTCCTTTGTGCGATTTCCCTTGTTAACATTGAATATTCATGATTCTGGCCGGGGACATCGGGGGTACCAAATGCACGCTGGCTGTTTTTGAGGATTGCGGAGGGGAATTGCGTCAGCTGTTCCGCTCCTCGGTGCCAACGCGCAATAGTGATAGCTTAGGGGCAATCCTCGAACAATTCGTCCAGGATGCGGGCGGAGCGGGCGTTCCTGTTGACGACGGCGTCAGGTGCGCGGGCTTCGGGGTTGCAGGCACCCTGGTGGGCGATAGGGTTGTCAGCAGCAATTTGCCCTGGCCAGTGGAGCGGCACGCAATTGCCGAAGCGCTAAGATTGCATGACTCGAAGGTCACACTGGTAAACGACCTGGTTGCTTCGGCGAGCAGTCTCACCCACCTGGAGAGTAATGATCTTTTGCAGCTCAACGAAGGCCAGCGGCAGCCCCTGGCGCCGATGGCATTTATTGCCGCCGGAACCGGGTTGGGTGAAGCCATTCTCTTCTGGGACGGTGAGCGCTACAAAGTTTCCCCGAGCGAAGCCGGACTCACCGACTTTGCTCCACGCAACGACCGCGAATTTCTGCTGCTGCAGTCGATGCGACACCGCATGCCCCGAGTCTGCACGGAAGAGATTATTTCAGGCCGTGGATTCCGCCTGATTCATCAGATCATCTTCCCCGGAGTGCAACACGCCTTTTTCGATGAAGCCGAGGTTGACCCAGCAGCGAAGATCACGCAAAACGCCCTGGTAGGTTCGTGCGACGCCTGCGTGGCGACGGTTCAGATGTGGATCGAAACCTACGGCGCGGAGGCAGGGAATATGGCGCTGCGGGTACTGCCCTTCGGAGGCGTCTACATCGCCGGCGGAATTGCGCTCAAGATCCTTCCAAAGTTGAAAGACGGGAGCTTTGTGCGCGCGTTCAGCGACAAGATTCAGCTGAGCAGCCAGTTGGCCAAGATTCCCATCTATCTCGTCCTGAACGAAGACGCGCCTGTGCTAGGAGCGGCCTATGAGGCTATGGCTCGCACCAAAGCAACAACCTTGGCAACCGACTCGTAGGGAATTCCGAAAGCGCCTATTGCTGGCGGGGAGAGTTTGCTGCCGGACGCATCTCATTTTCGCCTTCATGCACGACGTAGAAATGATCCACCGGTAGGTCACGAAACCTTTGGCTCTGCCCGCTCGGCCAGGTAATTTCGATGCTCTCCACGCTCTGCGCCCGCCCCACACCGAAGTTGGCGCGCAGATCACTTTGCGACAGATAACTTCCACCGCCCGCAATCTCTCGGATTTGAGTGGTTCCTCCGCTCCTGATACGGATGCGCGCGCCCATGGCGTCGCGATTACTCTTGGTTCCAACCAGCTTGAAATTTACGAAATGATTGCCATTGCCGCCGTTCCGCAATAGAAGCGGCGGGTCGCCATTGTTGGCAACCAGGACGTCCACGAATCCATCATTGTCAAAATCGGCGAAGGCAACGCCTCTACCCACGCGGGGCGGCAGCTCGGCGATGCCCGCGAGGGTTCCGGTTTCAAGAAACCTTCGGCCACCCTCGTTGTGGAACAGGGAATTTACCTGCTTGTAGTGCGTTCCGGGAGACGCTTGTTCGATTTCCGGATAAACATGGCCGTTGGCGATGAACAGATCAAGCCAGCCGTCGTTGTCATAGTCGAAGAACCCGCCGCCGAAACTAAGCACATTGTGCGTTGGTCCGGTAATCCCTAGCGCGTCGCTGGCCTCGTCAAAATTGCCTTGTTGGTCATTGTGCCAGGCGTGGTCAGACGATCCCTGAAAATCCGAAACATACAGGTCCAGCCAGCCGTCGTTGTCGTAATCACCAAGCGATATGCACATGGCAGCCATCAGGCGGCCGCCGGAGGAATACGCCATTCCGCTCGGGACGCCAATCTCTTCGAACTTCTTGCCCTGCTGGTTATGGTAAAGGTATGCCTCGACTCCGTCGTTGGCGACGAAGAGATCCGGCCAGCCGTCGTTGTCGTAGTCAGCCGCTCCCACGGAAAGATTCTTACCGCGCGGCTGAGCGATGTTCATGGCGCGGGTGACGTTGGTGAAGGTGCCATCGCCGTTGTTGTGATAGAGCGCATCAAGACTGCCCTTGTAGGCGCTAGGAGGACAACTGCTTCGAATAGTCCCAATATTGCAATATCGCGGACCGTCGGGTTCGAGCGCGACATAACTGCCAACGTAGAGGTCGAGAAACCCATCGCGGTCATAGTCGAAGAAGGTTGCCCCGCTGTGAAAGGTCCCCGACTCGAGACCCGCAACCCCGGCTTTCTCTGTAACGTCGGTAAATGTGCCGTTCCTATTGTTGTGATAAAGCACATTACGGCCATACTGCGTGACAAATAGGTCGGGGAACCCATCATTGTCGTAGTCGCCCCAGACACAACCAAGGCCGTAGCCGGTCCCGGGAACACCGGCCTTATCGGTGACATCGGTAAACGTGCCATCGCGGTTATTGCGGTATAACCCATTCCGAACGGAAATTCCGCGATCGTAAAGGTCGCGTCCATTCACGAAGTAAATGTCCTGCCACCCGTCGCCGTCAAAGTCGCCAACACACACTCCAGGACCAAACTCTTCGCGGTTGATCGAAATGCCGTTATTACCCTTGAAATGAACAAATTTGATCCCTGCGCGCTCAGTTGTATCGATGAACCGTACCGAGCTGCTGCCTGGGGAACTTTGACCGGGTGCTACCGGGAGGAGCCTATGGCCCAAGCCCATGAGCACTGCGGCAGTGGAAAGCAATGCGATGGCGAGCTTAGGACGGCTCACTTCCATTTCCCTTGTCCTTCGACAATGGTGATGTACCGGTCCAGAGGCAGGTCCATCAAGCGTTCGGTCTTGCCGCTCGGCTGGGGCCACTTCACCTCCAGCCAATCGATCTTTGTCCGCCCGCCGATGCCAAGCACCATGCGCGGGTCATGATCGGAGAGATAGCTGCCCCCGCCAACTCTCACGCGCGTCAGCTTGAGGTCTTGTGCTTGACAGGCAACGCTCGCGCCGACCGCATCTGGGTTCGACTTCGTCCCGATCAGCCTGACCCCAAGCCAATGGTTCCTGGGTTCGGAGTTATTGCGCAAGAGAATGGGCGCCCCGTCGTTCACGGAAATCAGAGCGTCGATGCTCCCATCGTTATTAAAGTCGCCGACCGCGAGCCCGCGAGCAGAAAGCCTTTGCCCGAAAACCGGCCCCGCTTGCTGACTGACGTTCTCGAAGCCTTTGCCGGTATTGCGAAACAGTAGGGGCGGCTCTTCGTAGGTCACTTGAGGCTGAAGTCGCTCGATGAGGTCATCGGGATTGCCGTTGGCCAGAAACAAGTCGAGTTTGCCATCGTTATCGAAGTCAAAGAACTTCAATCCCCAGCCGCTCATCAGCCTTGTGGCTTTTGCGATTCCCGTCCGGCCGGCCTGGTCGTCGAAGGTTTCATCGTGGTTGTTGCGATAAAGCGAATACATTTCGTGGTCAATATTGGCGACAAACAGGTCTATCCACCCGTCTTGATCAAAGTCGGCGGCGTCTACTCCCATTCCTGACCGGGGCCGGCCTTCGGCACTGTAGGCGACTCCCGAAACCTCGCCAATCTCATCGAACTTCCCATTTCCTCGGTTTGCGAAAAGAAAGTTGGCCACCGTGTCATTTGCGACAAAGAGATCAACCAGGCCATCATTATTAATGTCGGCCGCGACTACGCCCCAGGCTTTTCCCAAATGGCCGCCGATTCCGGATGACTTGCTTACGTCGGTGAACGTACCGTCGCCCTGGTTATGAAACAGCCAGCTGGCGGTCGGTCGGTATACGTGCGGGATACAGTAACCCCGCTTTGCATCATCTCCCACGCGGCAGTCTTTGTTTTTTTCCTTTGAGAACTCTACGAAACGGCAGACGAACAGATCGAGTTTGCCGTCGTTGTCGTAATCGAACCAGACGGCGCTCGAAGACCAGCCTGGCGCAGCGACTCCCGCCTTCTCCGTTACGTCAGTAAACGTGCCGTCGCGGTTGTTGTGATAGAGGATATTGCGTCCGTATTGCGTCACGTACAGATCAGGGAAGCCATCACCGTCGTAGTCCCCCACGGCAACTCCCTGGCCGTAGCCACCCCCGGGCACGCCGGCCCTTAAGGTGACGTCGGTAAATGTCCCATCGCGATTGTTATGGTAGAGAGCATTTCGCAGGGGTGGATTGGGGTCGAAGAAATCACACTTGCCGCTGTTCACCAAGTAAACGTCCATCCACCCGTCGTTGTCGTAGTCAAAGAAGGCGCAACCGGCTCCGGTAGTCTCAGGAAGGTAGTGCTCAGGGGACTTACCGCTGGAATGCTTCCAAGTAATCCCGCTAACCTCGGGAGGAACAATCTCGAAGGTGCTAGCTGCGGTGGGCAAGGCGTAGGTGAGGCGGGGCAGGCCAGCTATCGAGAATGCGCCAGCCAGCGAATAGAGGAATTCGCGACGGGAAGGGAGGCGATTTCTACGCAAAGTCTCTAGTCTCACCGGGCGCACAAGAACGTCGCATCATTGCGGGGGGCTCGGAGCCCCGCCTTGCTGGGCTTCCGGAGGCTGTTTCGCCTGCACCATCTCGCGATGCACGGCAAATTCCCGGTCACCCTCCTGCTTACGTCCGCTGCGGGTATAGGCGATCGCCAGATTGTAATGCGTCGCCGGATTCTGCGGCTCAAGTTTCACGGCTGCCTCGAGCGGGGGAACTGCCTCCGGAAACTTCTTCGTGGCGATCAGGGCCGAACCCCAACCTAGAAAGGCATCGCCAAAGCCGGAATCTAGTTTGGCGGCCCGGCTGAAATGTGCAATCGCGTCATCCCATTGCTGGCTCTGGCGCGCGAGTTCCCCTAGCACGTACTCGGCACCGGCATTGCTGGGATCGATCTTCAGTTCTTCCTCAAATTCCTTCTTGGCCTGCTCAGCGGCATCAGGGGGAGGATCAGGCTTAGAGAGCAGCAATCGGCCGATCTTAAAGTGAATGCCAGGCTTTTGCGGATCGGTTTGCAGAATCTGCTGATACTCCTTTGCGGCCTGGTCCCATTTGCCCTGTACCTCGAGTGACTCGGCTTTCAATTCACGAGCCTGCGCCGAGTTCGGAGCACGTAGAGCCAAGAATTGCGAGGCTCGCGAGGCAAGGTCGGAATAGGTGTGAACGGCCGTGTACAGCACTTCGGGATCATCGGGGAATTGCCGGGTGAGCTGGCGCAGAAACTCGTCCGCCGCATCGAACTGGTTTTTTATCATCGCGCAACGCACGCCGGCAAGGCCCGCTAAGCGACGGAAATCCCTGTCGGTGCTTTGAGGGATGGCTTTCTTAAGGAGTGGAATAGCCTGCTGACACTGGCCAGACTTCGCCAGTTCGAGCGCATGGGACGGGACTGATGATGGCGCCGGCTTCGAGCCTTGGGGGAAGCTCGGTTGAGACAATAATCCTAGACCCACAAACAAGAACAGTCGGGAATTCTTGAGCATAAAAAAAGAAGGCAGGCGCGAACGCCTGCCTTAATCATAGTCGGAAAGTGGTCAATAGTAGAGCTTAAGAGCGAACTGTATGTTGCGCGGAGACGACGAGGTATTCACAATTCCCATCCCCGCACCCACAGCAGTCGCTGGACCGTTCAGATTGACTCTATTGAATGCGTTGAGGAAGTCGGCCCGGAACTGAAGGCGAACACTCTCACGGATCGGAAAGTTCTTCTGCAGTCCGAGATCAGTATCAAAGTACCCGGGTCCGCGCGGGGGGCCTTGTGCCGGACAATTGCCGAAGCCCTCCTGTACGGTTGGCAAGGAGAACCCGGAGGGATCAAACCACTGATAGCCGATATAAGCGCCGCTGCTATCAAAAGCATTTTGCCGACCAAAGACATGACCCGCACCTGGAGCGCAGTCCGGACGTGCCCCGCGCGATCCAGTTCCCGAAGGATCGTTCGTGAAGTTGTAGAGCGCGAGCGGGAAGCCGGTGTGGAGCGAGATGATGGGCGACACCTGCCAACCGCCTACGATCGCGTTCGCAACCGCGTTCATGTCGTGACCAATTCGCTTGCCACGACCGATCGGCAGTTCATAAACCGCGTAGCTGCTAAGAATATGCGTCGCATCGAAAAAGCACGGCGCATAGTCGGCCCGCGGATTGTAGAGGTTCTGATAGTAAGGATTGGCGGGCGTGGTCTGCGTGTCCCCCCAAGTGCCGTAATACCCACTATTGTCGGTCATGCACTTCGAGTAGGTGTAGGCCACTTGGAATTCCAATCCGGCCGAGTACCGCTTCTGGAAAACTGCCTGCAGCGCGTTGTATTTCATCGACCCGACTGATGCCGTACCGGAAATCTGAGAAATGTCGCTCTGAAAGGTTGGATTACCCGAGAAGTTGACACTCGGCGCCGTCAACGGCACGCATGGATTTACAGAACAATCGGCCCCGAGGAATTGCTTTTGCAGATAGGGCATCGGAACCATCAGGTGCGTTCCGTGCTGACCTACGTAACCGATCTGGAGGGTTCCCTGGTTGAACAGCTGTTGTTGAATCGTAAGGTTCCACTGTTGCGTCAGGGCAGGCTGGACGTTCGGGTCCCAAACTCGAACCAACGAACCCGCGAATGGGTCGCTGGCGGCGCCGACTGGAACTAGTCCTTGACTGGTTGTCGTAGTCGGGAACGACAAACTGTTGTAGTTCACGAACGTCTCGGCTGGTGTGAATGGCGGGTTGATAGGAAGCCTGAGGTTTGTGCCCGTTCCTTCCATGTAAGAGGAGATGGTGAACGCGCCTCGAACCACGGTTTTGCCATTCAGACCCGGGGGCGTCCAGGCAAATCCAATGCGCGGCTGGAAGTCCTTTCCCCCATAGGTGCCGTTGTAAAGGCCTCGGCCACTCTGCTTGCAAGTCACTGGAGCAGTGCCCAAAAGAGGGTTGACCTTAGAGCAGTTTGGCGCGAGGAGTTGTCCACTGATTAGATCAAAGTTGACTTGCCGGTCGTGTATTTCAACCCAGGGGGTATGCGCTTCGTAGCGAAGCCCTAGGTTCAGGGTCAAGTGGTCGGTCACTCGATAGTCGTCCTGCAGAAAGGCACCAAAAACGCTTTGGCGTTGTCCCCACTCTCCGCCGCTGATGCCTCGGCCGTAGTTGGTGGGAAGACCGAGATAGAAGTCGGCACCACCGTAGCCTCCAGTGCCGTTGGGAGGGGAATTCTGTGTGTAGATGCCGGTAAAGTTAATACTTCCCAGTGCACCATTGTTGCCCGTGTAAAAGGTGTTGATGCGGTTTCGCCAGAACTCAAATCCGGTATGGAAAACATGACGGTTGTGAGTAATGATGACCGTATCGGAAGCTTGAATAACGGCATCCTGAAACTTCTGCTGAACGCCGCTGCTCCCAACCGAGGTCAAAATTCCGCCGAAGCCAAGGGAAAGCAAACCGTTAACACCCGTGGGGTTACCATTCCCGATACCAAGCTGATTTCCCAAATCCCCGACAGCACCTGTAAAGTCCGTGCCATTGTGAAGTTTGATGTGATTCACACCTACTCGGAGATCATTCAGCAAGGCGGCGCTGAAACTGTGGGTCCAGTCGACGACGGTGTTTTCCATCGGCGCATCCGAAAAACCTTCGCCCAACAGCGCAAACGAATTGATCGTGGGATTGTGCTGCTTTGCATGGGAGTAACGACCGAAGATGTGGTCTTTTTGAGTCGGACTGTAGTCGATCTTTATATCGTATTGGTTGTTGTTCAAGAGCGACGTAGTGGTATAGCTTGCATTGTCTTGCAGGTTGCCATTGGCCGGCTGCAGGTATAGCGAAGAGGCAAACAGGTTAGCCGCCACTGGATCGATCGGCTCGGTAATCACGTTGTTCGCGAAGGGCGCGTTTCCGTTGAAGGGATCATAGAGCTGTTGGTTTGGATCGTTGCAAAGCCCACCGCTGAACCCTGTCGTGCAGATGGCCCCAAAATCGCCGTTTCTTTCAGCCGCCGTGAACACCGTTACATTGTTCGTGCTCTGCGGATGGTGGAATCTCTGCCCCTGGTAGTCGGCGAAAAAGAATAACTTGTCTTTAACGATGGGACCGCCAATCGTGGCTCCAAACATGTTCCAGCGAAGCGGATCGCGAGGCGCATCCTGCCATCGGTGCTCCCAGCTGTTCGCATTCAGCTTATCGTTACGGAGATATTCCCAGACGTCACCGTGAAAACTATTGGTACCGGACTTAATCGTGGTGCTCACGATGCCACCCTGGAAGTTCCCGAAGTCGGCAGACGCGTTGTTTGTGATCAGATTGAACTCCTGGATGGCGTCGGGCGCCGGCGTATAGCCGAGCAGGTTGTCGGAAACCTGATTGTTATCCATGCCGTCCAAGATGAAGTTGTTTGCCTGCTCTCGATTTCCGTTGATATACGGACGTGAACCACTCGCGGTGTTATCGCCGTTGTTGAAACCATCGGGGCTAGGCGACACCGCACCGGGGGCCAATAAGGTCAATTGGACATAATTGCGCGTGGCGAGCGGCAATTCATCGTTCGTCCTGGAATCGATGATGGTGCTGACCTGGGTGGTGTCGGTCTGCAGAACAGGGGCTGCACCGGTGACCTCGACCGTCTCGTTCACCTGGCCGACCTTCATCTGAACGTCAACACGAGCAGTCTGATTGAGCACCAGCGTGAATGTGGGATATGCGGCCGTCTGGAATCCTGACGCGGAAACTTTTACTGAATAAGTCCCGACAGGCAGGCGGGTGAGGTTGTAGGCGCCGGTGTCGTTGGTCTCGGCGCTCCAAACTGTACCGCGCTCGGTGTCGGTCGCGCTCACCGCTGCTTTCTTGATAGGCGCGCCGCTCTGGTCGGTGATGGTTCCGACGATCGTAGCAGTCACCTCTTGTCCAAACGCGAGTTGGGTTACGGGAAAGAAGGTCGCCAGCACAAAAGCCGAAACGACCAGTGAGAGCAATCTACGTCTGCTCATCTCAAACCTCCGGGAGAACTTGTTTTTTACCTTTACAGAAGCGATTTGAAATGCTATATAGCAGATGAATGACCTTGGTCAAGCAAAAAATTTATGGAATTGCAAAATATTTGTTCAGCCACCGTCAGGCGCTCTATAAGAGCAGCAACCAGGGCCATCACTCGTTGAGAGGTTGAGAGACTCGTATTGCAGACCAGCTTATGTTGTGCCTGCTCTGGGTGAGCCAGGCATTGCACCTGAGTGGAATAGCAAAACGATTTTGCGCGTTAACTCGGTCACTGCTATATAAAAAGGCAATTGCCCACGGATTAGGGATCTCAGGGCCGCGGAAGGTATTCACAAATCTTTCGCTATATAGCGGAGTAAACGTGAACTGGAGACTCAAAGAGAGCAACCCGTCGGATTATCCAAAGCCTATGTTCGCTAGGAAGTCACTGTGAGCCAGACACTTAACACGAGAGCAGAAAGCATGGGATCGAATGGGCATAAGGGAACGCCGGCGTACCAGCGCATTCAGGGCGCAATCCGGCAGCAAATCGAAGCCGGCGATCTGAAGCCCGGCGACGCGGTGGCTTCCGAGAGGGAACTTGCCCGAGTGCATGGGGTGAGCCTGATGACGGCACGCCATGCGCTTGCTGGCCTGGAGCATGAAGGGATGGTCGAGCGCCGCCGTGGCGCAGGCACCTTCGTTGCTCCTCCGCGGATCCACTTCAATAAGCTCATGAGTTACACCGAGCAGATGGCAAGCCGCGGGATGGCAGGCGTTTCGAGGTTGCTCACCGCGAAGATTATCGATGGGGAAGAAGAGATTGCGGCGAGGCTGGTTTTGCCAGCCTCGAGCAAGATCGTCAAGATTGAGCGCGTACGACACGCATCGGAAGAGCCCTTTGCGCTTGAAACCTGCTATTTGCCGGCTGAGCGATTTCCAGGGTTAGTGCGCGAACCCCTCGGCAGGGGATCTCTGTTTGCAACTCTGGAGCACGACTACGACGTTCGACTGACCTATGCAGACGAAGAAGTCGATGCCACCGCTGCCGATGCCCGGGTGGCGCACGCGCTGCATGTGGTTCGGGGTGCGCCGGTTATGCGTATCCGGCAGGTCATCTATTCTTCGAACGCCAAGCCGGTGATCTATGTAGTTGGTTTCTACCGGGCCGAGCGACACTCGCTCTTCATTCGCCGCTTCCGGTAAGAAGGTTTTTCGACAAAAAATCTCACCGCCTCTAGGGGGAGGACAGATGCCGTTAACGTCGATGGATTGGGCCGTGATCATCGGTTACCTGCTCGTCAATCTTCTAATTGGCATCTACTATCGCCGACGCGCGAGCGGCAACACCGAAGAGTTCTTCGTCTCCGGTCGCGACGTGTCCTGGTGGCTGGCGGGAACGTCGATGGTTGCAACCACGTTCGCGGCTGATACTCCTCTGTTTGTATGCGGTGTGGTCGCAAAGCAGGGAATTGCCGGTAACTGGATCTGGTGGGCCTTTTGCGTCGGCGGCATGATGACCGTCTTCTTCTTTGCCCGCTACTGGCGGCGGGCAGAAATCCTTACCGACGTTCAATTCGTGGAGATTCGCTACGGCGGCAAGCCGGCCGCCTTCTTGCGTGGGTTCAAAGCAATCTATCTCGGCTTGTTCATGAACTGCGTCATCCTCGGATGGGTGACCAAGGCCATGGTGAGCATCATCGCGGTTCTACTTGGGCCAGTGATCGCCCAGGGTCGAATCCTGCAGTTCGAGATCTTTGGCCACACCTACCAACACGTGCTTGGCGATCCTCAAACCACCGCCCTGGCAATTTGCATTTTCGTGCTGATCCCGTTCACCGGACTCTATACATTTATCGGCGGACTGTGGGGAGTGCTGGTCACCGACCTGTTCCAGTTTGTGCTGAAAATGACCATGATTATCGTGCTCGCCTGGGTGGCGGTCGCGAAGATCGGAGGGATGGACTCTCTTCAAGCACACCTGCGGGTGATCGAAAGCAACGCGCGGGCGTCGGGCGCGGTGACTTCGGATCCAACCGCGTTTCTTCCCGATTTTCGCCTGGGCCTGACCAGCGATGCCTTGTGGACGCTTCCGGTGCTTACCTTCATCGTGTATCTGGGGATGCAGTGGTGGCTGGCGTGGTATCCCGGGGCCGAACCGGGCGGTGGCGGCTACGTGGCCCAGCGCATGTTCAGCGCCAAGGATGAGAAGAATTCTCTCGGCGCAACCTTGTGGTTCAACATTGCGCACTACGCATTGCGCCCTTGGCCGTGGATCGTGACTGCTCTGGTCGCGATGGTCGTGTACTCGCCGAACGGTGGAATAAATCCAAGCGCCGCCTTCGCGCAAAACCCCGAGCAGGGTTATGTCATGGTTCTTCGGGATTACCTCCCTCCGGCGCTGCGCGGCCTGATGGTTGCCGCATTTCTTGCGGCATTCATGTCCACCGTAGGCACGCAACTCAACTGGGGATGCTCCTACCTGGTAAACGATCTTTATAAGCGTTTCATCGTTCGCAACTCGACCGAACGCCACTACGTGCTGGTGAGTCGTTGGATCACGGTCCTGCTGGTGCTGGCCAGCGGCTACACGGCATCTCAGCTTTCGTCGATTAGTGCCGGATGGAGCGTGGTTCTTGAGATCGGCTTCGGAACAGGCGCGGTCTACATTCTGCGGTGGTACTGGTCCCGAATCAATGCATGGAGTGAGATCTCGGCCATGATCGCCGCAGCGGCGGTCACTGTGGGCCTTCATCGCGTTCAATTTGGCGGGAGCGACGTCGTGGTCTACGCAAAGAGCAGTCTGATCACCGGTGCGGTTGCGACCATCGTGTGGTTGGTTGTCACGTTCCTTACTCCTCCGGAGTCAGACGCCACGCTTACTGATTTCTATCGGCGCGTTCATCCCACGGTGTACGGATGGCAGCGTATCGCCAAACTTGTTCCCGAATTACCCGAAGTTCGGGATCTCGCGAGCAATGCGTTCAGTTGGATCCTGGGAATTATTCTGGTTTACGGCTGCCTTTTCGGTATCGGCAAACTCGTCTTTGGACAGTGGTTCTGGGGATTGCTGCTTCTCGTGCTTGCAGCCGTTTCCGGTTACCTGATCTTCTGGGACCTCTCGCGCCGGGGATGGGAGACCTTGTCGGGGAAGGAATCTGTGGCGGAGAGGACCGTGGCGAGAGTTTAGTTCAGATCAAGAATTCAGCCTTTCGCATCTTCGGGCTCTCTCCTGTGGAACTCAGTCTCCGCCGGGCGAAGAGACTTCGCTGCTGGCGTGCTACCTATTGCATCACGCTCTTTACCAGGTTCCGCGGCTTGTCCACATCGAGCCCTCTCATCACCGCCACGTGGTAAGCAAACAGCTGCAGGGGGATGATCTCCAAGATTGGCACCAGCAGTTCCGGAGCCTGGGGGATGAAGATGGTGTGGTCCGCCAATTTTTCCACCTGCTTGTCGTCCGCCGAGGCCAGCGCAATCACTCGCCCATGCTGCTTTTTGTAGTCGCGCAGAGCCGAGAGATTTTTCTCATAGCGCAGAACCGACCCTGAATCACTCGGATCGCGCGTGGCAATCATGACAACCGGAAGATTTTCGTCAATCAGTGCGATCGGCCCATGCTTGGTCTCACCCGTGGGATATCCTTCAGCGTGAACGTAAGAAACTTCCTTAAGCTTGAGAGCCCCATCCATAGCGATCGGATAGTGGATTGCCCTTCCCACGAATAGAAAATCATCGGAGTGCTGAAAGCGTTCAGCCAGCTCTTTACACTTTGCAGCCGATTCCAATACCGTCTCGGCCTTTTTGGGGAGCAGCAGCAGTTCTTCAATCCAGCGTTTGGCCACTGGTTTCGAGAGCTGACCACGCACTTGGCCCAGATATCCGGCTAACAGAAACAATACCGCCATTTGTGCGGTGAAGGCCTTCGTCGAGGCGATGCTAACTTCGCGCCCGGCATAGGTGTAGAGGACCCCGTCACCCTCACGCGCGATGGTTGAACCTTCGACGTTGGAGATGGCGATGGTGCGCGAACCTTTTTGTTTCGCAATCCGTTGGGCGGCCATGGTGTCGGCGGTTTCCCCGGATTGGGTGATCACGATCGTGACTTCGTGCGTACCAATGGCCGGATTGCGGTATTCGAACTCACTAGCATAGTCGACCTCGACCGGAATGCCGGCCAGTTCCTGCATCATGTATTGCCCAACCATGCCTGCATGCCGGCTGGTTCCCGAGGCAACGATGTTGATCCGGGTCACCTGGCGTAGCTCATCCTCGGAGATCCCCACCTCCTGCGCCAGGTTGATCTCGGACTCGGCAAGAGAAACGCGCGGGGCTACGGTCTTCTCGATCGCCTGCGGCTGCTCGAAGATCTCTCGCAACATGAAGTGAGGAAATTCGGTCGTCGGGTTCAAAACGCCTTCCTTTTGCGCAATTTATGCGCTATATAGCCGTGGACGATATCGGCCCTGGGTTCGGGTTCAGCTCGCCCATTCGCCTTCCCTGAGGAAGTGGTTGGACGAAAATCTATTTCCCCGGTTGACGACTCACGCTGAATGCTATATAGCACAATAAGACGCCCGACGCAACGAAAACGCGGACCTGGCGTCGGGTCTTGCCTAGGGACGGATAATAAGGTTTGCTTTTGCACTAGAAATCCGGTCCTGCGCATCGCAAGCTTTGCAAAACGTAAAAAAATAGGCTATTGAAACGTGTTAATAAGGCATGATACACATAGTTCGCCACCAGGTGCTACGTCGAGATGCAAATAACAAACGCGACTCATCCATCCCGAAATCTGTTTCTATTCTGTTTCCTTTTCCTTTCCTTTGCTAGTTCAACCCGCGCGGCAGCTCCGCCAGCAGGCGAGGGCACGTCCATCAAACTGCGCGATGGCTGGCGAATGCAATCTTTGTGGAAAGTACCGCAAAGTGGCGCGGCAATATCCAGTCCCGGATTCGCGGATGTTTCCTGGTATCCGGTGAGCGTGCCCACCACCGTGGTCTCCGCGCTCGTGAAACTCAAGCACTATCCTGATCCAGATTTTGGGATGAACCTCCGTCAGCTTCCGGGAGTCACCTACCCCGTGGGCGAGAATTTCTCGAATGTCCCCATGCGCCAGGACAGTCCCTTCATGGCGCCCTGGTGGTTCCGCAAGTCTTTCACCCTTCCGGCAAGCTACAAAGCGAAGACCGTTTGGCTCTACTTCGGGGGAATTAACTACCGCGCCAACATATTCCTGAACGGGAAACAGGTCGGCACCTACGACGATGTGGCCGGCGCCTGGCGGACCTACGAATTCGACATTACGGCTGAGGCTCGTCCCGGGGCGCAAAACGTGCTAGCGGTACAGGTTTTCTCTCCCACCGAGAAGGACCTGGCCATTACCTTCGTCGATTGGAATCCATCGCCACCCGACAAGAATATGGGCCTGTTTCGCGAGGTTGAGATCCGCACCAGTGGGCCCGTCGCAATCCGCTATCCGGCGGTCATGACCAAACTCGATTCCGATCAGGCGGCCCATCTGACGGTCACGGCACTGCTAAAGAATGCTTCCCAGCAGGACGTCGCCGGCCAGCTTAAGGGGAAGATCGGTGAGGTCGAATTCTCAGAGGATGTGCAGCTTAAGGCAGGAGAACAGAAGGACGTAGTTTTCGACCCTGAGCAGGTTGCGCAGCTGAACTTCGATCATCCCCGGCTGTGGTGGCCCGAGCAGATGGGAAGCCCGGAACTCTACAAACTCCAATTGCATTTCGAAATCAAAGGTCAAATCTCCGACACCGCGGAAACCAACTTCGGCATCCGCGAAGTCACTTCCGAGCTGAACTCCGCGGGCAAGCGGGTGTTTTCAGTCAATCGAAAGAAGATTCTGATTCGCGGTGGTGGATGGACGCCCGACATGATGCTTCGGCAAGATCCGCAGCGCCTGCGCGATGAATTTGCTTACGTACGCGACATGGGGCTCAATACCATCCGTCTGGAAGGCAAGCTCGAAACCGAAGACTTTTTCAATCTCGCCGACCAGCAAGGAATTCTGGTCATGGCCGGCTGGTGCTGTTGCGACGCGTGGGAGCACTGGAAGGATTGGAGCGAGGAAGAACTGCCGATTGCCAAAGCCTCCCTTCGCGATCAGATCTATCGCTTGCGGAGTCACCCGAGCTTGTTGGTTTGGTTGAACGGCAGCGACAATCCTCCACCCCCCAATGTCGAGCAAGCCTACCTACAAATCGAAAAGGATCTGCTGTGGCCGAATCCGGTGATCTCTTCCGCCACCGCGGTGCCCACAACCGTGAGCGGCCAGAGTGGCGTCAAGATGACCGGTCCTTACGAGTACGTGGCACCGAACTACTGGATGGAAGACTCGCTCGCCTCAACTCATCCGCAAACTTGCAATCCGGGCGGCTGTGGCGGCGGCTACGGATTTAACACCGAGACCAGTCCCGGGCCGGCGATACCGCCGATCGAGAGCATCCACGCCATGCTTCCGAAAGAGCACTGGTGGCCGATGGACGATTGGTGGAAGTTTCATGCCGGCGGGCAGAATTTTAGAGACCTTCGTGTGTTCACCGAAGCCCTCAACGCACGCTATGGTGCCGCGAACTCGCTCGAAGATTACTCCTTCAAATCCCAGGTGCAAGCCTATGAGGGCATTCGCGCCATGTTCGAGGCGTACAGCCGAAATAAGTACACTTCGGGTGGCGTAATTCAGTGGATGCTGAATAATGCCTGGCCCTCCTTCATTTGGCACCTCTACGATTTCTATCTTCGTCCAGGCGGCGGATACTTTGCCGCGAAAACGGCACTCCAGCCCCTGAACCCCCTCTATGGCTACGATGACCGCTCCATCTACCTTGTGAACAGCCGTTATACCGATGCCAGCACGGTGCAGGTGTCCACCAAGGTTTTGAATCTTGATATGACTGAGAAGTTTGGGAACCAGAGCACGGTGGACGTGCCGGCCGATGGAGTGGTGAAGGTAGTCTCTCTGCCGGAGATCTCCGATCTTTCGCCAACCTATTTCGTTGTACTCAAGGTCTCTGACTCAACCGGCAGGCTTCTGGGTTCGAACTTCTACTGGCTTTCCACCAAGCCAGAGACGATCGACTGGGCGAAATCCACCTGGTTCAACACGCCCACTCAGTCCTACGCCGATTTCACAGCACTCTCAGAGTTGCCGAAAGTGAAATTGAAAGTTACTGATCAGAGTAAACGCGACGGCGATCAGGAAATCACCCATGTCACGCTAGAAAACCCGTCAAAGAGCCTAGCCTTCTTCATTCGTCTGAAGCTCAAAAAGGGTGCCGCCGGTCCGGAAATTTTGCCGGTCCTCTGGCAGGATAACTACGTTTCCTTGCTTCCCGGCGAGAAGCGGGAACTGACAGCTATATATCGCGCCAGCGAACTGGGAGCGGAGAGGCCGGCGATCGAAGTCAAGGGCTGGAATACAGAATGAAACTCCATATTCGGGGATGTTTGTTTTAGCTTTGAAGCGGAGGAAATATCCCGGAAACCAGCACAAAGCGGCACCAGCGTGCGGCAGTCACCATTCGCGAGGTGGCCAAAGAGAGCGGTTTCGCGTCGGCCACGGTGTCGATTGTGCTCAACAATGCTCCGCTTTCCCGCTACATCCCGGAAACCACAAAGAAGCGAATCGAACGGGCGGCGAAGAAACTCGGCTATCGTCCCAATGTTTTCGCCCGCACCTTGCGCAATCAGCGCACCCACACCATCGGCGTCATGGTCTTTGACATGACCGATCCCTACTGTATGCCGATTCTGCGGGGAATCGAAACCACCCTGTACGAGGCATCGTTCCTACCAATTCTCACCGATGTGCACAACGAGCGCAGCCGCTTCGAGCGCTACCTCGAGATGTTGCTGGACCGGCGGGTGGAGGCCCTGATCGTCGTCGCCAACTGGCTTTTTGTGGATGTGGATGTACTCGGGGATCTTGAAAAAAGCAATGTCCCGACGGCGATGATCGGTAGGGAATTGAAGGCGGGATTGGTGAGCTCAGTCACGGTGGATAATGAGTGTGGTGCGCATGTCGCCATCGAGCATCTTTATTCGCTCGGTCACCGGGAGATTGCTGTCATTCGCGGGCCAAGACATATCACAGACACCGCTCCCCGTTGGAAAGGCGTGCGTTCGTTCGCGGTCTCCAACAAACTCGAGTTGAATCCCGAGTTGGTGATGGACTTACCGGAATCGAGCGATCCGCTTTCTAGCTTCGACGCCGGATACTCTCTGACCAAGGAACTGCTGCAAAAAAAACTCAGCTTTACTGCGCTGATGGCGTTTGACGATATGACCGCGTTTGGTGCGATTCGCGCGCTCTACACGGCAGGAATCAGAGTACCGGAGCAGTGCTCGGTGATTGGTTTCGACAACATTGCGCATTCCACCGTGCTGACCCCTGCGCTCACCACGATTGCTCAGCCGTTGGCAGAAATGGGCAAGATGGCGGTCAACATCGTGGCCGACCGCCTGAAACCGGAGCAACCCGGCAACGCGTCTGCGGTTCATCGCAAGCTAGTGCCGCGTCTGGTGGTTCGAAATTCCACCAGCAAAATCATCCGGTAATAACTCCGGAGTGGGAAATAACAGCTCCGGAACTACCCAACCCTTCGATGCTTTCCGAGGGTGGGTGTTTTATTGAAGATCTAGTGGAGCAGCTATCCTTCTTCCGGCAGGTCGAAGTTGATCAGTGTGCCACGGAAACCGCGCGTCTTCCAGGCGCCGAATCCGATTCCCGCCCCCATCCAGATGACGCCCACAATTTTCGCCGGCGTGCTGAGTCCGAGCCAGAGCACCAGGCAAATGAAAAAACCGGCCAGGGGAGCCACGAGGCTGAGAAACGTCCGCTGGTGCTGACGCAGAAAGTAATGCACGAACGCGGCCAGATTGACGCCCATGAATGCAATGAGGGCCCCGAAATTCAACATTTCAGCGCCCAGACCGTAGCAAAACAGGGTGCTTACACCTTCGCCGACTCTGCACACGGTCGTCCGATGAATCGGAATTTGTACGAGCAGCGCTCCTAACAAGGCCAGAGCTCCTACGAAGAGGACGTTATTGCGTGGCACATGCCGCTTGGAATCGAGGGCGCCAAAAAAAGATTCGGGCAACGCCTTGCTCCGGCCCATCCCATAGAGCAATCGGGCAGCGCCGATTTGGGCTCCCATGCCGGAACCGAAATTTGCCACCAGCAAGGTGAATCCAACCACCGCGAACAGGGGAGCCCAGGCGCGTCCGGCAACAAAGGTGAACGCCGTGTCCGAGTTCGGAAAAGGCTCTGAAGCCGGCCAGATGAGTTGGGCGACGTAGACTTCCAAGGCGGAGAGGATGCCAATCGTAAAGCAGGTGAGAACGGTCGCCAACAGGATATTCCGCCGCGGATTCTCGGCCTCCTCGGAAAGTGTCGAAATGCCGTCGAACCCGATGTAGCTGAGCACGGCAATGGACGTCGCTCCGAACACGGCGCGAATGTCCCACATTTTTGGATCGTAGAACGGACGGGTAAAGAATGCGGCACCGTCATGAGCATTTCCAAAAATGTAGCGAGCCCCTGCCACGAAAAAGACGGCGATGACGGCACCCATGCCAGCCGCCAGTAGTGTGTTCACGCGCGCTGAGGTCTTAATCCCTTGAACGTTCAGCGCCGTGAAGACTCCCGCAAAAAAGACTGCCCAGACGGCGTACGGCACCTGCGGCGCGAAGACGTGAGCCTGTTGGCTGCACCAAATAATGCAGATCATTGGATTGAGCATGTAGTCCATGACCATGCTCCATCCCGTGATGTATCCGAGTACAGGGTTGATCTCCTGGCCGACATAAGTAAATGCCGATCCAGCACTCGGGTAGACACGCGCCATACGTCCGTAACTGAAGGCCGTGAACAGCATGCCGACCATCGCGATTAGGATGGTTGTCACCACATGACCGCGTCCGCGGTCGCTGAGCACGCCGAAGACCGACATGGGCGCGACGGGTTGAATGACGATGACGCCGTAGAGGATCAGGTCCCAGAGGGTGAGGGAACGTTTCAGGCGAGGGGTAGAGACAACGGTCGCGGAGTCCATGATCTCAGCAATTGAAACGATTTATCAGGACGGTGTCAATGGTAGATTTTTTGGCCAGACTAATCCGAGTGCTTGGTGGGAAGATACTCACCGCAAGGCGGTATATTGCTCAAGAATCGGCGCCCACTCTTTTTCTATGCGCTCACGCCACTCGGTGCTTGGCAAGCTAGCCTTGGCCCGGTAGTCGCGTCGGCGCTCGACTTCGTCCATGAGCGCTTTGCGAACCGTCTCGAACTCAAGAAGTTCCAACTGCCCATACAGTTGCTCGATCACTCCGAGAGGATTCTCAACCAACGATTCGTAACGTATGGTGAGGAACCTGTTCCGCGGTAAATCGTGAGTGCTGGATTGAAGCTTGGCTTCAAACCGGGGACGGTCGGCAAGAACTGCTTCGCGAATCTCGTCATCGCTTGGAATTGGGCCCAGAGCATAGCTCTCGAACATCTTGCGCCACATGCGCACGACGGATTCGAAACTGGTCAAGGGATTGCGCACAATAAGGACATAGCGGGCGTCGGGAAGCAGCTCGCGCAACGTGGTGACCCGGAACCCATGCGTCGGTGACTTAAGAATCATGGGGCGACCGTTGCCGCGCATCGACACACCCGCCAGGAAACTCAGGAAGATGTCGCGCCAGCGCTGGTTTTCTTGCGGAGCAAGGTCTTTCGGATCTGAAAGCTTGAGCGCCTCGTGCAGGATCTTCGGCATGACGAGAGCTTCATAGGGCGAACGCGCACCCAGACAAAAGAGCGCGAATTCATCTTCCTGGGGTGATGCCGAACGCACTTCCATCTCATCCATCGGTCGGGTCGTGATGGGCCCCCCGCGAGCCAGTACCGATGCTTCGGTTAACAGGAAGTGGTGGGGGTTCATGCAGGCATGCGTCGTTGGATAGGTGTATTGACTGTCGAGGCATAGCAATTCATGAAGAAGCGTAGTTCCCGAGCGCCAGTAACCGAGAATCATGACCGCATCACGGAAGTTCGGCTTGGCCAATTGTGTCGCATGAACCGCCTGTTGCAGTCCGGACATCATGGAAAATAGGGACCCGGGAACTATCGTCTGCCAGAGCAACATCGGGGTGGGGGAAAGATCCCAATTTCGCCGCAGTTGTCGCCATGCCGCCGAGTTGAGATTGAGATATTGCCGGCTCACAGTTATTTCTTCACCAAATCAGGGAATCGCCCATGAATCGCCGCGCGCAATTCCTCAGCCCGCTCAGGATTTTCTGAGGTCTTGTCCAGGTTCCAGAAATGGGCTTCGTTCAGCGGACGCAGCGCTCCTTTTTGCGTGGCCAGATCGATTACGTATTGGTATTTGCCATCCACGACCCCAACCATTCCTTGCTCGAGCGGCCGGAAGGCGCTGTTTCGTTCCAGGTATTCGCTGAATGCAAGTCCCTTGCCATCTTCCGCGTTGCCTTCTTTCAACCACTTCACGAGCGACTCGCCGCGCATACTCTCGTGCTTCGATTGGCCGGCAAGCTCGAGGATGGTCGGCGCAAGTGCCGTTTGGTCTGCGGGTGTTGTGACATTGTGTCCTTGGCGCTGATCAGGCAACTTGATGATCAGGGGAACGTGAATGACGGGTCGGGTGAGGTAGGGGCTGCTGTGCTGATAAACGCCACCCTCAAAGCTTTCCCCATGGTCGGCGGAGACGATCACGACCGTGTTCTGTGACTTTGTGCTCCTGGCGAAATCCGCCATAAAGGCCCCGAAGGCTCGATCAGCGGTAGCAATGAACTCGTCGTACCGAAGTCGCCGCTCATCCACCAAACTTTGCTGGTCGGGTGGATAGTTTGGTTTCCACCTTCCCCCAGCCAAGTCTTCATAGGTGTGAACTTTGTCGGGAGGGAGGAATCGTCCTCTATCGGCGGGATCGGGAAGGTATGGATTGTGCGGCGTGATCACGTGCACCCAGAGGAAGTATCCATCCGGCAACTGGTTCAGGAGCTGCTGGGCATGCCCAAACGTTGCGTCCGGCCGGAACTGCATGGAGAGATTGCCTGGCAGCCGGAACATGGAATTCCACACCGATTCAAGATCTATGTATTCATCGACGCGGCAACCAAACCCGGAATCCTGGTGCAGCAGCCGGGATGCATGCCAAACTCGTTCGAGACCGCCGTTCTGAAAGACGGGCTCAGGAAACAACTCAAAACCGCCCGCGCTCTTCCCCAGATAATACGCAAACGGATTCGATAAAAATGCAGCGTTCGAGTAGCCGGCTGCCTTGAGGAGCTGGGGCAAGGATCTATCGCGAAACTCCGGATCGAGGTCACCTTGGAGATGTTGGACATGACTCTCGGAAGGGTACAACCCGGTCATCATCGTGGCCACACTCGGCGTGGTGAATGTCGAACCGGAATAAAAATTCGTGAAAACGGTTGCTTGACTGGCAAACCTGTCGATGTTCGGCGTCGTTGGAATCTCTCGCCCATAGACCGACATGTCTTCGGCATTCAGCGCGTCAAAGGTGATCAGCAGGAAATTAGTCTTAGGATGCTCTTGCACCTCTTGGGCATTTACGGTATTGCTGCCATTGCGGATCGCCAGCTGAAATCCAATTAGCAAGACCAGACCGGCCACCGTTGCGAGGACCATCCCTCGCGTAATTTTTTTTCCAAGGAAACCGTCGAGGCTGGTCATGACTTCTTTTCGGGTCGACCGAATGCACAGTAAGATCGCAAACGCGACAATGTGTGCTATGAGTAGGGCAGGGATAAATCGGAGCCCGCGGTTCACCCACTTCACCAGCACTGGCAGGGCAAACCTGGAATCCAAGAACACAACGAGAACCACTGCCGCGCGGGTCACGAAGACGACAACTCGCTCGCGCGACTCCCTGAAGTACCAGAGAAATGGAGAGGCAAGCGCAGTGACAATCGTGCCCAGGCCGATGCCGATCAGGGCGGTGACGATCAGGCGCACAGCAATTTCGTAGACCACCTCGAAGGTAGTTAGGTAGAACGACCAGCCCTGAATTTTCCCAGCGGCTAAGGTCAAGCCTTCAACAAAGGTCAGGCCAACGATAGCCAAGCTCAGAAGCTGGAACCAAAGATCCTTGAGTTTTACCCGGAAGTTATCCGTGGGATACATCTGCCTTGCCACGCAAACGCTGGACGAATCCCGACAGTGCAGTTGCAATGCGTTTTCTAAGAAATGTCAGGGTAGCACCCGCGGTTATCACGAGAGGAGTAAGGATCTGGGAAATCAACCCGACAGTGTTTGGGTCTGTGTAGCCGTAGGCCGGTATCGTTATCAAAATAAACGACATGGCACAGACAGCGAACCAAAGAAGCTTTCGTGAATTCGACATCTAAATCCCCCGAGCTCAACGTTAGCTGAAGCAGGTCGGGATGGATTGTAGCACGCGTTATGCCACTCCTGGCAGGGCGTCCCAAGTCACCCCTGGTAACCAACTGCGCACCGGTCGCGCTAGGTTTAGGGGTCAGCAGAAAAGGCTGCATGTTCAGGGAATCGCGTCCCGCCATTTCGCACTGAGTCGGCGACACAAATCCACTTCAAAACCTACCAAAGTTGGTCCCATTTCTTGGGACCAAGAAATCCCTTCACATCTCACATGAGTGAGGAAGACTTCCATGCCAAGATAGTTGTCGTTTGAGGCAAGACCACTATCAATCCGCGTAACCAAGTCGCTATGAGTAACCATATAGGTATCGGAATTCTAGGAATTCTTGCCATCGCTGCGGTTGCGAGTGCTCCCGTAACGAACGCTGGTGCAATTTCCAGTTACCCCCACTCGGTTTTTCTCCACTGATGGAGGCTGTTTCCAAGTGGAGATTCAAGCCGAGAGTCCTGAACGGCATTAAGAAGAAAGCCTGGGCAAACTCTCGATCAAGTTTGTCATGAGAGAGAATGTGCCCTCAGACTGCGCGGGAGGTTGTGCTGTTTGCACACCCGATCGCGGCACAATAATTGCGAGTTGGTCCCAATGGTCCCAAACTCACGCATAGGACGAGGTGAGCGAGTCATCGTAACGTGTAGTAAAATCAAGAGACCTTCCACAGTCGGGGAGTGGCTCAGCCTGGTAGAGCACCTGGTTCGGGACCAGGGGAAATTCACTGATTCGGCGTCATTTAGCTTCAAAAATCCACTTCAAAACCCATCAAAGTTGGTCCCAATTCTTGGTCCCAAGAAACTCCCTGCACATCAAATGTGTGCCTCCTGCCGACTCTGCACTGAAACCAGCGAGACGCAGTCTGCCCTGTAACGCCTGGTGATAGGGAGGAAAGCCATTGAGATGGAATTGCGTAACGAGTGTACAATCGTGCCGCCATTTGCCTATGACTAGATTTCAGAGCGCACGTGAGGCCAAAGAGTTCCTGGTTGCGCGAATCATCGAGCAAGCAGAGCGCGAAAATGTATCCCTCTCTGAAGTTGAACGCAAGATGCTCTATTTCTCCGAAACGAATTGGACGCTGCCCGACATGATGGAGGTTTCTCAGCAGTTCGATCGCGAGTACAACCAGGACCAATACGAAAAGACAATCGCGGAACTCGTGAGAAATGCCACCGAGCACGACCGTAAGCAA
>DATNEX010000177.1:0-28354 GCA_035606605.1 Terriglobales bacterium
AAAAGCAGCATCTTGACCATTCGAAGTTTTCGATTGCCACATCAAGAACCATTCCCCTCCGACGGCCAGAAATGCGACCAGCCACATCAACAAACTGAGTGCCAGCCCGGCAATGGAAAGTCGTTTGGCATATTGAAACGCCACCGGAGTTCCTCGTAGCGCCTGGACCATTCGGAACGCATACGTGGCTCGCGGACATCATCAACATGCAATTCTCCAAGAGACCGAAGCTGCAAAACTGCACGCCGAACAGTGCGGCAAGCTGGTGACGGCTGCTGCCGAAAAAGAAGCTAAGAACAAAAGCGCCGCTTGAGGACCGCCCGTTGGTCGGGGGAGATTTGCGTATTCAATGAATGCTCTTCTTGTATATCCGGAATGGCCTGACACGTACTGGAGCTTTAGGCACGCTTTGCCGTTTCAGGCAAGCGTTCCGCATATGCGCCCTTGTGGCTACTCACGATAATTCCATGCAACAACAGGTTCGGCGCGGAAGCATACGTGCCAAAGTCCGCTTGACAGCGCTACTACATAAGCCTAGGCTTAAAGGTGAGCAAGTACTTCTGATTACTCTTTCAGGTCCTCTGAACTAAGTCAGCCCATCTGAAGTTTTCCCTCTTAGATTTGCCTCCAAGGAGAACTACGCTATGACACTAATGACCCGATGGGAACCTTTTCGTGAGTTTTCTGTACTACAAGACCGCTTGAACCAAATGAACCGTTTCTTCCGTGAGTCGCACAACCCCGAGGCCTCGGAAGAGGCATTAATGACTACCACCTTCGCTCCACCGGTGGACATCTACGAAGACGAGCACGCCATTACTGTGAAGATGGAAGTGCCTGGCATCGACGAGAAAGATATCGACGTCTGCATCGACGGCAACACCCTGTCGGTGCGCGGCGAGCGCAAATTAGAGAAAGACGAGAAAGAAGAGAACTATCGTCGGATCGAACGGCAATACGGAAGCTTCACACGGTCGTTTACTCTGCCCAGCTCGGTGGATCCAACCCAGGTGAGCGCTCATTATGAGCAGGGCGTGCTGAAGGTGAATCTGGCTAAGAAAGCGGAGGCCAAGCCTAAGCAGATCAAGATCAATGTAGGCAGTCAAAAGGTCTTAGAAGCCAAGGCCCATACCAAAGCCGCCTAAACGCCGTTGGACACTGGCGAGAAAAGGGAGGCGGTCTTCGGATCGCCTCCCTTTTATTCTCTGGTTCACCGCCAATCTCCAATCCGTTTTGCGAGAGCAGGGATGGACCATGAATGACCTCAAATTTGTCGTGAAAGTTAATCGTGCCGACGGTCGTGCGCCCGAATATGTCCGGCGGATCGACCGGATTCCTGTCCATATGACCAGCAATCGTAAGCTGGCATTGGCTGAAGATGTAGTTAAGTCCCTGCAAACTTCGCGCCGCGGTTCTGGATTAGTTTCGGTCACAGCGTGCCCAACGGGCGGGCTTGAACAAAAGGACTAGGCATTTGAGCTCATCTGTGATCAATGGCGTCTTGAATCTCAACCGAGACGAACGTGATTGGGTTTTGTGGGAAACAAACCGAGATTCTCCACGTAACCGCTATGGGAGACCGATTCAGAGCGAATCGTCGTGACTCCTGTAAGCAAGCACAGGAGAAATACCATTGGATTGTATAAAATGCCGACATCTTGGACACGCCTTTGAGTGTAAGTTGAGTGAATACATCGAAGCGCTTGCTTCCTCCTACTATCGTGTGAGCACCAAACTTGCGGCCCATAAGAATGTTGATATGGAGCGGTCGAGGAACGACTTGGAAGAGCATCAACTAGTATGTGTATCTGTTCTGGCTGGTCAGGCGGCGTTTGGGCCACGCTCGCGAAGGTTCGCTGTGGTAGAGGCGAAGAAAGCCGCTGCTGCAGCCGCTTGAGCGTTATTGACCAGACTTGGTCTCCCAAAGCTCCATACTCTTAAGCCATGGACCTCGGCAGGAAAGGACTCCATCGGGACGTCCCCGGACGAAGCCTCTCTTCACGGCTGGTCATGTCTGCCTCGGGCGAGTTGGCCCACAACCCGATCCGACTGGCCCTTTTGCTTGTCTAACACTCCGTTGAGGGGCGGAACTAACCGCAGCTGGTTCAACTTTGCTCGACGGAATTCGTCGAGATGTGAGGGCGTACCCGGCGGAACAAGGAAGAGAATTCCCCTTTTGAAGCGTTACGAATTTGCCTTCGTTTCTAAGGAATAGCCAGTCCATGATCACCACCGCCTCGATTCGCGTCCGTCGCACGGCGACAGTTCTGCGGCCCGATCAGTCCCGTGTGCTTCTGCGCCCGTTCAGGCACCAGGACCCCAAGCGATCTCGCAGGATTATCGCCAGGATCATGTCGCTCCCAGAAGACCAAGTCGGGGCACTCCTGGACGAAGTATTCGCTGAATTCTCCCAGAGACACCAGCAAATGCGCGGATCCTTTCTAGAACGATTCGAACAGGTCCGCCACCTCCTATTGACGGATCAGGAGCTGTCCGAACAGAGACAGCAGTTGATAGGCTCCTATTTCGTTTGCGAATACTCCTTGGAATCCGCGGCACTGTTCAATCCGTCGATCGTGCCGAACCCTGATCAATCTGACCTGCTTCCCGGGGCTCTGCGTTTCATCCTGAGTTTGCGCGCCACGGGGGAAGGACACATTTCTTCCATCACTTTTCGGACCGGGATCATTCACGCAGATCATCGGATCGAGGTCTTAGAACCAACCGGCTTCCTTAACGAGCCGCGTCAGACTCCGAACTCTCGTTACGACAAGGCGCTTTTTGAGCGAAAGCTGCTTGAGCTGGGATTGGCCAACGAATTTACACGGCGAACGATGGGTAAGCTCTCAGAGTCATTTGCGCTCGAAGAACTGCGCGCCAGTCTCGAAGTCGAAATGAATCAATCCCGCGTTTCGGACCGGAAAGCGATCCGGGGGATGTTGGCCCTGGCGAGTTCGAACTACGAGGTTCAGTTTCAACCCCAGCAGCAGCTGTCTGAACGGGTACTTTTTCCAGCCACCCCATCACAACGCAACGGTATCGAAGACGCCCGGTTTGTCTGCTTCGAGAAAGATGATGGATCCCACGTTTATTACGCGACCTTCACGGCCTTCGATGGCACGGTGATTTTGCCTGAACTGGTGGAGACTTCTGACTTCCTGCGCTTTCGGTTTATCACACTAAATGGTCCCGCAGCCGAAAACAAAGGCATGGCCCTGTTTCCCCGTAAAATCAATGGTCTTTATGCCATGCTTTCCCGCCAGGACAATGAAAACATCTACCTCATGTTTTCTGACAACGTGCATTTTTGGTACGAGCGCCAGGTTCTTCTAAGACCGACGTTCCCCTGGGAGCTCATCCAGCTTGGGAACTGTGGGTCTCCCATCGAGACCGAAGCTGGCTGGCTAGTTCTTAGCCACGGGGTTGGTCCTATGCGAACGTACTGCATCGGAGCGTTTCTTCTCGATCTCGACAATCCCAGCAAAGTGATCGGGCGGCTCCGCGAACCTCTGCTCAAACCAGACTCAAGTGAGCGTGAAGGATATGTGCCGAACGTCGTTTACACCTGCGGGGCTCTTCTCCACAACGGTGAGCTGATCATTCCGTATGCCATGGCCGATCACGCCACCCGCTTCGCTACCGTTCCCGTTGATGAAGTGTTGGCTGCCATGCAGGACGAATGATTGTCGAACAATATGATGATGGCAAATAAAAAAGTGGCGATCCTGTCGCCGATAGCTTGGCGAACGCCTCCTCGGCAATATGGAGCCTGGGAGACGGTGGCTAGCAATGTCGCCGAAGGGCTCATCGCCCGCGGCTGGGACGTTACCTTGTTCGCTAGCGGGGATTCTTTGACCTGCGCGCACTTGCATGCCGTATTGGACAGGGGGTATGAAGAGGATTCCAACGTTGATCCCAAAGTGGCCGAATACCTTCACATCTCCGGGGTGTTCGAACTTGCGGCTGAGTTCGACCTCATCCACAGTCACTACGACTTCATGCCTTTGAGCTACACGCGGTTAGTGAAAACACCGGTCCTAACCACGATCCACGGATTCTCGTCAGACAAAATCATGCCGATGTATCAGAAGTATCGTGACGGGTATTTCGTTTCTGTCAGCAACTCCGACCGCGCGATAGGACTCAACTACCTGGCGACCGTCTATAACGGCATTGACGTCTCGCTGTACCCGTTTCAGGAATGCCGAGGTGATGACCTCATTTTCCTGGGTCGGATCCATCCCGACAAAGGTGTTCATTTGGCCATCGAGGTTGCTCGCCAGAGCGGTATGCGTTTGGTGATCGCTGGCATTATCCAGGACATAACTTACTTCCGGGAGCAGGTCCAACCCTACCTCGACGATAAAAATATTCTCTATATCGGACCCGTGGACGTGATGGGCAAGAACGGACTGTTTGCTCGGGCTCGAGTTCTCCTGCACCTGAACACCATCCCGGAACGATTCGGACTCGTGCTGGTCGAAGCCAATGCGGCTGGCGTACCCGTCATTGCAATGGATCTCGGCTCTTGCGGTGAGGTGATTAAGGACGGGGAGACCGGTTTTCTCGTTGACAACGTTACTGAAGCAGTTCGAGCCATTGGGCGAGTGCCTGAAATTGATCGACGTGCTTGCCGCAGCCGAGTTCAACAATGCTTCTCGATCGAAACCATGGTGGACGGATACGAGCGAGTTTACTCGACGATTTTTGATCTGGAGGCGAAGAAACGATTATGAACACGGACATTGTCAGGCGCTACAGCCAGAACCCCATCCTCACAAAGGCCGAGATCCCCTATCCGGTGGAGACTGTTCATAACGCGGCGGTGGTCAAGCACGGGAGTGAATACATCATGTTGTTCCGTTCTCATCTCCGCACTGGACGGTCCATTATTGGCTTGGCCCGCAGTGCCGACGGATTCCGTTTCGCCGCTGATCCACAACCATTTCTGACTCCAGACCGCGATGGCCCTTTTGCTGCCTATGAAGAATTTGGCGTAGAAGACCCGCGCGTGACGCTGCTCGAGGGAGAGTACATCATCACGTATAGCGCATACTCGCGAAATGGAGTACGGATCGCGCTGGCCAAGACGAAGAACTTCCGAGAGGTGGAAAAAGTCTCCCTCATCACTGAGGCGGATTATCGGAATGTGGTTATCTTTCCCGAGAAGTTTGATGGTCTTTATGCTCGGCTCGACCGTCCTCACTCGGAAATCGCTCCGTGGTCGATCTGGCTTTCATACTCCCCCGATCTATGCTACTGGGGCCAGTCCCAGCTGATCATGAGGCCTGTCCAATATCACTGGGATGAAATGAAGATTGGTCCCGGCGCGCCGCCGATCAAAACAGACCAGGGATGGCTTTCCATCTATCACGGAGTCTTCGAAACGATGGATGGATCGGTCTATCGTTTGGGAGTTGCGCTTCACGATCTCAAGAACCCGGCAAACATCATTGGTGTTGGCGACTCGTGGATTCTACAACCGGAGGATCCGTGGGAAGTGACCGGATATGTCCACAATGTGGTTTTCACCTGTGGTGCTGTTCAGGAGTCAGACGGAACCGTGAAGATCTATTGGGGAGGGGCAGACACTGTCATGTGCGTGGGGGAGGCCAATGTCTCCGAACTGGTCGCACTCTGCCTTAATAAGGGGAGAGCGGCAAAGTAAGCTTGGCGTATCACCCAATGACATCTGCTCCGCCGGCACTCTTATACGATGCTGTGCAAGGGGTTTAATCGGTTTGCATCGTCGCTCCGGAGCATCGGAGGCCAATCTAGGTCTGACCGGCCGCCACGACTCCAGAACTCACGAACTGCCTTCCCTGACTTGTCGCCAATAATCCCGCCATCAAGTCCTTGTGGGCGTCGGATTTCACTACGTATCCCAGCGCACCCGCATTCAGAGATGCGGTGACAATGCTTGCTGAATCATGGTGGCTAAACATAAGTATTTTGGAGTCAGGAGAAACTTGGAGCATGCGCGGAGCTGCCCCAAGACCGCTCAGGATTGGCATGGAGAGATCCAGCAGAATCACATCCGGCTGCAAGGTCTGTGACTGGCTGATCCCTTGGACTCCGTCGTTCGCTTCGCCAACGACCTTGAAGTCAGCCGAGTCTTGCAACATACTGCAAACACCGTGCCTAACTGCTTCGGAATCTTCCACGATGAGAACACTGACAGGCATCACACACCTCCAACAGCCGACATAACGATTGTTTTCAGAATCCAGAGCGCAAACTGTTCAACTTTGAACACCGACGAGTAATTCGACCGAAGGAAGGTTTAACCCGAATAGCGGAAGGCTCATGTGGTGGTACTAGTTTGGATGCAATGATTTGGCAGAAGGGAGATTGCACGACCGCTAATCTATCGGGAGCTCAAGGCACTGGTGAAATGCTGAAAGGTGAGATTTGGTCAAAACTGACCAGTAGTCAATCCGCTGCAGCGGCACACTCAAAGAGTAACACTATATCTACTTGGGCGGGAAAACCGCCTAAACTTGATTGGGAAGTGGGCAGGGTTGTTTATGACTATTCTCGTAGCTGTGACCTTCGGAGTCTTCGCAATTGGTCTGATCGTCCTCGTGATTTATAAGAGCACACTCACTATGCATAAGGATGAGCAGTTGTTTTTGAACGACGCTAGCTCACTAATGCAGGCGGAGCAGACCGAACTGTCGACCAAGGTGAATCGCCTTACCCTTCCGGTGAGGGTGTTCGGTATGGGTCTGGGTTATTTTTCCTCGTACTCGTGGCGATGTGGATTTACCAAAAGCTGAACTAAGTACAGCAGCCTGAAAGGTTGTAGAGCCCTTCGCTAAACAGGAGAAGCAGTGTCAAAACACGATTCAGTCACCAAACGCAAACGACGCCCCAAGTCGGACAAGCGGGTAGACTACACCGCACGGACTATGGCTGTTATCAAGCAACACTCGGAAGCAGAGAAGCTGAGTGAATCTCAGAGGGCGCTGCCAAAAGGCGCGTAAATGGTGCCACTTGTCTCAGGTGATTCATGTTGAGATTGCAAGTAAGAGCTTATGGAATCGAGTGAACTTGCAAGACTACGACGGGTAGCCGGACGACAAACCACTCGGCTTACCCGCTACGGCCGTAAAACAGGAAGTCCCACGAAGTGACAATTTGGTTCGTTCTGTACGGAGACAAGCTTTACATTGGTACCGCGAACGTGAATCGCCACTGGGTCAAAAACGTCCAGAAGACGCCAAGAGTCGAGCTGACCATCGGCGGAGAGACATTTCGTGGCACAGCCCAATTTCTCAGCGATCGCACTGAGCACGAATGCGCCATGACTGCGATACGCCGAAAGTACTGGATGTTTCGACCAATCATTGAACTCGCTCGAATTCTCTCAGCTATCGGGCTCATGCGCGACAACACTGGATCATTTGAGGTCGCTTTGGCTGGCTAGTAAACACTCGCTGCCTGAACTCGTTTAGCTTTTCCAGGGGGATTGAAGCCGCATAACGAGAGGTCGCCGCCAATAGGTTTTCGGACCACCCGAGAAATAGGGTGAATTTACCCGCGTTTTCCACCGCTATCGTCAGTGATGCATCAACAGTGATAACGTCGGCGTTGCTCTGCTCCGGCCTATGATTTCTACAGCCACATCAGTAGGAGTATCCATATGGCAATGAATCAGGTCGTGCTTTATTTCGACAAGCAGGAGGATGCCCTCCTTTTCACGGTCGCTGCGAGTTCGATCATGTCAGATGAAGGGACGCCGCCCAGCAGGGCTGCCGGAGACAAAATGGCGTTGGAGATTTCGAAAGCGAGTCGAATCACGACCGAGAGCGTTCGGAACATCACGTGAAGGGTGGCACAAAAAAATGATTCGAAAAGCTACGCTGAAGATCGGAGTTCCCGTTCTTCTCGCCTGCATGGCATTGAACGCCTATCTCGCTGTCCGTCACTTGCGGCAGATGCAGAAAATGGACGCCCTTACAGTCGAAAGCTCTAAGACGCAGGCGACCATCTCCGGCGTTCTGGCGGATCTGGTGGATATGGAAACAAGCCAGCGCGGATATCTTCTAACGGGCGACCAGTCGTACTTGCAACCATACACATCTGCAAAGGAGAGAATCGGAACCGATTTCGCCAATCTTCGCACGCAACTAGATGCGCGGCCGCAGGGTGAACAATCAGTGGGGCAGCAACTGGTGTCCTTGGCTAAATTGAAGCAGGCTGAGATGGAGCGCGCGATTGATTTGCGCCAACGAGGGTATCGCCGTCGTTCATTCGTGCTGGTGAATACGAATGAAGGCAAGGACTACATGGATGAGATTCGCAGCGCGGCAGCTTCGCTGTTTGCTTCGGAGAGCAGGGATTTCACGAGAATCGAGAATGGGAAGATCGTCGCTATGAAGAAGGTCCTGGCAGTTACGATGATTGCGAATTCTGTTCTGCTTATGTTGGCAGCAGGTCTGTTCGGGCTTTTCCGCTATCACGGGCGACTGCTGGAACAGGAAGCTGCTGAGAGCAAACAGGAGCTGGCCCATCGCGATTCGCAGCTAGCGAAATTGATTTCTGTCCTTTCCGGGCAAGCGCGTTCTAACATTACTGCCTTGAATACAAATTCCCGGCTGCTGCTGGAAAACTACGGCGGGTTTCTCCCACGACAAGGGCACGAATACGCTGAGCAGATGAAAGAAGCAGCGACAGAAATGGAGCGACTTCGACTGGATTTAGTTGGCAATGAAACATCGGAGATTGAGGCGACAGCAGCTTAGCACCATGCGGACTCGCGCTTGACGGCTCCTTGTCGAGCCCAATAAATCCTCCCAAAAGCAAAACAGACCTCCTGCCACCAAGTCTGCGACGAGTGCTGCGGCGCATTATCCGACGGAGAAGAGCAATACTGACCAGACGACGGAAGGCTGAGAAACTATGCTTTTGTTATGGGAAACCGCTCCACATTCAAGACCAACGAAGAAGTCCCGAGAAGCGGAATTTACAGAGTTTTGCATACCGAACACTCAATCCGGGACATCAGGCTTCTAAAAGGTAAGACCTTCCCCGCCTGCCCCCGATGCTCATCCGCAATCCGATTCACTTTGATTAGTGCCATGCAAATTGAATCGGCAGGAGAACGTTTTCGACTGCTGATGCAGGATGGTGCAACAGAGCGCTACTCTAGAAGAGCCGCCTAAGTTGGATTCCGACTTCAGATCGCCCTATGCTGAGCTGGGACTCCGCCAGTCCGAATACACGACAAACGAGCAGAGTGTAGATGCCTGTGTTACATATTCAGAGTTCAAGGAACCACTGGAAAGCAGGCATAAGCTTTCGCCCCTAGATGCGCAGAGCCGCATCTGTTCACGCCAGTTAGTGGTCAAGTTTGAACAATAGCGGGACTAGTAAATCCGACTGATCTTTTTGGAAAGGTGAATATGGCAAGACCGACCAGAGATGACAAGGCCCGAAGACGCGCTGTGAAAGCGGCCCGTAAAGTCAATAAAGAACGAGCCAAACAGACTCGGCAAAACGACGCCAAGGAAGCTTCGGACAAGCCGCCGCTGGGGAAAATGATCCCGTGTCGGTGACGGTCCAATCCCCAGATTTGGTCTTGGTGCCAACCCCGATTATCGGTCCTTTCTATTTCGTTCGTTCCACCCTGAATATTGTCTCTGCCCCAAGGGAGAACGCTTTCTAACAGTTCTGGAATTTATTGCTATTGTGCAGAACTGCTCATTCTTTACTGTGGATTCCGCGAATAATTGTACGTAGCACTTGATCGCCCGTCGACGGAGGCTTTGTCATTACGCGTCGCTTTGGCACGGAAGGCATAGTGACTGCGCATAAGCCAGACACTCATCACGTCGTAGAAGCAATGCAAATAGAGAAGAGAGATGTATGCAGTCCGCAGTAATCCGCAACTGGTTATCTCGGCCTACCGCGCTGGTACTTGGATTATTTTGTTGGCTACTGGCGCCCGCTGCTAATTCCCAAAACGGGGATTTCACCGTGGTCCTGCTGCCCGATACGCAGTACTACTCAGAATCCTTCCCAAGCATTCTGAACTCGCAGATGCAATGGATCGTCAACAACGCCGTCTCGCTGAACATTCAGATGGTGCTTGGGCTTGGCGATATCGTCAATAACGGCGGCAGCACGCCCGAATGGGTCACGGCCGATGCCGCTTATAAGATGCTTGACACCGCACACATCCCCTACTTCGCTGCGCTTGGAAACCATGATTACGACGCAAATAACCCGCGTGGCCGCACTTCGGCGATGAACAACTTCAATCGCTACTTCGGGCCGTTGCGATACCAGAATGCAGCCTATTGGCCAAGCCCTTCCTGGCGAGGAAGCTATCCCGCAAACAGCAACGAGAACTTCTTCGGCCTCATAACCATCAATGGACAAGGCTATTTGATTCTGGTGCTGGAGTTCTATCCCCGAGATACTTCGCTTTCTTGGGCTGCACAGGTCATCCAGAACAATCCCAGTGCCCAGGTCATCATTGTCACCCATGCTTACGAATACTTTGACGACACGCGAGTGTCGGCCTGCAACAGCTTTGACGCCCAGTACTACGGCCTCGGGGCCGACAACGATGGGGATGCGATGTGGACAAAACTTGTGCGTCAGTACAAGAACATCGCCCTTATCGTGAGCGGGCACGAAATTCGTGGAGCTGGTCAATATGCAGCCGGACATCGCTCCGACGTTGCCGCGAATGGAAATCTCGTCAATCAAATCCTGTCGAATTACCAGAACATGACGAACGGAGGAAACGGATACCTCCGTATCATGAAATTCCATCCGTCTACCGACACGATCGACGTGTTTACGTACTCGCCGTTTCTCAACAGCTCCATTGCCGATTCGGCCAATCAGTTTACGGTTCCGTGGCACAACTGGACAGGTACAGGAAATGGCAGCATCGCCGGAGTTGTAAAAGACATTTCTAGTTGTAGTGCGCTGGCGAATGCGCCAATTAGCTCTTCTGCGGGTTCCACCCTTACAAACAGTTCTGGTGCATATACGCTCAGCAATCTGGCTCCCAAATCCTATGCAGTTGTAGCGAGTTACCCGGGCTACGTTCCGGTCGGCAGGAATATCGAGGTGGGAGCAGGTGCGACGGCTAGCGGCAAGCTCTTTCTGGGGACGGCTTCAGGTCAGCTTCAGGGTGCGGTCAGCGATAGTTCTGGTTTCGCGCTTTCAGCAGCAACTGTTCACCTCGTCGGCAGCGCGAGCACGAGTGCTTTTGACGAGACGATCACAACCGACACTTCCGGCAAGTACTATTCTGGAAGCGTACCGGCGGGGACCTACCAACTCACAGCCGCAGCGGCGGGATACAACTCCTTGGTAGTCACTGCAAGCGTGGGGAGCGGCGCGACTCTGACCCAGAATTTTGGGCTCACGCAAACTGCTACGCCGGGGGGCAGCATTACCGGCCAGGTGCTCAAAGATGACACCAGCACAGCCGTTGGGGCTGCGACGGTAACTTACAACGGCGTCAGCGCGACAGCCAACAGCAGTGGGATTTACATTTTGACCAATGTTCCCACCCCCGGGTCCGTTTCCATCACCGCGTCGGCCACCGGATACACGAGCAGCGCACAAATGGTCCCGGTCGCATCGGGCATGACCAGCACAGCTAACTTTGCCATGCTGCCCAATTGCACGATCAATACTGCAAATCTCACGGTAAGTATTTGCTTGCCTACCCCGAACTCCACCGTTCTAAATCCGGTGCACATTATTGCCAGAGCAACAGACGTGCAAGCCGTCAACCACCTGGAAGTATGGTTAGACGGGACCACGAAGATCGGGCCATTTTCAGGAAATTCTCTCAATGCGTACGTTTCCATGAGTACTGGAGCGACTCACAGATTGACCGTTCAGGCAGTAGACAGCATCAACCAGATTTTCAAACAGACCATCTACGTGACGGTGAAGTGAGCAGAAGATGAGGATAGCCATAGGGTCAATAGTTGTGCTTCTGGTTGGCTTGTTATCGCAGGCGCAAATCGTGGGATGCCCCATCGAACCCACACTGGTAAAAAATGCGGACTCACAGATCGCGATTGCCTTCCAAAATACGAGCGGGAAGGCCATCGCGAGCTATCGCTTCCGCCTAACATTTTACGATGTTTGGGGCCAATCACATTCATTTCCCCAATCGCTGCGAGGGAATGCCCCACTCGCCGTCAATGCACACCGCACTGCGATTTGGCAGTCCCGCCTGGCAATGCAGTTTCTCTCTCCCTCTGTTCAAGCGTCTGTCGAGCAAACGACCTTCATGGATGGGACAGTTTGGTTCGACGATGGCTCTCGCGCATGTAGCGTTACTTCAGTGCAGGAATAGCACTAGCGCGACGGCCCATACACCGCGATGAGTACGCCCGCGAACGGTGCGCGCCGTTTTGGCTAGGGTGACGGGGTAGAAGTTCGGGCGCAACACTTGCGGCGCCGGAATCCAGTCGTCAGAGAAACCCAGATTGCGGGATCTTCTGCCTGGGTAGCATTCGATAAGCAGACGTGATGAAACGGCTTTGTTTAGTGGACCTGCTGAGGAGGCTTTTTGGTAAACCGCGAGTTAGCGAGTTTCCGTTCCCGCTCGGCGGTGTGCAATTTTGAACAGGCATTAATAACGGGAAGCGCTAAAGTGAGCAAAAACTGGGAGACGAACGCGGAACTGCTTCCCCACCACGTTCCGCGCATAGCGCAGCCAAGGATCCCCGCTGCGCCATTCTGCTCCGAGGGCGTTTCCACAGACACGAATTCTTTCTCTGTCGCCATAGCGTCGCCTCTCTTCTTGACAGCCCCGTCTTTGGCAAGGAGCGACACACTTACTCTGCTGTGTTGCGAAGCTCAGCCGAGGAGTACGCTGGCCAGTTTCCTACTGGTGCTGAGATACCTGTCCGGGTGAATCCAACGAAGCCCGAAATCTCAGTCGTTGTCGAATGACTTTAGGTTAAAGTGCAGTAGGTGAACCTGGGTCCTTTGGCCAGTAGCCGCTTTGGTCCTCTTCGTCACTCAGACTACTTCCCAGCACCCTTGTGATGATGGCCACCACGAGCAATGACGGATACCAAGATTCCCATAGAGGTGATGGGAGCTAGTAGAAACACTAGGCCAGCGATTCCGGCGAGGGCTTTTAGTGCGCTTCCAAGGCCATGTTTCATAGATTGAACAAATGTTGGGCGAACACGTACCAGCGTCTCTACCTTGCGAAACAGTCGTCAGCAGCCGTAGAACGGCAACCATTTTACCGAATAACTCCCCCAACTCAGTTGTTGCAAAATCTCGATATCGCCCACCACTCGTCAAGAGAAGAAGTACATGAGGCCGGCATGCGAGGGCGACTGGCGAGCAGTCAGTTCGGGGCTGACGGCGGGGGAATTGCGCGATGCATCGCTAACTTCCTGTGGAAGCGGGTTGTACCTGCGTTGCTTGAAAAGAAACGCGTTTCCACTGCCCATTCTGTTTCACCCACACGATTGTCACCCGCACATCTGCTGTTAGTGGCTTACCATTAATCGACATTTTGACATTGCCGCGCCCGTTGTATATCCCTGTATTCCCGTACATACGAACGTTCTCTTCGGTGACATCAATGGCGCTGTACTTCACGGTGCCATCCTTTAACGCTTGGATGGTGTGACTCTTGTCGTCTGCGATGCCATTAGGCCCAATGCCCACAAAATCATCGGCAAGATATCGTTCTAGGACGGACGTGTCCCCCTTGATGACAGCCATCCGTACCTGCTCTTCTAGTCCGGCGACGCCTTTCTCGGTCCCGGCGGCAGCCTTCTTCTCTTGCGACCAAACGGCACTGCCCAACGACAACGTGAACATGAGGCAACAAATCCAAATCCTATTCATCGAAACCTCCGATTCGTTTTTTGGAAATACGACTGTAGTCCCGGTGTTCAGCCGTGTCAAATTTCGGGCGACTATTTGTACTGTTTTGGGCGTTAGTGATCAGGACCAGTTGTTGAGAAATCCCCATTAGCACTCATTGGCGGGGCTCGACGATGTTAGCGCCGCGACTATATGTCTTTGTAAGGCTCATAAGGAGGCTCATGCGGCGCAGGCACTTCGGCGTAAGGCTTATATGGAGGCTCAGGCAGCGGTGGCTGTTTGGCGCGCTCCGAGTCGGTCGGTGCTCCTGTGTGGGTTGGCGGTGCTTCGGGGGATTTGTTTGCGTTCGTGGCCAATTGGTTGAACATGGGATCGCTCCTGAGAAAAGGGTACAAAGACGCGGCTACATCGGATACATTGCCGCCGCAACTTCTAGCGCTGGCGCTGGCCCTGCCCCCTTTCCTACAGAGATGATGCGCCCAACTGGAATTGCGCGATGGTCACAATTGACCATTCGTTCTTCATCGGCACCGAGCCAAGCCACAGCGGCCCCTACCCCGCATCGTCGTAGGTCTCGCCGGTTTGGTCGCACACTAGGACACAACTGCTCCAGGCCGCGAAATCTGGATCGCTGCTGCGCTCACGCTCGAATAGCTCCTCACGTCCGACCCACTGGGAATAATTCTTGTTGCGAATCTTAAGCCATGTCGCGTGCTCCGAATCGTTCAGTGCGGGGCAACACTTTCAGCTTGTGCATTACTCAACACCGTATTCCGCAGTGCGGCGTCTCTTGCGAGCAAGTTGGCACGTAATTGCTTCGCCTGGCCGGAAGTAAAGTATAGAGTCCGTTCGGTTTCAGCAAGGGGAAGGTTGTGTTGCATGAGGCCGAAACGGATGTGCGCGTTCGGCCCCAGGAGAGTATGTCCAATCTCATGCGCCAGCACGTGACCCAAAATCCTTCCTGCTACGAAGTGGTTTGCCCCGGCCAAGGCATTAATGCGCCAATAGAAGATATAGAAGAGGCAAGCCGGTTCGCCGGGAGCGCAGGGTACCGCAAATCCGAGCGCCTCATCGGACACCATTTCCTTTCCAAGTGAGGCCGGCACAATTCGGAGCCGGAACTCGGGGCCTTGCACATTGGCAGCACACCGGTTTTCAGACGGGCAATCTACCCACAACACCTGCAGTCCAGATTCCCGGAATACTTCTGAGACTACGTCCTTGGCACCTGCAATCGCGGTGGGGGCCACTTGATCAAAGTCATAGATTCGCAGCGCGATCTTCGGCATGAGTTTGCGGTCGGCGGGTCGGTTCAGGCGCGTGGACCTGGACAGTTTTTGCTCTACATCGGCATCCTTCGACTGCGCGTGAGCTGAAATTGTTGAAATCGCAACCAGGAACACAACGAATACTCGACGAACCTCCATCACGGCACCTCCGGGGTGCCGTCGAAGCTAGCGAGTGCCTCCTGCTACTTCCATGCAAACGGGGTGGAAAATGGGTAGCATTAGGTCAATCTGTAAGTGGCTGACAGTGTTGATGGCTACGGCTGCCCTTCACCTTGCCGGAGTCCTGAAACGCCTGCGGTAGCAATCAGGTGTAGACTCTTGCCTATTGTGGAACGTATGGCGGAACCCACCAGAGTTCCGGTCCCAGTCCGATTTGGCCCTTTCGAGTTCTCGCCTGAGTCGGGAGAGCTGCGCAAGAATGGCACGCTCCTGAAACTCTCCGGTCAGGCTATTCAGGTCTTAATGACCCTGCTGGCGCGTCCCGGGCAGATTGTCACGCGCGAAGAACTGCAGCAGACACTCTGGCCTGGCGCCAGCTTCGGCGACTTTGAGCACGGTCTAAACGCTGCCGTCAACCGACTCCGCGAGGTATTGGGCGATTCCGCCACTGCGCCGAGATTAATCGAGACTGTCCCTCGGCGCGGTTATCGGTTCATAGGGACCCTCGAAGCGCGAGACGAGGCCGCCTTAACGGTTGAACCAGAGAAGATTCCTCCAACCAGGAAACAAGATTGGCGCATGGTGGTCATGTTGTTCTTAATAATCGTCAGCCTCTCTCTCGCGATTTTCTTGTGGCGAACCAGGCAGAGCTCACGTCCCATCAAAATCGTTCCCTTCACCTCTCTTCCCGGCTTCGAGGGTGCGCCGAGTTTCTCTCCCGATGGAACGCAAATTGCGTTTGTCGTTGGGATCGATCCGGACAGATTCAGCCCCCAAATTTATGTCAAGTCCATAGGCGATGAGAAGGCGGTACAGCTCACGGAACCATCGGCGTTTGCAAGCTCACCACAATGGTCTCCTAGCGGTGCCATGATCGCATACGATCGTTGGATCCAAAATAGTGCCCGAGAAGCCGAACACGCAATTTTTTTGATGACACCTCTGGGCGGTGCAAAACGAAAGCTTAAAGAGGTTTCGGAGATGTGGGATGGAATCACTTCCTGGTCCGCAGACTCGCAGGTTCTGGCATATGCCGACAAACCCGTCGGTCAGCGCTCGGGTGTCTTTCTGATTCCCATTTCTGGGAGTCCCGTGCGGCGCATAACGACGGCACCTGAAGGCATGTTCGATGGAAATCCGGCATTTTCTCCCGATGGAAGTCAGATCGCCTTTGTCCGTAACACAGATGATGGCGGCAAGTCCGTCATTTTTGTTATCTCGACATCCGGCGGTGAACCGAGAAGAGTGACTTCTCTCGACCGAATAGGGCGGCTAGCGTGGACTGCTGATGGCAAGAGGATCATCTTTCCTACAGGTTACAACCCCGAAAGTTCGCTAAATTCGGTGTCTTCAAGGGGTGGCGAACCAGAACGCATTCAGTTCGTCAGTTCCAGTGCGTTCGATCCCGCTATTTCGGCGAAGGGAGACAAACTGGCCTACGCTAGCCCCATCTTCGACACGAACATCTGGAGAGTACCGCTCGAAGGCAGCTTGACTCCTACGAAGTTGGTGGGGTCAACCCGTATGGACATGCAAGCTAATTTTTCGCCCGACGGCAGCAAGCTGGCATTCGCCTCCAATCGCGACGGCCACGTAGCTGTTTGGATCTGTAATGCGGATGGAACAGATCCTGTTCATTTCTCTCGCGGACGCGGTGCAACGGCAGAATGGTCTCCGGACGGCAAATACATCGTGTTCGACACGGACGAATACGGTCGGTGGACCATCATTGTTGCGCGCTCGGACGGCACCCGGGAGGACCCACTCGGCGCGAACGGCTTTGACCGACGAGCTCCTTCATGGTCCGCCGACGGCAAATGGTTTTACTTCACTTCTAATCGCAGCGGCAGGTGGGAGATCTGGAAAGCATCGTATCCTGGCAATGAAGCTGTCCAGGTTACGCACAATGGTGGCGGCTATGCCCAGGAATCCCGCGATGGCAAGTTTGTCTACTATCAAAAAATGCGAATAAATAATGCAAATGTAGTCGATTTCAGTTTGCTGCCCGAAATCTGGAGACTGCCGCGTAACGGCGGTCCCGAAGAACTGGTCTTTAGCGTTAATGAGAGGACTTCTTCAGATCAGACGTTGAGCACGTGGTTTTGGCGCGTTGTTCAAGAGGGCATCTATTTCGTTGACAACAGTGCGCAGCCGCGTCCTCTTCTCAAGTTCTACAGTTTTAGCACACGGAAGGTTCGCACAATTCGCCAGCTTGAGAAAATGGCCTGGGGCGCGCCTGGGATAGGAGTATCACCCGACAGAAAAAGCGTCTTGATAACACAGATTGATGACGCTGGAAGCGATCTCATGCTCGTTGAAAACTTTCACTAAATACTGCCACCGGCTCCTAATATTTATGGGGCAGTGCGCTTGACGTTCCATCATCCAGCCCGCGCACTGGATGGATTGTTGGGCTAAGCGGCGCTCTCCCTCTTTCCCCAGAGAGTCTCCTGAGAGCGCCGCCTCCTCGCGATAGGGGGCCATGGATCTATCAAGGTAAGATCTTGGCATACAGGAAGCCAGGCGCCAGGCCGGTGTCCCGCGTCGATGCCGACATGATCCTGGCCTTCATTAGGCACCGGAAATCCGCTGGCCTGTCGAACACGACCGTCAACATGGAGATAGGCATTCTGCGACGAATTTTGAAACGGGCGAAGCGCTGGCACTTTGTCGAGGACGAGATTTCCCGATTGCCGGAGCGCAGAGACATCGGTCGGGCACTGCAGGCCGAGGAGAAGCTTCGATTGCTGAAGCTTGCTCAGTCGCGGCCTGAGTGGGAGACAGCATACCTCGCAAGTATGTTGGCCCTCAATACGACTATGCGTGGTGGCGAGGTTCGACAGCTGCGCTGGAGAGACATCGACTTCCTGGATCGCAGTCTAGTGATCAAGCGCTCGAAGACGCGAGCTGGCGAGCGGCTCATTCCGCTCAATGCAAACGCCTACATCGCGATTCTGCGGCTCAGAGAACGTGCTCAAGGGCTGTTTGGTACGGAACTGCAGCCAGATTGGTACATCTTTCCCAGCGGCGAGGGATACACAAAGCCAGACCCAACAAAGCCCATGCAAGGCTGGCGCAGCGCTTGGCGAAGCATGACGCGCGTGATCAACTGTCCTCACTGTGGTGAGCTGCAACCACCAGCCAAGACGTGTGCCAATGAAGAGTGCGGGGAGGATATTTCCAAGGTGAGGAGTTCCCTTGCTGGCCTGCGCTTCCATGATCTGCGGCACCATGCCATCACAGAGCTGGCTGAGTCGCAGGCAAGCGATCGAACGATCATGTCAATTGCAGGACACGTGTCGCAGCGAATGCTAGCTCACTATTCTCACGTCCGGGTTGAGGCCAAACGAAAGGCTCTTGATGCGTTGGCTGGCGGTGTCAAAAATCTCGGTTACGACACAAAGAACGACACAAAGTCAGTCAAGACGCCTGTTCCTTCTTTGGAAGTGCTTGAAAAGAATGGCGGGGACGACGGGACTCGAACCCGCGGCCTCTGCCGTGACAGGGCAGCGTTCTAACCAACTGAACTACGTCCCCTCGCCAAACTCGCTGCGCAATTCCGGCAAAAACGAACTCACAATTTGCAGGATGACCGTCTTATGCTGGAACGGCAGGAACTTCGATAAGCGAGCGCAAGGTCGCGTCGCTCACATCTTAATCCTAACAGCTTCGTAGCGAACGTGAAAGGGGCGGTCGCGGTCTTGTCTCACGCCAGTTGTACGCTGCTTACTCCCGATTTCAAAAATTCCCATCCTGACCAGTTCCATCATTCTACGGAGGAACGCCTTTCGCGTGGAGCGTCGAACTCTTGAGAGGTATGGTCCCTAAGCTTCTCCTATACTGCTGGTGTGCAACTCACCCGCAAGACGCTGCTGATCCTGCTACTGATTCTGCTGCTGGGCACACCGGCGCTGGCCGGAACTTCAAAACCGCTTCCGACCGTGCGCTGGAGTGAAGGTGGACCCGGGTGCACGCTGCGAAGAGCTGAAAACGGGTATACCTACTACTCCGTCTCCACAGTCGACTTCCAGCTCACGCTCGCGGTTGATAACCAAGAGCTTCAAAAAATCAGTCATCGAACTTTTCCCATGATTAGCGTACAGCTAGCCTTCAATAACACAGGATCTCAGCCCGTAGCCGTCGATCCCAGCCAATCAACTCTTGAGTTTTCGAAGCACTTTCAGGTGGTTCAGCGTGCCCTTGATCCTGACTCTATGTTGGCGCAGTTGCAACAGTACATTGACAACCTTACCGACGACATCACGCGTCATCAGATCAAAAAACATCCTGAACAGAAAAGCGCCATGGAAGCGGAGTTGCAGCAATGGTTAAAGGATTATACGGAGATGATGGATTTCATCAGCACAAATGCTCTTCATGGCGGTACGCTCGACACCACCAATTCCTCGGCTTCGGGATGGCTATTCTTCGATACCAAAAACCGCTGGATTGGTCGTTGGCGCCCGCCTGAGCAGTTCGTGCTCCGGATTCCAGTAAACAACGCCATAGTAGAGTTCCCATTTGAGCTGCCCCCCAAGGGGGGGAAGGTACAACTGCGGACTCGGCCAGCTCAGTAACCTCCCAACTTGATGACGGATTACCTCAGTAACCAGGTGACGCTCGGTTTCTTGCTGACTCCCAAATCACGCGCACCTTACCATTGACATATCTGTGACAATTCCCATGCGCGAATCTCTTGGACGTTACCGTATCGAAGCCGAGATCGGACGCGGCGCCATGGGCTTGGTCTACCGTGGCCAAGACCCAAATATCGATCGCATTGTCGCCATAAAAACTATCTCTCTAGCTGGGATCGAAGAATCCCTAGAACAGGAATACAGAGAGCGATTTGCACAAGAAGCCAGAGCGGCGGGAAAACTTGCACATCCGGGAATTGTGACGATTTTTGATGCGGGCGAAGACCCTGAAACTCACGAACCGTTCTTTGTGATGGAGTATGTTGCGGGACAACCTTTGAGTGACGAGATTGCGGCGGCCGGAGGCAGATTGCCGCTTTCCGAAGCACTCAAGTTCGGGTGCCAGATCGCAGACGCTCTGCATTATGCGCACTCGCAAGGGGTCATTCACGCCGACATCAAGCCGGCAAACATCCTCATCACTTCCGAGGGTAAAGCAAAGATCGCCGATTTTGGCGTCGCCCACTTGAACCAAGCGGTGGCTACACACGCCGGCAAAGTCTTTGGAAGCCCTGCCTATATGGCACCGGAACAAATGAACGGCTCAGAGCCTGACGTCCGCTCCGATTTGTTTTCGCTGGGCGTGACGCTCTACAGCATGCTGACTGGTTTCCGTCCTTTTCAAGGGAACAGCGCACAGACGGTCTGCTTTAAAGTTATGAATGTCGAGCCCGTTCCAGTCTCGAGCTTGCAGGCAGATCTTCCTCCAGAGCTTGACCGCATAGTTCAGCGGGCGATTGCAAAGGACCCGGCGGATCGTTATCAAAGTGGGGCCCAGCTGGCGGCCGATCTTCGGGCTTTCGCCTCTACCGAGGATTCCTTCTCTGACGCCACCCGCTTTCTCACGCGCGTCTTGGAACAAGACGGATCTCCCACCAAGCGACCGGCTCGCCTGGTTTTTTCGCGACGAATGGCGTTGGAAGCCGCCATCGCGGTGGTGACAATCGCTATGGTGCTCACCGGGCTTGAGTTTCGGGATCAGTACCGGGAAGCTGAAACTCTGTTGCCTCCACCGCCGCCAGTGCTGCTAGCTCCTGAAATCCAAAAAAACCCTCCTGAGCTGGCGGTTGCGCTCAAGAAGCCGGTGCGACGTACCGTCACTCTACCCGTCCAAACAGCCAAGGTTCGGGTTGAGATTCTCCATCGGTTCCCAAACGGGTCAGCCTCCGTGTGGCTGGACAAGAAGCTAGTCTTTGACCAGGAACTGCGGGCCAGCACACAGGGTCATGGTTTGTTCAAGACCATAGTGATGAACCAAACCTCCGACTTGCAATTCTCCTCGGGAAAGCACGAGCTGGAGGTGCGGGTTGTCTCTCCTGGATTCTACGACCAGACTGAAAGCTTGCAAGCGAACTTGACTGCCGGCGCCGAACACGTGCTTTACGTGGACTGCGACCGGAAGAAAATGCGCCTGAGTCTGCATGACCCAAGCATTTCAACTCCGAGCCCCAATCTCGCAAGTAGCCGTTAGCCACATCTGATATCTTTTCCTGTTGCCTACGCCGTTCCGCGATCAGAAAACTCTTGCGAAAGATTCTGCTCATCTTGGTGCTCCTGCCTGTGCTGGCGGGGTTGGGCTGGTGGTACTTCCATCAGCGACAGCTTCCCTCCTTTGACCCCGCCTACCATGAGTATGCCTATGTCACAAATGGCAAAAGCAACACGGTTTCGGTGATCGACCTGCCAACGTTTCGGCTTGTGAAAACCCTCAGAGTGGGAGCGGTTCCAACCGGAGTCGCTGCCAATTCCAAGAGAAACGAGGTTTACGTAGTTAATAGCGGGTCAGCGAATGTCAATATCATCGATGCCGAACGAAACGAGGTCGTCGCGACCCTCGGTGTGCACGGAACGCCGTACTTTATCGATGTTTCCTCTGACGGCACCAGGGCGTACGTAGCCAACGCAGGGTCTTCCAACGTCTCTGTGATCGATCTGGTCGCACGCAAGGTCATTTCCAACCTGCACGTTGGGAATTCACCTGGACTTGCACGAGTTTCACCCGACGGCACCACCGTGGTTGTCACCAATCGCACTGACGATTCTGTATCGTTGATCGACGCTCAAAAACTAGTGGTTCGCGCGACTATCCCCGTCTGCCACGAACCGACTGACATTGCGATTCTCCCGGACAATAGCAAGACTTTCGTTGCATGTTCGGGGTCAGCTCAGGTCGCCTCCATCGATCTGAGGAACGACAAGCTGATCGCCCTTCTAGACGTGGGAAAAACTCCGGTGAGCCTGACGCTGAAGCCGGATGGCGGCGAGCTGATCGTCTGCAATTTTGACTCGGACAACGTGTCGATCATTGAAACCCCGACGGATGAGGTCAGCGGCAGCTACTTGATCGGGACACACCCTTCGCGTGCGGTGGTTTCCGCTGACAACTCGCGGCTATACGTCAGTAATTTCGGCTCCAATTCGGTCGCCGTGTATGACATCGACATGGGAAAACTTATCGCTACGCTTCCGGTGGGTAGTCAGCCGGACGGAATTGCATTATCGCAAAGTCAGAATTACCTGTTGGTGCTGGACTCGCAATCCGGCGACGTGACGGTGATTCAAAAGCGGAAACCGAGGAAACTCGAACCGGGTGAATACGGATTGTTGACCATGATTCCCGCAGGAGTGCAGCCCAACAACGTGGCAATCAAGTCCTTCATGCTCCGCCCCGCTGCCAAGAAATAGCATCCCCCTCACCTCGCCCGAGGATGGGTCTGGTCGTACACATTGAGCAGGTGTTTGCTGGACAGCTGGGTGTAACGCTGGGTGGTTGAGAGACGCTGATGTCCGAGTAATTCCTGGATGGCGCGCAGGTCGGCACCTTCCTCCAACATGTGTGTGCCGAACGCGTGCCGCAAGGTGTGGGGATGAACGTCCGGCGAGAGTCCGTTCGCGACCGCGATCTTCTTGATGATCCGTCCAACACTGCGCGATGTAAGCCGACCGCCGCGAGTGTTAATCAGGAGCGCCGGCGTGGTCTTCCTGTGCTCGGCAAGAATCTGCTGACGCACTGGTAAGTACACGGCAAGCGCTGCTTTGACGGCATCGCCGAAGGGCACAAAGCGTTCCTTACTTCCCTTCCCGCGAATGAGGATGATTTCGTTCCTCAAGTGAATATGGTCGAGGTCGATCCCGACCAGTTCGGAGTTCCGGATGCCGCAGCCGTAAAGAACCTCAAGCATCAGACGGTCACGCTCGGGAAATGCCGCAATCTCAGGCATGTTCCTGTCGAGGACAGAATTCATTTCCTCCATGGTGGGGACACGGGGAAGTTTCTTCGGCAGTTTGGGAGTTGAAACCAAGGCCGCGGGGTTCTGCTCAACCACGCCTTCCTGAGCAAGCCAGCGATAGAACGAGCGGACGGCGGAAAGCGACCGCGCAACCGAAGTCTTGCTTAAGCCCTTCTCGTAGAGGTGCGACAGGAATCCGCGAATTGTGATGTGGTCAATGTCGTGCCATGCTCGCGGGCCCACATATAGGGCGAAGTTTTCCAAGTCACCAGTGTAGGCACGGATGGTATGCGGCGAGGTGTTGCGCTCACCAAGAGATGCGAGGAACTTTCGCACCGCACTCGCAATCTGCGCTTCTCGTCTACTCATGGAATTTTCCCCACAGCGACACGGAAAAAATCAGTCGGCAACTCTTTCTCTAACGATTTCCTGCGTTTCTGTGCTTTTGCGGTGAGCATTCTTATCTCGTCTTTGCTCTCGGATGGTGCTTTTGAAAGACGCTCTTCAGACGATCGAGAGCTACATGGGTATAAACCTGCGTAGTGGAAATATCAGCGTGGCCCAAGAGGCTTTGAACGGTTCGCAGATCTGCCCCGTTCTCCACCATATGGGTGGCACAGCTGTGGCGGAGCATGTGCGGGCTGGCGTGCCGTCCGGCTCGCACTGAGGCCGCGCTGACCATCTGCCAAATTCGTTGGCGAGAGATCCTTTTTGCCCCTTGGGCGATGAAAAGCAACGGCGAACTCTTTCCCCCCGCCAATACTGAGCGTGCGTCCCGCAAATACAGGCTCAGCGACTCCTGCGCTGAGCGGCCTAGCGGCACGATTCGCTCCTTGTCGCCTTTGCCGCGGGCAAGAACATATCCCATTTCGATCTTGACGTCTCCCATTTGAAGAGTGACGACCTCGGAAACCCGCAGTGCACCAGCGTAAAAGACCTCAAGGATTGCGCGATTGCGCAGGGAGAGGGCGTGCGCGCGTTTCGAGGCCGGTGTCGGGCGGGCGAGGGTGCCCAGATCGCGACTCGCAGAATCGAGCATCTCCTCAACTTCTTCCCTGCCCAGAGATTTTGGCAGTACCTTCCACTGCTTTGGCGAAGGAATGTTCAGAGTGGGATCGCGATCGACGCGCCTATCTAGCAGAAGATAACGATAGAGATGTCGGAGCGCGGAGAGCTTACGCGCAACCGAGCGTCCATCCACTGCATTCGAGAATAGTTGTTGCATGAAGCCGCGCACGTCGTCGCGACGGGCCACCAGCAAGGTGCGCTTTTGCTTTTCCAGGAATTCTGCAAACTGCCCGATATCCCGCGTGTACGCCGAAACGGTGAGCGAGGCCAATCCCTTCTCGATCTTCAGGTAGTCGAGGAAGCCTGACAACACGCGGGCATTGGCTTCGGGGCGCACAGATCAGTATGCGCATTATCGGACGCTGTGAAAAGTGATCAGGCGGGTGCCGTACCTGCCTGCTTGAGCACGTCGACGGCATAGATTGCGCCTTGCGGAGTCTCTTCATGCTTGAAATAGGCGTAACTGTCTCGACCGTTCGAAAGGTGCTCCTGCATGCGGCGCAGCATGGCTTGCCGTTCTTCCGGCGTGTATTCGGGTTTGCGATAACGGTAATAGCAAAAATCTGCAGTGACCACGTCGGGGGTGCCGCGTTCTTCCGTCTCGGCCACGCACAGCGCGCGGTTGTGCTGCTTCAGACACGAGAAGATGTCATCTGCGAACCACGACTCGTGACGGAACTCAAACGCCGCCTTCACGCCTCTTGGAATTGCAGGAAGAAAATCCTGTAGCAGTTTGGGATCGGCTTTTAGGTTGGGCGGTAGTTGGAAAAGCACGCAGCCGATCTTCCCCGCCTGCGAAAGCGGCTCAATGGTGCTAATAAATCGCTGTAGGAACTCCTCGCTATTCTTCAACCGCTTGATGTGAGTGATGACCTGATGAGCTTTGATGGTGAACCGAAACTCCTGTGGTGTCTGTTCGATCCACTTCTGTGCGGTCGTGTCCTTGAGCAGCTGGCGGAAGGTGAGGTTCACCTCGACGGTGTTCAACTGGGTGGCGTAGTAGGTAAGAAATTTCGTTTGCGCGAGCTTCTCCGGATAAAACCCGGGCTTCCAACTTGGATACGCCCACCCGGAGGTGCCGATAAAAAGGTTAGGCATGTGGAATCAGCAGAAACCCAGAACTCATCAGATGCGAGAAACGGATTATACCTTCTGGCGCCGCTTGGAGGTTCGGCCAGAGGGCTTCCTTTGGGTCGGCCTTCCCTGTTCGCTCTTGGAGTGCGATGGGGCTGTCTGTGAGGCCATCTCGAGACCGCTCTTGATCGCCTCGGGCCGGCCGCCATCCATGCCCTCAAGCTTCGGAAGCTCCTGCTTCAGCTTGAGCACCGGTGCGAACAGATCTCCCATTTTTTTCACACGATCTAAGACTTGATGCGACTCGAAAACTAGCAGGCCAGCGTTCTTCTTCTTCAGCGCCGCCTCAACTTCTTGCCATGTGACCGGCGTTGAAGTGGTTGGCCGCTCACGGGCGCGCAACGAGTAGACGCTGATGGTCGTCTTGTGCTCGTCGTTTTGACTCCAATCGACGAAGACCTTATTTGTGCGGATCGCCTTCTTCATGTCCGAGACCACCATGTCACGATGCTCATTTTCGAGCAGCCGGGCCATGGCGTGCGCAAAGGGCTTGGTTTCGTCGTAATGGGTCTTGGTATTCAGAGGAACGTAGATCTGTAGGCCTTTTGAGCCGGAAGTCTTGGGAAAGCTTTCCAGCCCAAAGTGCTCGAAGATGGCTCGCAGCCACATCGCTACCTGGCAGCATTGCACGATGTTCGCGGGCGGACCGGGATCGAGATCGAACACCAACTGCCGAGGACACATGATGTCATCGGCATAGGAGAGCGACGGGTGCAGCTCGATCGACGCTAGATTTGCGATCCACACTAGGGTCGGTAGATCGTCACACAAAATATAGTTCACATCGCGCTGATTTCCGTGGCTCCAGATCGGAACGGTCTTCACCCAGTCGGGGCGATGCTTAGTGGCATTCTTCTCGAAGAAATATTCCTCGTTCACTCCCCCTGGATAACGCTTGAGCGTAAGCGGCCGGTTCGCTAGATGCGGTACAAGAACGGGCGCAATGCGGGCATAGAAATCAACGATCTGCCCTTTCGTAAAACCGGCGGCGGGATAGAGAACTTTGTCGAGGTTGGTCAGCTTAAGGGTTCGACCGTTGATTTCTATGACTTGGTCAGCGCTCACGAGTGCCTCAAATCAGGTTTGGATGCGGAGTTTGCGCCTGAGGGCTACGCATTCGCCTTCAGCATCTGCTCAGCATGCTTCAGCGAGCTTTCGGTCAACTTGGCGCCGCTAATCATCCGGGCAACCTCCTCGGTACGCTCGGGGCCTGCGATTTTGCGGACACTTGTCTTGGTTCGCTCCCCGGCCCGCTTCTTTTCGATCAGGTAATGATGATCCGCAAATGTTGCGATCTGAGGAAGATGGGTGACGCAAAGTACCTGGCTCGTCCGAGCCAGCGCCTTCATCTTCTTCCCGACAGCTTCCGCTGCGCGGCCCCCGATCCCGGCGTCAATTTCGTCGAAGATGAGTGTGCGCTGGGCTCCGGAAGCCTTCTTGTTGTGCGGTCCGGCTTCGACCGTTGCCTTAAGCGCGAGCATCACGCGCGACATCTCGCCACCGGATGCGATCTGATCGAGCGGATGCATCGGCTCCCCTGGATTGGTGGAGATCCGGTATTCGACCTGATCGAAACCCGCGCTAGTCCAGTTTGTCTCATCGTCCGTCCCGCTGACGGCGATGTGAAAGTGCGCCTTCATCGAGAGCTCGTTGATTTCGGACTCAACCAGCTTCTCGAGCTTCTTGGCAGCTTCGTACCGCTTCTTCGAGACCGCGCGCGAGAGCTGCAGATAGGTGTCGGCCGCGGTCGCAAGTTGTTTCCGCAGGCCCCGCAAGATGTCGTCCTTGTTTTCGATTTCAGAAAGCTTCTGGCTAACCTGTACGCCGAGCTCAATAACATCCTCGAGCGTCGGTCCGTATTTGTGCTTCAGCCGATCGAGCAGGGCCAGCCTGTCTTCGATCTCGGCGAGATGCTCGGGCGAGGCCTCAATTCCTCCCGCATAATCGCGAAGGCTGACGCCGACATCTTCGACATTGATCCGCGCCGATTCGAGAGATGCTAACGCCTCACGGAACTTGGGCTCGTAACGGATCAACTCTTCCAAATGCTTCTGCGCCGAACGCAAGGTTGCTGAGGTTGATGCACTGCCTTCATACAAAAGGTCGAACGCCTGCATGGCCGAGTTGTAAATCCTCTCGGCATTCGCGAGCACGCGCTTTTCGGCTTCGAGGCGCTCGTCTTCCCCGCCATGCAGTTTGGCGTCGTCGATCTCGTGCTTCTGGAATGTCCACAGATCAACCAGGCGCAGGCGGTCCTGCTCTCCTTGTTCGAGCTCTGCAATCTTGTCCCGGATCTGCTTCCAGCCCGCGAATGCCTCGGCGGCTGGCTCTAACTGGGTTCCAGCAAAGGAATCGAGCAGGGCGAGCCTCACCTCACCGTCAAAAGACAGCAGCGATTCGCTCTGAGCGTGAATACTGGCGAGGTAAGGCGCAAGTTGCTTGAGAACCGAGACGGTCGCCGGTTGGTTGTTGATAAATGCCCTGCCTTTTCCGGTTGAGATCTCCCGGCGGAGAATGAGATTCTCGTCCTCGGAATCAAGGCCATTATCCTCAAGAATGTTGGCAACAAGCTTTTCCGCCCCACCCTCCACCTCGAATACGGCAGAGACCACTGCGCGGTCGGCGCCAAATCGAATCACGTCCGGCGAGGCTTTGTCGCCCATCAACAAAGCAAGCGCGTCGATCAGGATGGATTTGCCGGCGCCCGTTTCACCGGTCAATAGGTTTAGGCCCGGAGCAAACTCCACCGCCAGATGGTCGATTACAGCGTAATTCTCCAGTCGCAGTTCGAGGAGCACGGACCTTCCTTACGCAGCAGAGTTGAGCGAAGAATAGCTGAAAGCACTGGCGAGTGGCTAGTGATTACTGCGTCAATCATTCTCCCATCGCCACTGCTAAATCACTGTAACGGCTGCTCAAAAAACTTCTGACTTCTGAGAGC
>DATNEX010000183.1:0-105138 GCA_035606605.1 Terriglobales bacterium
CAAACAACTCAGTTCTCTGCGGGTGAGGATTGGATGTTTGCTTCACCCGTTCAACTCGGCCGACTGCCGTGGTCATATACGGGAGTCAAGGAAGAGTTGCAACGGGCAGCGGATGCCGCTGGCATCGGCCATCTCCGCAGCCACTCATTTCGGCACACGTACCGCTCGTGGCTGGATTCTGTCGGTACTCCGGTCGGCGTGCAGCAGCAGCTTATGCGCCACGCGGACGTACGAACGACGATGAACATCTATGGCGATGCGGGCACAGATGAAATGCGACAGGCTCACACTAAAGTGGTCGGACTGGCCCTCGGAAAGGTGAACTGATTTCCGATTGATTTCACGTACCGTTAAGATGTTGAAAAGATGGTGGGCGCTATAGGATTCGAACCTATGACTTCCACCGTGTGAAGATGGCACTCTACCGCTGAGTTAAGCGCCCACAAATTAGCGGCAAACCCATCATAACACGCAAGTTCCCCACTCTTTTTCAGTTTACAGCTTGCGATTGCTCCCGCATCTGCACCCGCACCGACTTTGATGCAATGTGCTGTGCGATGTTTTCGACCGCTTGCCGAGGTATGCAGGCCAATGAGCACTACCGCCCATTCCCGACAATTGGGGATACTTTTGTAACTCGGGCAGCAGATTGAGGACACATCTCAACGGGAAGGCGTCATCGAAAATTGCTGATCATGACGACGTCGTTGCTCTCGGTCCCCCGTGTCATGGCGAGTTGTCTGCCATTACGCGACCAAACAAAGTCAAAAACCTGGCCCGACTCAAAATGAGTAATCTGGTTCGGTGCGCCGCCAGCCAGCCTTTGTTGCCAGATGTTGGAGACCCCATTCCGGGTCAGTACATAGTTGATGGCCTCGCCTCCGGGAGCCCAATGTGGATCTGCAGTTGACGCTGGCCAAGCAAACTGATTCAAGACGACGCCACTATCGAATGCGATTACCTTCAGCTGATTTGGTTGTGATGCAGGGGGCGAATTTGCAGCGGGCACACTGGAATTGTTGGTCGGAGTCTCCGGTGAGGTGACATAAGCGATCCGCGTGCCGTCGGGCGAGAACGCGAGAGCAGCGCCGATAAAAAACGCCGGGCTCTGCGCAATCGTTTCCGGAGGCTTCTCGCCCGTGATCGGCACCCGCATCGGAGTCAAGTGAGCACCCGCACCCCTTAAATAGATCACCCACTTGCCATTCGGAGAACATTGTGGAGACGTCGCAACCGTTTCGTCTGCGATGCGCACAGGGTTTGAACCATCCGCATCCATTCTCCAGATTCCGAGCTTTTGTTCTCGGTAGGCGGAGTAGACAATATAACGTCCGTCACCACAAACTGATGGGTCCCAGATCGCATGGCCATTGGTTGACAGCAGAGTACGCTCACTCCCATCGGAATTTACGACGGACAGATTTCCTTCCCCGCTAGAGAAGACGATTCGACCGTCGGGCGTCCAGGAGACCCGTCCAACTGCTTGATCATTTCGTGTAACTAGCTTGGCTTTGTTGGGATCGTCAGCTGGTGCCACCCACAGATCGGAGATTCGTGTTCCTACGATGTCAACTAGGCTCCTGCCATCCTGAGTGAGACTCAAGTACCAGGGTGCGTAATCCGCCAAATCATTGGTAAGCCGCCTCCCTTGTCCTTTTGGGAAGGGGATGAACCAGAGCTGCCCACGAAAGGACTGATCGCTGCTGGCAATGGACGCGAGAAGGCCAGTTCCATCTGGTAGCCAATGTGGACGGCCGATATAGCTGGGTGTCGAATAAATGTCTCGCACCGATCCATCGCTCACCGAGACAGCCCAAAGCGCCGAAAGAATACTTTTCTCCGATTCCAAACTTGGGAAAGCAATTGTCTTGCCGTCGGGAGACCACGCTGGACCCGCAGTAAACCCGTCAACGTATGGACGCGTAGCGAGTACCCGCTGATTGCTTCCATCAGTGTTGGCAATCAAGAGGTCAACTGTTTCTCCGCGTACCCTTAAGAACGCGAACTTCTCACCGTCTGGAGAATAGCTCGTTGAAAAGTCGATTCCGCTCTGAATTACGAGATGCGGCCTTCCGCCCAATGTGGGCATCCGATAAAGAAAAGTGCTAGCAGGGTTGTTTCTCTCGGATCGAACAAAGTCGATATAGTTGCCATCGGGCGAAAAAGTCATTCCGTAAATCGAGGTTTCGTCCGGCGGCAGAATCTGTACGTCACTGCCGGTGGCTACTTGACGCACATTCAGGCCCTGTTTTTCCCCCTCACGTAGCGCATACACGACATAGCGGCCGTCTGGAGAAATGGCGACGTTAACCGCGTTGCCGCTCTGCGTAATCCGGCTAATCGTCATGCCCTGAAGGTTCCATTCCCTTTCCTGTCGGCTGGAAAGGTAAATCCCTAATGCCGCAACGAGCACGATCAATCCAATAAGCACGAACGTCAAAACCCCTTTATGGCGCTTAGCCTCCGCGAGTAGGACAACTCCGCTGGAGGGTCGTTCAGCAACAGGAACTCCAGGTCCTGCTGAACTAGGCTCGATCACTACATTCACTCCTCGTCCCTGACTGGAATCCCTATCCCGCTTCAAGCGCCTCAAGTCGGCCCGCACATCGGCACCATGCTGATAACGAAGCTCGCGGTCCTTCTCCAGACACTTGCAAATGATGCGTTCCAGTTCGACAGGCAAGTCGGGATTCAGGCGCACGGGGGGAACGGGCGCCTTGTTCAAAATTGAGTCGAAGATTACTCCTGAGCTTTCGCCACGGAATGGCAACGTCCCGGTCGCCATTTCATACAGAACTGCGCCAAACGAAAACAAATCACTGCGCATATCCAAATCTCTGGCGCGGACCTGCTCGGGGGACATATATGCGACGGTGCCGACCGCCACCCCAGGGCTGGTGAGGTGTTCTTCGCTCATGGTCGGCTCGCCTTCCGCTACTGTTTCAGCGGCGCGAGCACCATGTGTGAGCTTCGCGAGTCCAAAGTCGAGAACCTTGGCGTTCCCACGTTTGGTCACAAAAATGTTCGCCGGTTTGATATCGCGATGGACGATACCTTCGGAGTGCGCGGCATCCAGGGCATCGGCGATGTCAATGGCGAGGTTCAACAGGACCTCGATTTCAATTGGCTTCGCCCCAATACGGTGCTTCATGGTCATGCCATCCAGAAACTCCATCGCGATAAAGGAATGCCCGTCGTGTTTGCCAATTTCGTAGATTGTGCAGATGTTGGGATGATTGAGTGCAGATGCGGCTCGGGCTTCCCGACGAAAACGATCCAGAGCTTGCGGGTCTTCTGCAACCTCGTCGGGCAGGAATTTCATTGCGACAAAGCGGCCGAGGTCTTTGTCTTCAGCCTTATAGACAACTCCCATCCCGCCACCGCCGAGCCGCTCGACAATGCGGTAATGCGAGATGGTTTGCCCGATCATATCCGGGTGAATCTTAGGACTGGGTGTGGGGCAAGTCAATCATGGAAGAAACGTGGCTACGTCCTGAGTTGGCGACAAATCGCCTGTCGCTCATTGAGGGGTTCTGATTCGTATTCAGGGGAGTGGCAAAACTTCGCCAGACTGTTGCGGAGCGGCGAGAAACCGACCTGCACATTACAAAGGAATCGTACCGGCGGCAAGCGACGAGCACAAATCCGGTATTAACACAGACCTCTGGGTTCAGCGATTGCACCCCAGTAGGCCATGGCGATAAGACCCGACAGCACGCTCAGGTTCGTACTTATCTTGCGCGCTTCAGGACGTTTAAAAATCCTGGCCGCGACTTTGTAGCCGAGGCAAACATGTTGTCAGCATTCGTCGCGGCTGAATCAGATAACCGAGAAATTGTATCGCTCAGAGGAGTCGGATCGGAGTTCTCGGCTGCATCGTTGGAAGTCCCGTCCTCTGCGAGCAGAGGAGCCACAAGATTTAAGCTCTCGATTTCTTTGCGGACACGTGCCAGATCGGATTCTTTCTGATGCAAGAGTTCATATGCGTCCTTCATCGGTCACTCCACTTGGATTGCCTTCAGATTAGTTTGGGATCTACTTTCCTTCAACCGGAGCTGTACTACTGAGTACACCGTTAAGGTGGCGCCGGCGACCGGTGTCACCCAGCGTGGAGGGCTGAATCGTCCCTGGAATCCTTTGAGATTCCCGTATTTGTGACGCATTTCCGCGGAGCCAAGCGCTAGCCGGCGATCTTTCCTGTCTGCGAGCTTGGTGGCCTACTGACTCTAGTTTCAGCGTCATGTCCCGATGCGGTGGGCGGCCGACCAAGTACTCACAACGCTCCCATCCCTTTGGGGTGCAATTGCTTGCGAGCGTCAGTTACTGGCAGCAGGTAAATTCGGGGGTCTCATTCGTCGCCACACAAGCAGCAGCCCGGAAAGCAGAATCGCCGGAAGCCAAATCCACAGGAGTTCACTTCGGAGGACTTCATATCCGCGTGTACTGAAGAAGATGTGGATAGCAATCGGCGACACGCGGATGGGTCGCCAGGGTAGGAAATAGCGGCTGTTGTTGAATGGCGAGAACAGCGCAATTCCCAGTCCGCCATTGGTCATGGCATCGAGCAGCCCGTGACTGGCGGTGGCGAGGAAGAAGTACGCGAATAGGGCATTCCGCCCGATCCCCGTCTTCCCTCTCCGATAAAGAGTTGCCGCCGCCACGGCCGCCAGTAGCACTGCAAAGAATAGCGAGTGCGTGAAACCGCGATGCCCCCAAAAGTCGCTGTAGTGGATGCCGAACCGGAATCCGATCGCGTCAAGGTCGGGAATGACTGCAAAGACCGCCCCGGCAATCCACACACGTTTGGGCGTTTGAGGGCGGTAAAAGCAGGTTCCGAGGCTTAGGGCTGCAATCGCGTGTGAGAAGGCAGATGCCATGCCGATTTCCTGATCTGGGAGGTCTTAGGCCTACTCCCGCTCGGCGTTTTGGAATAATAATTCCAGTTCCACCGACCATCATTTCTTTTGCGCCAATTTGTCCGCTGCCAGTTGCTCCGCCTTTTCGAGCGCGTCGGAGGCTTTGACCGAGACGTCTGGTTCAACGCCAGTACCTTCCCAATTTTTCTTTGAAATCGGGTTCACGGCACGCGCAAACGGGACTCCGATCATGAAGTGATCATCAATCCGGTGGCCCATGACCGGATGAGCGCCGCCACCCGTGGTTTCGCCCACAATCGTGGCACGCCTCAGATTCTTCAGGTTATAGGTAAACTCCTCCGCGCCGGAAAAGGTGTTTTTCGAGGTTAGAACGAAAGCCGGCTTGTCGGCGAGAGTGGCTCCGGGGACATACGGCAGTGTCCAGTATTGGGTGGTGAAATCCTCTTTGCGATTGTAGAGATCGTTCAGATGGGTGGGCTTGTCGAAAAGATAAGTCGAAATCATCGCCACCATTTTTGGGTCTCCACCCCCGTTCTCACGCAGGTCAAAAATGATCGCATCGGCGTGGGCTAAGAAGTTCATCGCTGCAACAACCGTCGTTCCGCAAAATGTCGGATCAGGGAAGGCATTGAATTTGAGATACCCAATGTTCCTTGGAAGAATCTCAATCTTCTGGAAGCTACAATTCGTGCGTTCGAGCATTTTTCGGAACTGCGCTTCTTGCTCGGCAGTGGGTTTGTCTCCGTCAGGAGGAAGTTTGACAGGGCTGTAATTCACTCCAAGGTGCTTGTCGTGGCTGACGGCCTGCAAGTCCTTCGTGAGACGAGTTGCGAATGCGTCCGCATCAGTAATCCCGTCGTAGTCGCCGCGTTTCTGACTGGATTGAATCGCTTCCTCCATCTTCTGTGCCACATCGGGATATACGTAGGACTCCTTCAGGTTCTTGTCGACTCCTTCGATGATGCGTTGCCGCTCAGCGGCATCCACCTTTACGTTTTCGACCACAGCGCCGGGAGGGATTGCCCTTAGGCTGAATCCATCCACCATTCCCGAGTTGTCGCTCTTCAGTTGTATGCTTCCGATGGCTACTGTGGGGCTCGCCTTTTCTTTGAAGCGGAACTTTATTAGTAGTGGGTCGCTGCTTTCAATGCCGAGCAGTTCGAACCCACCCGTCTGGTCGTGGAATCCCATCATGCGCTCGACCGATTGCTGCGGGTCATAAGTCTTAATGTAGGCTTCTATTTTTGTTCGATCGGCGCTATTGAAGGCATCAAGCCATGCGCGGAGGACTTTTCCGGCTGGGCTATCGGGGACGGTTGTTTGCGCGTACCCGATGGCGCAGGCCAGCAGCACAGGAATGAGCAATGTCAGTTTCGAATTCTTGCGCATAAGGCGGGACACCTCCTCATCGGGGAATCATTCTAGTACGGTTGGCGGCGATCCCCCACAACTTGTGATCGCGAAATGTATGTGAGCTTGCGGGCTTTCATTGCGGGTCGCGCGCTCCATCCCTGACCAAAAAGGACAAGAACGCCGCCTCGAATCTCCGGCCGCAGCGTCCCTCTGGGGATGGGTACAATGAGGGCGGTACAGGTATGTCCATGTGGATGGCGATTGCAATCACGGCCATGATCTTTGCTATCGGCAACATACTGTTCGGTCATTTCGAAGAACGAACGCCCAAATGGAGGAGAGTCGCGAAGGTGTTGTTGGTGACCGGTTGCGTTGGGGGTATCTCTTGGAGGTTTGGCGCATTCTGGGGACTTTTCCCGATAGGGCTCATGCTCATTGCTTTCGCAATCGTTCATTTATGGTGGCTACCCCGGCATGGCATCAATGGCTTAACCGCGGAACCCAGAGACAAATACTATGAACTGCGAGGTTGGGACCGATAGACGAAACTACCGAGACACAGGTGAGCGAGATGGCGCACCAGAAACTCCCACCTTCCCTTTTTAGCGTGATAGCCTTACTCCGGAAGCAGCTGGGGCCTTGAACCGGGGTGCGCAGCCCTGTCTTGGTCCATTTCCAACAATGTCTCACATGTGGAAGAAAAAGAAACCCACTGCTCACGATGTAACCTACTCAAAAGAAAGAACATCGGGGCGAGATCCTGAGTCGTCGGAAACGCAACTTTCTGACTCCGATAGGGTTCCATCTGATGTGAGCAGCGTGGCCTTAAATCACGGATTGCTCGCAGTTGGGGGAGGCGCGTCCGCTGCGGTAGACGCGAGTGCAACCTCCGATGCGGAAGTGATGCTGCGGGTAAAGGCAGGGGACGACGCGGCATTCGACTATCTGGTGCAGAAATATCGGCGTCCGATCATCAGTTTTATGTATCGCATGGCACACAATTCTGCTACTGCTGAAGAGTTGGCGCAGGAGGTTTTCTTGCGGGTGTATCGGTCCCGGGCAAATTATGAGCCGAGCGCGAAGTTCAGCACCTGGTTGTATCGCATCGCGACGAATCTCGGTGTGAACCATGCTCGCGACACGCGTCATGAACGCGCCGAGAATACGGTCAATCTGGACGAGCCGGACGCGGAAACGGGTCAGGCGCCTGACTTGGCCGATAAAACGCCGACGGTCGAAGAAGAGATCCTGCGCCGGGAACGGCTAGCCGCGATCCGTCAGAAGGTTGAAGCCTTGCCGGAGCGGCAGAAAATGGCAGTCCTGATGCACAAGTACCAACAGATGGACTACCGTCAGATTGCAGAAGTTTTGAAGTTGAGTGAATCCGCCACCAAGTCGCTGTTGTTCCGCGCATACGAATCTTTGCGGACACAGCTGAAAGAATTTGTATGACCTCGCTTTGCGAGCTTTGCCAGTTCTTCTCGATCCTTGTGGTAAAGGTTTTCTCCCGCGAGGACCGGAGATTTTCGCAAAGACGGCAAAGATGAATTGCAGAAGGACACGATCATGAAGTGCAATGAAATTCGCGAACTGTTTCCGGATCTGGCCGCCGGCCTCGCGACCGCCGACTCTGATGTCAGTCTCCACCTGCGTTCTTGCATCGAGTGTGCGGGAACACTGGAAGAATTCCGCAAGACCATGGCTCTGCTCGACGAGTGGCAGGCGCCGGAGCCTTCACCTTATTTTGATGTGCGGCTTCAGGCGCGCTTGCGCGAAGAAGCCGCTAAGCAACAGCACAGCTGGTTTGCGTGGTTAAGGCGTCCGGTGGTGGCGGTTGCGATGGCGGTGGTTCTGGTGGCCGGTGTAAGCGGAGTCTGGCTCGAGCAATATCACCAGGCGAAACCTGTGCCGGTTGCCGTCGGCAGCGCGGTGAGTGATTTGCAGGTTCTCGAAAACAACCACGACATGCTTTCCGATTCCGATCCAGATTCTGCCGCCAGCCTGCTTGACGATTTGCAGGTTCAGCAGGATGTAAACGCGAATCCTTAAGCGAAGTGGTGCGGGCCACGCGTACTGAAAACGCGGGCACTAAGCTGGAAGTCTCCGGGGATAGAGGATGGCGTCGAGAGCAACAATTCGCAACTGGTGTAGCTCGGCAGGTTTGTTGCTGATTCTCCTGGCACCGCCGTTGCTCGCGCAGAATCGCCGCGACCAGCAGCGAAATGTCCCCCGCCCGAACGTGCAGCAGCCAAGACAGGAGAATCGCCAGCAGCCGAGAGAAGAGCGCCGTGACTCCCGCCCGCAATTCAACCCGCCCCGTACTAACTTGAACCGCGACACGGCGCGTCCTCCCCAGCAGTCCGAGCCTGCTCCTCCAACGCACGTTTATCCCCAGTACCAGCCACCGGCGCAGGGGCACCACTCCGGCCAGTGGCTCAATCAACAGCGTCAAAAGCCTCCCGACCAGCAGCGCAAAGCACTGGAGAACGATCCCGCCTTCCGGCGACTGCCGCGCGAAGCACAACGCGAATACGAGCAGCGCCTGCAACGGTTTAATAGTCTGCCATCGGATCGCCAGCATCAGGTGCTCCGTCGGATGGAAACCTGGGAACACCTTACGCCGAAGCAGAAGCAGGACTTTCTCGGCATGAGAAATCAGTTCAACAACCTGCCCACAGACCGGCGCCGGGCGGTGCACAATGCGATTGACACGTTGCGGGCGATGCCCCCGAATGTTCGTCAGCGCGAGCTACAGTCAGGGCGTTTCAGTCAATTCTCGCCACAGGAAAGGCAGATTCTCGACGATGCAACCCGTCTGCCCTTGGCGCCTGCACCTCAACAGCCCGGCGGCTCAGGCGCAGACTCAGGGAACTCCCAGCCGAACAGCGAACAGCAAAGATACGTACCTCGTCCTCCGCACTAAACTTCGCGATCGATCGTCGATGCGAAGCTACTGATCTCGAATAGCTGAGCGGCTTGAATCCAGCCATCCCAGGCGGTCGTTGGAACCTAGAGAGGTCGCCGGCTGCTTTCCGCAGGATGTCGAGCCCAGCGTGAGGTCGACGCCACTCTGGAATCGAATGCTGATGGAAGCTGGTTGCGGAGGGGTCGGAACTTGCAGGTCCCGAACGTCATGGAAGCCATGGAAAGCGGATTGAATTTGCTAGCCGCGCAACATGTTCCTTACCACAAAACCGAGGTTCGCTGGTCTTTCCGCCAAACGCCGCATCAGGTACGGATACCATTCTGTACCAAAAGGCACATACACTCGCATGCGCCAGCCATCGCGGACGAGGGCCTTTTGTAGATCGCGCCGAATCCCATACAGCATCTGGAATTCGAATGCCTCCCGTGGAATCTTCTCCCGTATTACAAAGCCCTGCGCTTCTCGGATGATGCTTTCGTCGTGGGTCGCCAACCCGTGATACACACCGCTTTTCAGCAGCGTCTTCATGAGGCGAATATAACTGGCATCCACCTCCCGCTTGCCTTGGTATGCGATTGCGGGTGGCTCTTTATAGGCGCCCTTGCACAAGCGGATGCGAATTCCGTCACTCAACAAATCGGCGATATCTGCTTCGGAACGCCGCATGTAACTCTGGATGACAGCTCCCACGCAGCCACAACCCTCGGGCTTACGATGCAGCTCGCGCACTAAGTCGAGAGTGCGCTGCGTATACGGAGATCCTTCCATATCCACTCGCACAAAGTTCTTGGGTCGTGCCGAAGCTGCTTGTACGACCAGTCCGTGCACGAGCTCATAGGCCAGCAGGGGATCAACATCGAGCCCCATGTGGGTCAGCTTGAGGCTGACGTTGGCATTCAGGGCCCGCCTCGACATCTCCTCGAGAAGCTGCTGGTACAAAGCGGCGCTTTGCCTTGCCTCTTGAGCGTTGCTAACGTTCTCGCCAAGATTGTCCACCGACACGGCCATACCCGAGACATTCAGACCCTGCGTTACCCGCAGCGCATCTTGAAGTTGAGTACCGGCGACAAAACGACCAGAAACATGTTGTCCCAAAGAAGACTTTTCAGCCATCCCTCGCAAGGCACGGTTTTCGGAAAGAGAAATGAGGAGGGTTCTCAACAAGAGACTGCCGCGAAAGCGGCCTCCGGAGGGTTGCCAGTCCGTACAAGCACAGAACGTTGTATCACAAACCGATCCGTTAGGACCGTGACGGCGAAAGGGGTCGAACCTAGGGCTTAAACCGGACTTCTAGGTGCTCGGTGGTCTCGCGATCACCTTTTTCCCACCTCCAGGCGCGCAGGGCGCTCTCCGCAGCCTGGGAAAACACCGGACTTCCTCCCACGACCTGAATGGATTTCACCGAGCCATTGGGTGCTACAACAATCTCGAGCTTGACCGATCCGCTGAGATTCATGCTGCGAGCGACCGGGGGGTAGGTCGGCGATACTCTGCTCACCACCTTACGGGAGCCTTCAACCTCAACATTTTCCGTCTGCGCATTCGCGGCTGGGAAACTAACAAGTGCACCGGCAAGCATCAGGGCAAGAACATAGGAGGAGACTTTCATGCCAGAGAGCATAGTTTCTCGGCATGAAACTGAACAGATTACCCTCGTCTCGACCGTCTGGGCACAAAAGTAATCGCCCAGCAGCGCCGCTCAGTGCCCCTGATCCTCTAGAAATTTCTCGACTTCCAACGCGGCCATGCAGCCGGACCCGGCAGCCGTAATGGCCTGGCGGTAACGCCGGTCCTGTACATCCCCGCAGGCAAACACGCCCGGTACCTTCGTGAACACGTAGTTGGATGTCTTCAAATACCCGTCCTGGTCCATCTCCAGCTGGCCTTCGAAAAGCTTGGCATTAGGAATGTGCCCGATACCTAAGAACATCGCGCTTACCGGCAGGTCCCATTTCTTGTCGCTGCGCACATCGTGTAAACGGAGTGCAGTTACCTCTTTTTTCGACGGATCCAGAACCTCATCCACCACCGCGTTAGTGATCATCTCAATTTTGGGCTGCTGTTGGGCTCGCTCCAACATGATCTTGGAAGCGCGGAATTGCTCGCGCCGGTGAACGAGGCTCACCTTCGTCGCAAAGCGCGTCAGGAACAGTGCTTCTTCCATTGCGGAATCTCCACCGCCGATTACGGCGATCTCTTTTCCGGAAAAGAAAAAGCCATCGCAGGTGGCGCAGGAAGAAACGCCATGGCCGATTAAAGCCTGTTCGCTAGGCAAGCCGAGCCATCGCGCCGAGGCTCCACTTGCGATGATGAGCGTGCGCGTTCGGACTTCATCTTTACCGACCTTGAGAGTGATCGGGCTTGAGGACAAGTCCGCTTTGTCTACGTGCGCAAGTTTGTATTCTGCTCCGAATCGCTCCGCCTGGCGGCGCATGTTGGCGATCAACTCCGGGCCCTGAATACCGTCAGGAAACCCAGGAAAGTTCTCAACCAGGGTGGTGAGGGAAAGCTGGCCCCCAGGTTCATGTCCTTCAAGAACCAGCGGCTTCAGATTCGCTCGCGCCGTATAAAGAGCAGCCGTATGCCCGGCGCAACCCGATCCCATGATCACTACGTTTCTCACATTTTCCATAGAAATTGGTTCGATGAAGCAAACCTGGATTCGGTTTCAGGCTGTAACTCAGCTAGTGCTTGGCCGCACCGGCCTTCGCGGCCGGTTTCATCCGCCCACTCGAGATTCGCGTCAACTCCTCGGGCACCAGTGCTCTTACCCCCAGATGATCCCGGTAGCCCGAAAGCGCCGCCGTCGCTGACGAAAACAGCGGTTCGTACTTGCTTTGATCCACCGGTTGGCCTGTCTCCATGCTGGAACAGCGCGCCAATACGATCGAAGATTTGCCAAACCTCTCAAGTTTGATCCTTGACACCGGGGTCGATGAACTCAGCATCGCTGCCGCTGTCGTCACGGCAGACGCGCTGTCCTCCAACGAAAGCTGCAGGAGGTCCTTCGGATCCCTCACTCGGAAGACCAGGGTTTCCACCATCTGCTTGGCGTCTCGGCTGAATGAGTACTGCACGGTCGTGAATGGGGAAGCGCCTCCAAAGTCTCGACGCATGCGAACGAAGTCGGCAATTGCGCTGTCTCCCCCGGGAGCAATCGTCCCTGCGACCATGAGAGGGTTCGAGCTTGGATCAAGCACGGATCGTCCGCGGTCAATCTCGAAATCCGCGCTGAACGAGGGCCGCTTCGGAATGAACGCGATTGCAGCTGCAATCTGCTGCTGCTCCTCTGGCGAAGGCGTGCATACGTTCAGCACGTTCACCTTGACGGGAGGCGTCTTCCCGGCCGGGGCCTCCTGCGCCATCGCGCACACCCCACCAAGCAACAACCAGCCTGCAATCCAGAATGTTTGGGACACAGCCGCATTGTAGCAGTCGCGCACGCCAACTCCGGCTTGAGCCAACCTTCCTTGTTATCTACCGTCTATAATTCAGGTCTCCCATGAGTTCTCGCCTGCTGCAGCTGCGAATCTGGATGGAGAAGCATGCGGTCTATCCGCACAGCAAGCTGGCAATTGTCACCTGCTATCTGCTCGCAATCGGTGTGTTTCTGTTTGCCTTGCAGCAGCTCTCACGAACTCTGAAATCCTCTTGGGGGGCATCTCTTGGAGGCTGGGTCACTTTTCTGAGCGCGGTCGTGATCGCTCAGCTGCTGGTCCTATTGGTTCGCCGCATCTCCCGCGGCCTGCTCTGGCGCCTCCGCAACCGCTTGATCGTTACTTACATATTTATTGGTGTGATCCCCTTCGTTCTTCTGGTCGCGCTGTTTCTCGGCTCGCTCTACCTTCTTGCGGGACAGTTCGCAACGTTTGTGGCTACCTCTCGCTTGGATTCCACCGTTGCTGAGCTGAACGCCATGTCCGAAACGGTAGAGCAGGCGATCGCCAGTGACCTCGAAGCGGGCCGCAAGCCCGACAATTTTTCAGTGACGACCGCGAATGTTCAGATCTCGGTTTGGCTCAATGGTCAACTTCTGTTCAACGGTCCAGGGCAGGAAACGGCAATCCGGCCTCCCACCGGGATCGGCCGGGCCTTCGCGGGTCTGGTGCGGGACAAGAGCATACCTTTCATGCGCGCCCTCAGTCAGGCTTCTACGCGCCAGGGGCAGTTGAGCGTTATCGTCAGCCGGCCTTTCGACTCTCGAGTCCTAGCCCTCGTAGCTCCTGACTTGGGAGAGGTAAACATCGGTGAACTTGACCAAAATGGAAGGCTCATTCCCCCGGTCTATAGCGCTGGCTCGGCTGAAGCGGCTCGAGGTTTTTGGGATATCCGGGTTCCTTTCGGAAGACATTTAGAAACTATCGATTGGTCCAACGGCAAAAAAGGCAGCGATCTGGGGATGGGCGGTGGCAGTGGCGGAGCACGCCTGTCGAATCTTTACGCCCATCTGTTTTCAGCGCTGGGCGAAGTTGGCACGGCGATGGAGGTCTTGATCCTCATCATTGCCATCGTTTTGGGAGTTTTTGAGATCGTCGCCAGCTGGATTGGCGCGCAACTCACTCGTACGGTTACCGGCAGCGTCGCCGAGCTTTACCGGGCTACCACATTCGTCAACCGAGGTGACTTCAGCCATCGTATCCCCATCACCTCCAACGACCAGCTTGCCGCCTTGGCCAGCTCCTTCAACCTGATGACCGAGTCCATTCAGAAATTGGTTCTCGAGCAGAAGGAAAAACAGCGCTTGCAGAATGAAATCTCGATCGCCAAAGAAGTGCAGAACCAGCTTTTCCCGCGCGAGATTACGCAGCTAGCCAACCTCGAGGTGCATGGCTTTTGCCGGCCCGCACGCAGCGTAAGCGGTGACTACTACGATTTTCTTTCCCTCGGCTGCGATCGCATGATCCTTGCCGTGGGCGACGTGAGCGGGAAGGGAATCTCCGCCGCCTTGCTCATGTCTACAATCCACTCCGCCGTTCGTGCCTATGCAATCGAGGGCATTCCCGTGTTCCGGCAAGCCGAGGCAGTGGTGGCCGGTGAAACAATGTCGGCGCGATACGAATCCATCGTGCAAGGCGCGGAGGTCTCACCGAGTACGATGCTTTCGCTCCTGAATCATCAGCTCTATCACAGCACTCCGCTCGAGAAGTACGCCACCCTGTTTCTGGCAATGTACGACGGCGAGGCCCGCCGTCTTGTCTACAGCAACGCCGGTCACCTGCCACCGTTGCTCTTGAGCAATGATGGAAGCGTCAGCCGCTTGCAGTGCGGGGGGACAGTTGTGGGGCTGTTCGATGAGGTTCCCTATAACGAAGAAACCGTCCACATGCGCCGCGGCGACATCTTCCTTGCCTACAGCGACGGGGTGACCGAGCCCGAGAATGACTTTGGAGAATTCGGTGAAGAGCGACTGATTTCAATCGTTCGAGAAAATCGGGACCTTCCTCTGGCGCGCATTTCGGAGGTCGTCACCGCCGCCGTCGATGACTGGATCGGCGCCGTCGAGCAACCCGACGATGTCACGCTGGTTCTAGCTCGGGTACGTTGAAAATGCGTCTCCTCTGCGCACCGCAGTAGCCTCTGTCGTGAGGGTCTTTTCGCTAGGAACGCAGATCGCCTATTTTCCTCTGGGCAGCACTCGTACGGCTCCAGTAACCTTCTGTCCCTTTGCCATCCCGCCCACAGTGATTAAACCGTCTGACGTGACCGCCATCCCGTGATGGTCCATGGTTGGATTCGGGTCGTTGTCGAGGATCGTCTCCCAGGCATCGTGTTTTATGTTGTAGTCAAACACCACGGGCGAGGGTTCCGCACCCGCACCATCAAACCCGATGCCCGTGTAATCGTAAATTGTGTCGCTTCCGCCTGCGAAGTAGGCCTTTCCTTCTTTGTCAGCCCCGCCTGCTGCGATTCGATATCTCGCTTTTCCCGGATGGGCCGGCAGCTTGCTCCAGGTGATCTTCTTTGGATCCTTGCGCTCAATCTTCCCCATCCAGCATTCATCGGACGCGACGTAGCGCGGGCCGGTGGTAGCACCGCTCGCCTTTGCGCCATCCACATAAACAATGGTGTCGCCCACGATGGTTCCCGAGTGGCCAAAGACCGCAGGTCCCGGATAAGGTGTGGCCTTTGACCATTCCTTCGTCGCGGTATCGTAAAGCTGCACGTCGTTGGTCGGGCCAGATTTTGAGAAGCCTCCCACCACATAGACGTAACGGTCGCGATACTCGGCAGCCATCGCGTCCCGCACCGGGGTGAGCAGATCCGGTCCCCGATACCACCGCAGGGCGAGCGGTGAGTAAACCGACACGTCGGCCACAATCGCCTGCAGTCCGGAGCGGTCGGGCACAAACCCGCCGATCACGAACACCTCCTCACCGACGGCGGCAGCCCCCGCGCCTAGCCGTCCCGACCCTTGCACCGGCCGGATTGTGGTCCATTTGTTGTATTTGAGGTTGAGAGCGTAGGCCGAGTTCTTCACCGCATCCGGTTTCTTGCTCGCATCCAAGCCCATGAAGGAGTAGACGAGCGTCTGCCCTGAAACCTTCACGGCAACCACCGCGTTGTTTGTAAGAGGAACCGGGATGGGTTCCAGGCTTTCCTGGGCAAGCACCGTACCCAGGCCTGCTACAGCTACGACAATCAAACCAAGCTTCCTCATCGGTGTTTCAAAATATCATGACTGGAGACAGTCTCGAAATCGAGGTCGCAAGCACCTGGGAGAATGTCATTTGCCCGCAACTATTCCGCAAGAGCTGTGTTCAACCATAAGTGTAGAAAGTCTGCTTGAGGGAGAACCACTTGACGCCAAAACGGACCGCGTACTTAAGATTCGTATTTGCTGCCTTGTTGATTGCTTCAGCGCTGCTGCTGGCCGCCTGCCCCCCTCGCCAGCCGATCGAGTCTGTGAACCGCGACCCCGGCCGTTTTCACGGAAAAGAAATCACGGTCGTTGGTCGGGTGGTCAATTCGTTTGCCGTCATGGGCGAGGGTGCCTTCCAACTGGATGATGGCACCGGCCGAATCTGGGTTTATAGCAGCAATTTCGGCGTGCCAGGACGCGAAGCCCGCGTCGGAGTTACCGGTAGGATCGAGCAAGGCTTCAGCCTGCATGGTCGCAACTTTGCCACAATTCTCCGCGAGACCAGGCCACGGCACTACTAAGACCAAGATCGCTTTTTCATGAGATGTCCACCTCGAATGAGGTAGGGCGCCACATATCAGATGGCGTCGGCCTTTCTGCGCGCATTGCTTTGGGTCTGGTTAGAATTGCTATAATCTCGTTGCGAGGCGCTATCGTCTAGGGGTTAGGACGGAAGATTCTCAATCTTCAAACCCGGGTTCGATTCCCGGTAGCGCTACCAAATCTTCAACTTAGCGTTTCTCCCCCTGTGTTTACGCGTCGTTCGGCAGATTCTTGCCGGTGTCTCTATAGTCTTGCTCGTCTCCGCAGGTCGCCCCCGTTCCTTCCCGTAATGGACAGTAAGTGGACAGTACATCAGTTTGGGTCAGCGCTGTCGGCCTTCACATTGTCAAAGAATTCCTGGAAGCTCATGCCGGTGCGTTTCCGGAACTCGTTGCGCACGGACCCTGCGGCGATGGCCGTCTTCTCGTGGTCCGCGTAGTCGGCACGTATACCCTTGATCTCAGTTTTCTTGACCACGTACTTCTTCAGGTGCTCCACCTGTTCGTGCAGAACGCTCTGCTCGAACTCCTCGGGGCTCTGGGCTTCATTTGCCATGTCCGCCCAGTGGCCGAAATCGCGGTAATTGATTTTGCCTTCTTCCCCGTGCTTCTTCTCATTGGCGCGAAAAGCATCGTTCATAACTATGTTCTTTTTCCCAGCGATTGTTTTTTAAGTCGTGGCTTGTCTGCTGGCGACTCGCCACGCTTCACGGGAAGCCAGCGGGGTTCCCCGCCGGGTCAAGGTGGAGCGCCGTAGGCAGAAACATCTGTAACTTATTCGGTGCAGACCTTGAGCAGGCGGGGTGCTGGCTACCCTGGGAAGAAGGCGAGGAGGCAAGATCTTAAACTCCGAGTCCGAGCAAAAAGAAAGAGAGCGGGAGGTACTCCCGCTCTCTGGTGCGCTAACGGCTCTCTGCGAGAAACGCTTCGGCTTCGCGCTCAAGCTCGGGCGTCGGCTCCATCTTGCCCTCGATCATTCCCGTAATGATTTCCTCCATCAGGTGCGCCGGGATGTCCCGGAAGTAGTACTTCGGAAGAGTAGACATAGTTAATAATTCTTTTTCAGCCACTATTTTTTATGGGTGGTCTGTCGGGCTGGCGACTCGCCACGCTTCACGGGAAGCGAGCGGGGTCCCCATCCAATCAAGGTGGAGCGCCGCAGGCAGAAATAAACAAGTGGCCCACCTAAATTAGGTGGGCTTTGGCTGATAGAGACCTTGAATGGGTGGGGTGCCTGCTACCCTGCGGAGAAGGCGAGGAGACCCCTCCTAATTTGTATCAGGTTATGTGCCCGCGCCCGCCGAGTGGGACGCGGCTTTGGTGCTTGGCGCGCTAGCGATGCACTCGTGCTGCTCAAATGCCGCATGTGCAGCACGGTTGTATGCGAGCGTTGCGACGGTAGTCTCTAAGGAAAATGGCGGTGCCACCAAAATCCAACTACATTGAGAACAGGCCCATCCAGCGCCATGATCGCCGTCGCGCCAGATCATATGTACAGTCATTTTTCCGCCCTAGGCTCTTCGAGAATTTGGGTTCAGGGAGGCGGGAACGGAAGAGAACATCTTAAGGACTATTGCCCGGTACTGCTCACTGCGTCACGCCAGGAGAAAATGTGGCACGAGAACCTGCAGATGGATAGTAACTAAGAAGCGTCTCCCGGATTCGTAACGGACGGTTTTGCGGGGCCAGGCCAGGTCACGGATTTTGCGGGGTGTGGGCCTGGGCTTTTCGTGAGATTTGGGTCACGGATTTTTCATGTCTCTGGTGAGGGAAAGCCGCGCAGAGCGCGGCTTTTTGGGTGATAGGGTGGTCGTACGCGGCTTTAGGCTGGAGCTGGCCGCTTTTAAGCGGCTTCGGCTGTTGCTGTCGATTCATCCTGCAGCATGGAGCGGATTTGCTCGCGCAGTTCCGGCGTGTCTGCGTGTCCGTGTCTCGTGCTTGCGTGCATGACGGCGAGATCAAGCACATCCTCTTCGGTGCCGGAAATAACGATGGAGCACGGCTTGTCCGCCGGGAAGCGGCGGCAATCGATCACTTTGCGGGTTTCGGCCATAGTAGCCTCCTTGGAAATCGGCGAGGATTATAGGCCCGCTTCGAGCCTCGGATCAAGCGGCGGAGGCAGAAGACAAAAAACCTGGGCAGCACAAGTGAGGCGTGCGTAAGGTGGCCAAGCTGTATACTCGCTGCGCTTGAACGGAGGCGAATATGCATTGGCTTTGGGTAATCCTAATAGGCTTGGTGATCGGTGCAGTCGCGAAGCTTCTCATGCCGGGCAAAGATCCCGGCGGTTTCATCATTACAATCCTGCTCGGCATCGCCGGGTCGCTCGTCGCAACCTGGCTCGGCCGGGTGATCGGACTGTACCAGGAAGAGCAATCGGCAGGCTTCATCATGTCGGTGGTCGGTGCGGTGTTGCTCCTTGCTATCTACCGAGCCGTGGCCAAGCGGCGTCCGGCGTAGCTGCTTTCCTTGCGAACGCGGGGCGAGCGTCAATTCGATTCTTATTTCGCGCGGATCGTGCATTGATGCGAGGTTGAGAGAGGGTGGTTCGATGATGAAAGATACCCCGTTGTCAGAACGAATCTTGAGGCGCTGGAAGAATCGAAAATACATTGCCTACTTCTTGGTCATTGCAGCGGCTGCCGCTGCGATAGCAGGATTCACGGATTCCATTTCGAAGATCTTTGGTTTTGCTTCCGCGATCATCAGTGACAACGCTACTCCGGTCATAATTCCTAACGATACAGGTTGGATTCTGGCAGGCTATTATGACGAACATTCCCAGATGTTTATCCAAGGTCCATACATCAAAGTAGTCCGGTCAAGCTATCGCGACAAGCAACCTCTCCCTCGAATCGGAGAATGGATTCGCATCAGGTCTGAACGAAATATCGTCATTTTGGACTTCGCCACCAAGGGTTTAACACGAACGTTTGTCCCGCCTTGGCAGCAGACGGAGGGCAAGCTACTAGACGGTGACTACACTGGCTGGAAGCTTCCAAAGGGCGCTATGGTCGAAGTCCGCGATGTGAGCCGCGGTAGTTTTCCGGGAAGGTCAAGTGCCGTCTGGGTACGAGTCGGAGTGGCCCGATGATAAGGATGCCATGTGTGGACTTGGATTCTTCGTGAGGTTTGGGTCACGGATTTTGCGTGTGTTCTGATGGGAAAAGCCGCGCGGGAGCGCGACTTTTTCGCTGGTACTGTTGTTTGGATTATGCGGCTTTGGAGGGGGCGGCGAGTTCATAGCGGCCCTGCCAGGAGCATTCTCCTTCACTTGGCGAAGTCAACCGAACCGCGAACGTGCCTTCCGCTTTCATGCCCGCGTAGATTCCCGTTCCGCTCGTCGCGCGCCAAGTCCCCTCAATGCGCGTTCCGTTGACATCGGTCGTGACCCTGCCCTCGAACGCTCCGTACTCAAGACCGCCGTCACTGTGCTCGTTGGCGTAATAGCCCCGCTGGGAGCCGCTGCCCGCGACGAGATCCGAGACGCCCCAGTAGCTCACGCGGGCGTTGTTCCATATCGCGTCGGGCGAGCTGTGCGTGCCGACGACTTCGACCGTTTGCAGCTCGTGGCCTGGAACGTCGGCGAGCGAAACCGTATGGAGCATGCGCGTGCGGCCGGTGAAAGAACCTGATGTTTCGGTCATGGTGCGATCTCCTTTCGAAATCGGCGAGGATTATAGGCCCGGTTCAAGTTGGGTTCAAGCGCCGAAAGCAAGGGACAAAAAACCTGGGCAGCACAAGTGAGGCGCGTGTAACGTGCCGAAGCACAGGTACGCTGCAGGCCTTGCATCCTCTAGCCCGCTATTTCCTTCGTGCTTGCCCAGGACGGCGCAAATCCTATGCCCCGGCTGGAGGGGTGTCAACAGATGTTTGTTTTAGACGCCCAGTTGAGAGCGGTCGAGAATGGTGCCGAACAGGAGCTGGCTGATCTTCTGTGCGATGTCCATGCCCTCCCAATAAAGCGGGTTATTCGTTTTACACCACTTCGCTAGCTGTCCCATCGTGCCGGGCGAAATGGCCGGTGGAGTGGTATCCAAAAGTTCATGGCGCAGTTTGTCCGTAATGCTTCGATCTATCTGCCTGCGCACAACGCCACTGAACGTGCGCAACAGCCTGTCGAGTTCCGTGCGGTCAAGCAGCATCCCTAAGCTGATCGAAGCCGTGTAACCATCTGAGAACGTTAGCCCACTGGTCACACAGCGCCTTCCTGAGTTCGATATCGCTGACGTTTGGGCTACCAGCTATCGTCCGCTAACACCCGCTAAATCAGCGGGTTTCATTTTTTGCCGCGAGATCGGCGCTCACTCTCGGCGAGGAGGTGCTAGGCGGGTTTTGTGGTACACAATATGGTATACAGGCGTTCCGGTTCGCGAGGAAACTCGCGTGCACAAAATTGGACAAGTTGTGCGGGCGTACCCGTTCTAAGGTGATCAGCGACGGCTTTCCCATCCTCTTCCGTTCAGAAAATTTCAAGAAATTTCCCAGGAAATTTTGGAAAAGGTGAACAACGGTGAGACTCTCCGTTTATCCGTTTTTGGGGAAGAAAAGCATGCTTGTGATGCGCCTGCTTTCGTCAACTCTAAGATCTCACCAAGGAATTTGTGCCGACGGGTGGGGCACTCCGTTTCCGGAGACTCTGTCATAATGGGCACAAGTTATGTCTTCTCGAGTTGTGCCCTTTTCAATTGACGACCGCTGGCTGCCGAAGTCAGTTTTGTGCCTGCGTGACTACAACGTCAATAAATTCATAAAAGACCTGATTGCTGGCATCACAGTGGGCCTGGTGGCACTGCCACTCGCAATGGCATTCAGCATTGCATCGGGACTGACACCGCAAGCCGGCATCTACTGCGCCATGGTGACTGGATTCCTGATTTCAGCGCTAGGCGGATCAAAGACCCAGATCGGCGGGCCGACGGGGGCATTCGTGGTTGTCGTCGCAGGCATTGTTGCAACTCATGGGGTCGATGGCCTGTTCATGTGCACAATGATGGCCGGCGTGCTGCTCGTGATTCTCGGCGTCACCGGTATGGGATCGGCAGTGAAGTTCATTCCACGTCCGGTCGTTATCGGCTTCACCAACGGGATCGCGGTGTTGATTGCTAGCACGCAAATTAAAGACTTCTTCGGCCTTAAGCTGGCGACGGTTCCAGGTGAGTTCTGGCTGAGGATGAAGGCTCTGGCGGCCTCCGCGCCGACCTGGTCGTGGCGGGCGACATTTCTCGCGGCGGCGACGGTCGCGGTAATGCTGGTGTGCCGCGCCATTTCCAGTCGCATTCCCGGGCCTATTGTCGCGATGCTCGGCGTGAGCGTCGCAGCTTACCTCTTGAAGATCCCTGCCGAGACGATCGGATCGAGGTTCGGCGGCATTCCGAACGGCCTGCCGCATCTCGTGATCCCACGATGGCATGCCGGGCTGGTGTACGGACTACTGGGGCCGGCGTTCACAGTTGCAATGCTGGGCGCGATTGAGTCACTGATGTCAGCGGTGGTTTCGGACCGCATGAGCAATGACCATCACAATCCCAACGTGGAGTTGATGGGACAGGGCGTGGCAAACATCGTTTCGCCAATGTTCGGAGGCCTGCCAGCTACGGGCGCAATTGCTCGCACTGCAACCAGCATCCGTTCGGGAGCGCAGTCGCCTGTGGCCGGAATGATTCATGCAGCGACGTTGCTTTGTGTTCTGCTGTTTGCGGCGAAGTATGCCAGCTTCATTCCTATGGCAGCCCTGGCGGGAATCCTGATAATCGTTGCCTACAACATGGGTGAATGGCGGGAGATACCGCAGCTGCTCAAGCTAACGAAGACAGACATCAGCGTATGGCTTGTCACGTTCCTGCTGACGGTGTTTGCCGACCTAACCGTGGCCGTTGAAGCTGGAATGATCTTGGCGGCGTTGTTGTTCATTACTCGCGTAGCTAACACGACCACTGTGTCCCAGGTCACGGACGATTACATCGAGGATGGTCGCGTGCACATTTTGCAGGATAAAGACATTCCGTACTACGCAACTATCTTCCGCATTCATGGGCCGTTCCTGTTCGGCGCAACGGACAAGATTGCCAGCATTACCGACAATATGCACAAGCTACCGCCGGTGGTGATCGTTAGGCTGCGCAACATGACCGCAATTGACGCAACCGGGCTGTACGCACTTGAGGAGGCAGCACGGCAACTGCACACCTCCGGAAGAACCTTGATCTTGTGTGGCGCCCGCGAACAGCCTGCACAGCTGATCCATCAAGCTGAATTCGAGGAAGTGGTGGGGCCGGAGAACATCTGTGCGAATGTGGAAGAAGCATTGCATCGCGCCGAAGACGTCTTCGAAAACAAACCCTTAGTTCGGCCCTAGTGACGGGGTTGGCGAGAAATCGCAACATCATTGACGGTTTCCATAGCACTCAAAATGCGGAGGTTCGCAAGGGTCACCTCGCGAAAGTGACTAGCGTAAATTGGCCGAGTCGCTTGTCGCCGTTTAATCTGTGCATGTTCCATGAGCGCGAGTCTCATCCCGGTTAACGGTGGCCAGCGTCGAAGTCCGCGAATAGCTCTCCCTATATGCATCAACGTCATCGGGCACGATCTCGAGAAGCGCGCCTTCTCGGAAGCTGCCACGGCGACGAACTTGAATCTACACGGGGCGGCGATCCACCTAGATCGTCAACTGATCGTTGGCTCCGTTATCACCATCAGCAATCGCTGCGGTATCGAGTCTCCAGCGCGGGTTGTCTCCCACGTGGGAGTCGTGAAAGGCGAGTTCATTTACGGCATCGAATTTGTCCAGGGACGCCAACCTAACTTTTTGGGCGTCAGTTTCTACGCATCGAAGCACGACCTGCCCATGGCACCTCAACCCACGAGCAGTTAAGGAAAACGTCCGATCATTCCTCTTGGCCGTCGGGTGAGGGCTAGTTAGCGTTAAATTGCCATTGCCCGCATTGACCCGAAAGCGTTAGCGTGACGCTACCCCGCCGTCCGCAGTGCGGCACTTCACGCGGATTTCTTGGGAGGTACGCGGAACTCGATCACTTTGCCCCGCTCGTGCGGACTGATTTCGGCGTTTTTTCTAAAGTTGCTCGGTCTGTAGAACTCTATAATTTTCGCCATTCGTAGCCTACTTCGAGAAGCCCGTCCATTCCCAACCACACCGACATTGGACAGAATCGCTGAGTCGTAATTTCCGCAAGAGGGTTTTGCAGACAGCACATGAGCGCATCCACATGATCTTTACTCCTACTCGATTGGACTCAGCAGCGTCGGGTTGCGATGTCGGTCAGATGTTACTTGTTTGTTAGGAAATTGTTTGCCAAGAAGAGAAGGGAAGGCCGGGACTCCTTTAGCGGCAAATGTATGAGAAGCGGGCGTCAACTGTCCTAGAGGATGCAGCTCACGGGTATTGGGTCGATGTGCCGCGCCCGAAGCCCAATATGCTCAAAGGTAGCAAGATTCTCAATCTTCAAACCCGGGTTCGATTCCCGGTAGCGCTACCAACTTCATCCGTCCTGGGTCGAGCCAGACATGCTGTCGGATGATCCAACCCGTGTTTTGCTTCGCCAAATGATGGGAGCATTCGCAGAGTATGAACGGGCGATGATTGTGCAGAAACTTCGCGGAGCCCATCAGCGTGCGCGTGCTAGTCGTAAGATTACCGCGAGGGACGGAAGCCGTACGGATCAATCCCGGGAGAAACTGAGGTAATTAGGCGCATTTATCGCATGAGATCCGAGGGGCTGGCCTATGACACGATGGCAGACGCCCTGAACGCGGCGAAGATTCCAGCGCGGAAAGGAAGATGGCACGCGACAAGCGTTAGCCGCGTATTCGCTCGTTCTAAGCGGCATAGTATGCAGCACCTGCCTATGGCTTTCTCGAAGCGGAATCCGTTCAGCATTCTGCGGTGTTCACGTATCGTGAACAAATTGAGTTATTGAACAAATTATGCAAGTCATTAATAAACTAATGAAAACAAATGTAGTTAATATAATGCGTTCAGGTCGAAAAATTCCAGGAAGGGTTTCTGCAGGCATAAATAGCGGTTCCTTTCGCCCCAGTTGTACTTTCCTCGACTTCCCCTTCCGGTTCCAGCACCTCACCGTCAACCTTGACCTTGACGTCCACGACTTCCTCCACTGCCTCTGCCCCCGCTGCCGCTGCCGTTTCCACCCCTCGACTTCCACTTACGCGATCATCAACACAAGAACCTCCACCATGATGAGCATGACGATCAGAACGATGACCAGGGAGATCAGGGGATTTCTGGGTACTCAGGAGTAAAGAGGGTCCAACGACTAAGTTCCATACGACGTTGGTAGTAAGAGTTGAAGCAAGAATGACCAATTGAGAATTTGGGTCAGATTTGGCCTGAGGCTCCAGCCTGCCTGAGCACCTCGAAATTGCGTAAACAATTGATAACAGCAATCCAATTGTCGTTCATCCAGCGGGTGAGTTCGATATCGCTGACTTTAGGGCTACTAGCCTATCCTCCACTTCACCCGCTAAATTAACCTACACTTCCTCCATCACCAATCGAGCTTTTGCGGAAGGAATTCGGCGAAGAGATCGCCGTAGTAGGGTTTCAATTCGGCGAGATTGGGCTTGGCGTGTCCCTTGGAGTAGAGATCGTAGGGATTGAATTTTTTGACCCACGGTAACATGGCAGCGTCCTTTTCGTTTGTCAGGTGCGAGTAGGCTCCGTGGCGGTGCCAAGCATAGAACGAGTGGAAGCGCAGAATGTAGAGCGCCTCATCGGGTAAATAGGGCTTCATGACTTCGGCAATATAACCGTCGTGGCCAAAGGACATGTGGACGCGATCAAGACCGCAGTTCGGTTCGTAGATGCCGATTTCCGTCTGATATTCCGGAATGGCGGCGTCCGGGTTGTTGCGGAAGTACTCGGGAAAGACAACCTGATCGGACCAGGCACAGCCGACGGGAAATGTGTCCCCCACCACGCCCCACTGGGGCTCACCATATAGGCAGAGGCACTTACCAAGGTCGTGAATGAAGCCGACCAGCACCATCCAGCGCGGATGGCCGTCACGGCGGATGGCTTCGGAGGTCTGCAGGAGGTGCTCGACCTGGGTGAGGTCGGTGTCGGGATCGCTGTCGTCCACCAGAGTATTCAGAAATTCAGCCGCCTCCCAGATTGACTGGCGGCGGCGTTTGAGGCCGAAGTACTGGTTTTCTTTGCGGAGAACGTAATCGAGCGTCTGGTTCTCATGGTTGAGACGGTAGAACTCCGCGACGCCGGGATTGGCCTGGGCATCGTACTGGCGGAACTGATCCTCGGATTTTCTGTGCTTGTAGCGGCTCTCGAGGAAGTCGTCCCACTGCTCGAGATTCTTCATCGGTTGAGACAGGCGGAGATCAGCGCTCATAAGTACTCCTTTTGCGCCGGGTGGCTCAAGGCACTCTCGTTTTTCGGCAAATCAGCCAAACCGGGTTAACTTCCACAAGCGCCAACCCATGCCAAGAGCGGTCGCGAGCAAGATACCCACCAACATTGTCAGCCAGCGGTAGTCCACGTGCAAGGCCGGCACGGCCGCGTTGGTTCCCAGCCAGGCAAATACGCCAACGGCGCCCGCGATGATGCAGTAATCCCAGAAGCTGCGGGCGCGCACGCGCTCCGTGAACTCGGTGCCTTCGTTGGTGGCGAGCACGTGATCATAGGACAATCCAAAGCGCTCGCATTCCCGCTTGATGGCCCTATTTCTCGAGGCGCGCTCGCCACCAGTTGCTACTGCGGTGCTGATCGCGAGGACCCCGAGAATCATCACCAGGGAACCGCATCCCACAAATATTTTATGTGATCGGTCGGCGGCTGCAAGCTCGCCAAAAACCAGCGCCCCCCAGGCCAGGCCCCAGAGCTGGTTGGTGTTAGAAAGGGGAATGCCGCGGCCGATTCCAACGTACTTGGTGGCGAACTGCTGAAAGATATCGCCGATGACCCAAGCGAATCCTCCGAGGAAAAGCCAGAAAAGCATGGGACGAGCCTGCGCAGAGTGAAAGATGGGGGCGCGAAAGCCGCCATCGAAGGCCAACACCAGCAGAAACACGGTCGCCAATTCTCCAACAGTGAACACGGTGACGAACGAGAGCGGATTCATGCCACTGATGTATGCCTTGCGGTAGGGTACGTACATGGTGCCCCAGAGCAGGCTGGCTCCTAAGGCGGCAGCGACACCGGCGCGGGCATGGTGCAAAGAACTCTGATCGGCGTGAATGGTGCTGAAGCCGAGAAGAATCGCGCCGCCCAAAATGGCTATGGCACCAAGCACGACCTTGGCAATGTCTCGAGCGGCTGCGCCCTGCAATTCGTTAAAGAGCAGCAATCCCCAGAGCAGGCCCACGAGCGAGTTGGTGTTCCAAAGGGGAAAGGCGACCGCAAGTCCCACGTCGCGAATTGCAAAAACCGTGAGAGTGTTGGCAACGGCCCAAATGGCACCGGCCAGTACCGCCCACACGATGAGGTGCTTGTTTTCCGCGAGATCGCTGAAGACGTACTTCGTCCCCTTTAATAAGGTGGGAAAGGTCCATCGGGCGGTGAACACTCCCGCGACCATACAGAAGGAAATGGCGTAGGGAGAGAAGCCGGCATTCACCAATTTAGTGGGAGCCTCTGCGGCGCCGAGCCACACCCCGGCGGCGAGCCCGGAGGCCACACCAAGACTGTGCATCGAGCTGAACTCGGCGACTTTCTGTTTGGGCATGATCGTGGACAAGGGAAATCTCCGGGTAGCTAATGCAAGAGGAACAACAGCGCAAGACCAAGCACAAGGACTATGAGCGGAATCAGAAAATGGATGTCAGTCACGATCGCTATTGCCAGTTTTCCAAGACGCATGGCGACTTGCGATGGTACATCAAGTTTGCCGGGAGGGCCTCATGAAATCGAAAAGCCGGGGTCACCCCAAAATTTGAGGCTGTGTCATTCTTTCCATCGTTCGGCGACGATCAGAATCTGAACATAACGACTCTACTATGCTCTCGTCGGTGCGATTCGAAGTTAGCCGCCCAAAAATATTGCCCCGGACGATTCCGGGGCCTCATTCACTGCTTCACTGCCGTGGAGATTCGGGCGGCGGCTCTTTCGCTTCTGACGGTGATCTCGGCTTCAGCGCGGAGCCAGTCTTCTCTCTCACTTTCGACTGACGAGAGAGCCGGCTTCGGTGATGCTCCCTTTCACAAGAGCCGTCTCGATTTTGAGCTTCTGGTGTGGCCGCAGGTCCACTGTAGTTTCGAACGGCAGGTACCCAGGCAACGCGAGGCGCACGCGATGCTGTCCTGGGGTCAGCAGCATGGCTTGTCCCACCCCATCGAATTCATCAACGTGTCCAGCGAACTGTTCGTCAACGAATACCGCGGCCCTTGCCGGTGTGGCCGAAATCTTCAACTCTCCAGTCGCATCCTTCGACGGTGCACGCATATCCTTCACGAGGGAAAGATTTAGGGTGCGCACCTCGCCAGGCTCCAGCACTGTCTGTTCTACGTAGTCCCTGTACCAAGGCTGGCGAACGATGATTTCATGCTTTCCAGGGAGAAGGAGTAATTTCTTGTCGCCGCTTAGTTCTTTTGCGTAGCCGAGGTATTGTCCGTCCACCCACACGCCAGCCGTTTTCTCGGCACGGTTGTGGGTGATGAAACGTACTTCAGCGAGCACGCGATTTTCGGCATGCAGCAGGCATGTCGCGCCAGTGAATATTACACAGAGAACAAATGCAATTCGCCCAAACATCGGTGCCTCCAAACGAATTTGATCTGCCTTACGAAAATGTTTCGGCCGGTGGAGAGTGGTCGCGGTAGGATTCCTCATCCTGCAAATCCTTTTACTGGTATGGTGCGCGTCCATGATTTTCCCCGTCAATACTCGGAAGGGCAGAGTTGCTCGTTGGTAACTTCTGGACACAGGAAAAAGAGCACTTTGTGGGTTCACCCCAGGAGGCAGTAGCGGCTAGTAGGGGCACAATTTGGAGCACCGCAGTTTCGCCTCAAGTGTTCCATTGTGCGCTCCGATTATCTAATGGGTTACCCTACCCACCCCCTTCGAGCAGAACACATCGTTGCAGACAGTCGCCTGCGGAAAAATTGAAAACGTTGGGGTGCACTGCTGTGATGGTCTTTTAGGTTTGGACGAAGGGTCATTCATTCACGACGAAAAAGGCCTTCAACTTGAATTCCTTGCATCGTTCGCACTGATCACCACGCTCAACGATGCTGTAGCGCTCTTTCGGTTTCTTGATTCGTTCGGCCATTTTCGTGGCTTCATGTTTCACGCGGAAGGGTTTCCAATCGAGAGACGAGTCGGATGACCAGCGAATATGATAGTGAATTCCCAGGTTCATAAGTACTATTCCGTCCTGAGCATTCGATGTCAGTGATCACGGGCAGTCCCGCGTGGTCAGGAGAATTGAGTAAGGATATCGGACTGGCCTGGAACACACACTAATCAAAAAATACTACGAAGTGCCTAGATCCCGCTCGATGAGGTTTCGGCATCAAGGTGCGGTTCGCAGGAAGGAACGGTAGTTGCACATTCAGCAAAATAGAAGTCAATAGCATGTACTGCTGTCACTGCGGAGCACGAATCGACCGGGAGGCATGGTTCTGCCGCGAATGCGACGAATCGGTGGTGTCCTCGCCACTAGGGTATATCCTAGCGGCCCGAACCGAGTCAGAATTGCGAGAGGCTGACGACTACTGCCGGATGCAAATAAGGACCGCGGCCCTAAACAGGCACAAGCGTCTCTGGAAAGGTATCCAGCGGAGTGTTGGCCGCAGAATGCAGAGCCTATCCCTCACGGAAGATCACATTACAGCCTACAACTGGTCAAGCTATCATCACGTGAACCTAATGGAGAGCAAGCTTTGCGGATGCTTCCATTGTCTAGAGGTCTTTCCGCCGCATGAAATTGAAGAATGGATCCATGACGGCGAGACGGCCCTTTGCCCCAGGTGCGGGGTTGATTCCGTAATCGGCTCTGCGTCCGGCTATTCGATCAAGCGTGAGTTTCTTGCCAAGATGCACAATCACTGGTTCTTGCTCACCTAGTTTTCAGTCAATCCCAGGCCGACAGGAATCTCTCGTGGCGTCTGTCCTTCATCTTCGGCTAAAGTATCAGGCGATGAGGCTTATCTTCTTCCCGCTAATCTTGACCTTAACAATGAGTTGTGCCGCCCAAAACGCTGCTCAGCTCGATATCAAGGCGGCTGACCGGTTCGCTAATCTGGCACTCGCCTGCGTGCACAAAGAATACCCAAACAAGATCAGCCACACGTTAAACAGCGATGCCGATGTGGCACCGCCCCGAAGATTGACCCCTGCGTTCTATGGCTGTTACGACTGGCATTCTTCTGTCCACGGGCATTGGCTGCTGGTTCGATTGGTGAGGACGTTTCCGGATGGTCCATTTGTGCAATCCGCCCGCGAGGCGCTGAGCCAAAGTCTCACCGCAGAGAACCTCACGCAGGAAGCCGCATATCTCCGAGGAGAAGGGCGAGCTAGTTTTGAGCGTCCTTATGGGCTTTCTTGGCTTCTACAATTGGCGGCCGAACTCGAGGAATGGGATGACCCGCAGGCTAAAGAGATGGCTGCCAATTTGCGTCCGCTCGAAGAATCGGTTCTGGAGCGACTAACGAGCTGGTTACCTAAACTCTCCAATCCGGTGCGGATCGGCGAACACGACCAGACCGCCTTTGGACTAGGCTTGCTCATTGATTATGCTCACGGAAAGGGCGATCAGAAACTTGTCGAGCTGGCCGTGTCCAAGGCCAAGCAGTTCTATCTCAGCGACAGGAATTGCCCGCTGTCTTATGAACCTTCTGGTGAGGATTTCCTGTCGCCTTGTCTCGGGGAAGCCGATCTGATGCGGCGCGTGCTACCGAGCCAAAAGTACGCAATTTGGCTACGAGCATTTATGCCGCAAATCCCCACACGCGGTGACGGCAAATGGTTACAGCCTGTAGTTTCGCCTGATCCGAGTGATCCGAAGCTGGCGCACTTAGACGGGCTCAATCTCAGCCGGGCGTGGATGCTGGAGGGAATCGCGGCTGGCTTGCCGAAAGACGATAGACGGCTGCCGGCAATCATGGCAACTGCCGAGGCGCACCGGCGGGCTGGGGTGGCGGCCGTGACCGGCGAGCATTATGAGGGCGGCCACTGGCTCGGCAGCTTCGCAGTCTATCTGGTCACGAAACGAGGCATTGCGAGAAATCCGTGAAGGTTGAACCGGTTCCTGCGTCCCGAGATGAGCACGAGCGGAGACGGAGAGGCCGCGCGCCGAGACGGTGATGGCCAATACGGAACCGCGTAGACGAGACGACCTCGGCGAGGCAGACCGAGCATGGGCGGTTTAGCGAGCGTCCTTGCGGTTGACCACGGTAGTAGTGGCGGCCTATAGGGCAAAACTCGCGGACGCGACGGCAGGAAACGAGCAGAGCAGGCAAAAAGGAATACGAAAGGCGATGCCGCTCGGCTTCCCAAAGTATCTCAGCGGCCCGCGACATTCATCGTTGAGTTATCGTGTCGGCCATTCGTACGGGAACACCTTTCCCGCATCCTCCGGACTAAGTTTGACGCCCGCAAGGCCGGCAGCGTGTGCCAGTACGGGATCGCGGCCAGCCTGGAGGTCGCCTCCGGTTGGAAGGAGAAGCTCGTCAGGTGAGACGCCTTTGTGCTCAAGACTGTTGCCATCCGCCATGATTAGGTCCCATTCGGTAATGGAAGCACCGTAGAAGATGACGGTGTCGGTTCCCATCCGCTCGTTGTAGTGCTTGGATTCCATGACGCTACCCGACGAAAGGTCGCCGATCACGGTCCCCCGTTTTTCGAGTTGAATGAGGCGAGCGAACAGTTCGGCAGCAGATGCGGAGCCTGCATCTATGAGCACGATGAGTTTGCCGGTGAACGGATTGTGCATCGGCTTGGCAATTTCGCCTTTGCTTTCCTTCCTACCTACCCGATCCGCGATCTTGACTTCTTTTTCAAAAACCCCCCCGACCAGGTATTTCAGCGTGTCAACGCTCCCACCTGGGTTGCCACGTAAGTCGATAACAAGAGTTTTGAATTTGCGTGCCCTGGAGACCATGTGTTCGATTTCGCTATAGCTGAAAACGAACTCCGGAATTTTCAACACCATTAAGTCATCGCCATATTCCACGTCTCTCGCTCGCGTGAGATGGTCTTCTTGCTCTGCGTCGCGCAGGATGTCCCAAATGTCACCTCCGTCTTCTCCGGTAACATCTTTCACAAGTTTTTCTTGCTTCATTTTGGCGGCAATCAGTAGTTCGCGACCCGAGCCCGCGGGATCCTGCAAGCCCAACCGCAAAGCGGGTTGGGGGCGAAGAACGGTGAATGCGTATTGCATCTTCCAAAGAGTGTCGCGGCCAACGTTAAAGCCATTCAGGGTGACAATTTGATCTCCCGGCTTTACGCCTTTGGCTTCGGCGTCGCTCTTGGGGCGGACTTGGGTCACAAAGCAGCGGTTGCCGACCATCTGGTATTGAAATCCATGATCTAAGCGAAAAGCATGCTGGGGAGGAACTAGAAACGTGTGCGAGTCGTTGAGCAAATCGATCGTGGCGGCGATGCGCGCCATCGCCATGTTGAAAGAGGTATCACTGCGGATCTCGTTTTTGGCCTGTTCGACCTTCGCATCCCAATCAATGCCGTGCATCTTAGGATCGTAGTAATGCTTCTTGATGTCATTTGCGATGATTTGAAGAATACCTTCCGCCCGGTCCTTTTCATAGCTCGACATCGGATGCTGCTGTCCCGACAGAAAGCGGCAAAGTCCGAGCGCCAAAACGAAGGCGATATAAGAGTTGCGGCGAGGACGGCGAGGATGCACGGGGTACCCCCAGATTGCGCGAACAAAATCGTGTTCTCTGCCGTTAAGAGAATGGTCCATTCAGAGACATGCAATTATGAACCACTTGCACGGCTAATCCTACCGCTCATTTGGAACTATAAATGTGTATCAAACCGTATTGAACACTTGACAGTAAACGTCAGCCTAGGCTACTTTATGCAGCTCGCCCGCGGAGAGGTGTACCCATGCCAGAGATGAAGAGCAACGCAGCTGATCTTTATTCGACCGAATCAAACCAGGGAACGACTGAGTGCAAACGTTGCCTTTCGCAATCCCCGCAGGAATTTTCCGGCGAACTCGCCCTTCATTTCAAGGGCTTGGCCGGGTTAGAGAAACCGATCGTGTGGCTGTTTCCCAACGTGCGTGTGTGTCTACAATGCGGCTTTGCCGAACTCACCGTCCCTGCACAAGAGTTGCAAGTGCTGCGGGGCGAAATCTCGAAGGTGCAATAGTTTGGCTGGGCAGCAAGACCAAAAAACGAACTCACGACCCTGTTCGCATATGGCGATGGGTTGAGTCTCAACGATCCTTGCCTTAGGACTCCCGGCGTTTCAGCACAGCATTGATGGCTGTGATTAGTTCACTCGCGGAATCCGATTTGATCACGAACGCACTTCCTCCTGCGCGGAAGCCTTCTTCGCGGATATCCGATGAACGATTCTCGGTAATAAAAATGATTTTAGATTCTGGGCAAACCTTGCTGAGTCGTCGCGCAACTTCGATCCCGTTGAGATGGGGAAGGCTGATGTCTAGCAGAATGAGGTCCGGCCGCAGCTCTTTGGTTTTCTGGATCGCTTCCAAGCCATCCGCCGCCTCTCCGACGATCTGAAAATCCGGAATTTCCTGAATGGTCGCGCACACGAACTCACGCCACTTCTCGAAGTCATCTACAACGAGCACGCGAACAATTCGGTCATCCACTGACAGTCCCCCCCTGTTCACCCACGCTGCCAATGGGTCATCAGTAACTAAAAAATGGCAAGACAACGGCCTGGGACAATCAATCAGATGCCGCACGCGACGGGCGATGTGAAGGTAAGATGCTTAGACCGTACTGCTGAGTTGTCACCCAATAGCGGCTCGGCTGAAGCCGACCTTCGCAGGAGTCACGTACCTTCCAGCATGGTAGCGGTCTTCGAGACCGTACCGTGAGTAGGCAGCAGCAACATACCCGAGCCAACTTGAAGATAGCTCCTCGTGGCTGCATGTGGTTGCTTTCCCACATGAGACGCTCAAGGGATGTTGCCAACCGCGATTGCACAACGAGCTCCTTCCATCCCCTTTTCGCGTCTATCGAAGCGGCAAACCCGTCGCAATATTGGGAGGAAGTTCGTGTGTGCTACATTTTCTTCCGCGGAGGCCCCTCATGTTACGCAGCACTCTCCTGCTTTGCGGCTGGCTGATCTTGGCGCTCGCCCTTCAAGGGGAGCAGCGATCCGTACCAACGCCCAACGAGGCCGAATTCGTTTTACGCCACTTTCGCTTCAACTCCGGGGAAGAGCTTCCTGAATTGCGCATGCATTACTACACTTTCGGCCGGCCCGATCGGGACGCCGCCGGAAGAGTCACAAACGCGGTTCTCATTCTTCATGGCACTGGTGGGAGTGCCCAGACATTCTTCCGCCCAATCTTTGCCGGAGTTCTGTTCGGGCCCGGCCAACTCCTCGATTCTTCGCGCTATTTCATCATCGTTCCGGACAACCTTGGCCACGGCAAATCCAGTAAGCCAAGCGATGGCCTCCACGCCCATTTCCCGCAATACGATTACGATGACATGATCCGTGCACAGCACGATCTTCTTGAGCATGGCCTGGGCGTAAATCATCTGCGTCTCATACTCGGCACATCCATGGGCTGCATGCATAGCTGGGTATGGGGAGAAACTTACCCCGACTTCATGGATGCGTTGATGCCGCTCGCTTGCAATCCAGTGCAGATCGCCGGGCGCAACCGTATCTGGCGTAAGATGATCATCGATGGAATCCGCCAGGACCCTGAGTGGGAAAACGGCGAATACAAAACCGAGCCACGCTCCGGCCTTCAGATCGCCTCTTATGCGTTGCTCATCGCGGGCAGTGCGCCTCAGGTGATGCAAAAGGGTCTGCTCACGCGCGACGCCGCCGATCAATACCTCGACGACTATACAAAGCGTGAGATGTCCGACCTCGACGCCAATGACCTGCTATACGCCATGAGCGCCTCGCGCAATTACGATCCCTCGCTCAAACTAGACAAGATCACCGCCCAGGTCATGTTCATCAACTCGGCCGACGACTTCATTAACCCGCCCGAGCTCGGTATTGCCGAACGTGAAATCAAGAGGGTGAAGCATGGACGCTTCATTCTGCTACCGATTTCCGAGAAAACTCACGGCCATGGGACGCACACCGATGCGGCTATTTGGCAGCAGTACTTGAAGGAACTCTTGGATGAAACGGAGCGACAAAGATGACCGGTAGTTTCGACGTGGTCTCCTGCTCGCATTCCATGTCACGAGACAGGGCGTGCAGATCGATGTACAGAGAGCTCTGTGCCAACCGAGGCTCGCGTGGAACTAAAGGGAAAATTGGTCCACTCGACCCCAAAAATTAAAGATGGAGGATCAAACGCGACGTGAAAACAAGCAGCGGCAGGCAAGAGGGTTACACTACTTGGATATTGAGGGGCTGTCCATGAAGATGGTGTACTGTTCCAAGTGTACGATCGGCGAGGAAGTAGGCCCGTCGCACGAGATTACAAGCCGTCAGCGGATGGCGCGGGTAGTCGCCGGGGCCGGATGGCTCGCGCTAGCATGGGTTCTTCCGCGCGATTCGGCTCCCGCGATCACATGGCCGCTGGCCATCGTCGGTGCATGGTTCGGAATCTCACATATTGTTGCCGGGTTGACGGGTTATCCAGATTGCCCCGAACTCGGTGCGATCGCGAGTGTGGTAAGAGGGCGCTATATCCAAACGCGATGCGGTCCATGGGCGTGGCTTGATCATCGGCTAGAGCCGCGAAGCTAGAAAACTCTTCATGGGGATTTTGAGTCTGCTCTGAACCGCTCTAGGCTCAAAGCGTCATACGGTTCTTGTGCTGCAAAAATATCCTTGGCTACTTACCTTGGTACCGCATAAAATGCCCGTGCGCACAGGGTCACGCCGATGCTCAGGCATTACTACATCAATCGAGGTTGGATGGTATCCATCGCGGCCCGACGGGTGTATCGCGTGGCGACAAGTTTGTCATTGGCGCTGTTCTTCGTGTTTTTAGCAATGGGTCTTACCGAGGCGATTCCCGACGCTCTTATCCCAGTTTTGAAGGCGGTTATCCTAGCTGGGGTTTTAGGATCTGCAACAACAATGGTGGCGATGGAATATTTTTTGTTTGGCTTCGACAACTCCTCTGCCATGAAGAAGGTGTTTTGGTTTTGCGTGATGCTGCTTCCCCTGGTGGGCCCCGCTTTATATTGCTTCCTGGTTTACTCGCGTTCGAAGCTCGTTAGTGCGCAGCCAGAGGAGCATGTGCAACGGGTATCAGTCTAAGCCACACAACTCTAACAAGAGTTCGCGTCCTGTCGTTGGCAAGAAACGTCCCTCACATCAAAAAGCGAAACTCACCACGATGAACCTGGCGCGCATTTCGCAAACGCCGGGGATACGGAAATCGTAATCCTAGTCTGAATTAGGACAAGACTTTGTGCCTTGCCGGTCCACTTGCAATGGTCGGGGTACGTGCGTGTTTAGGATGCGGTCGCAGCCGAGATGGGGCGCTTGGAGGTGGGGACCTTAGTCATACTCGCCAACTTGGCTTTTTCATGTCCCTCGGCGCAATAGCAGATCGCGCTATCAAAGAACTGGTCGAGTAAGCGCAGGAGTTCCATCTCTCCGAAAATCTCGAGGGGGCCGCGCAAGAACCCCTCCCTCTGGAGGAAGTTCCAAATGTGCTCCTTGGTCAGCACAATTCCCCAGCAAACATGGGAGAGCGACACGTTTTGGCAGGCGCGCAGAGCTCCGATCTCGCGATATCGGCACTCGACGTCGGTGTTGGATTTAGAAAGTAGCCAATCGCTCAGATTGCGTAGGATTTCGTCACTTCGATTCCGGAGCTCCTGGACAGGAACTTTCCGCAGATCGCTGGTTCTTGGCGAAGTCTGGAACTTATGTAATAGCTCTTCCGTCAACTCTTCCGAATGCTTCTCGATGAGATGCACCAACCGAACCGCGATCATCGCTCTCTCCTGTCCGTCAATGCTGCAGGCGGGAGTGGGCCGGCGGCATCGCCCTCTAATAAGTATATCGTGTCACGATACAAGATGCAACCAACTCAATTTCAATGCTCATGCCCCGGAATTTCAGGCCGATCCAGGCTCGCTTTGCAAAACTTTACACTCGGTCATCGACCTTTAACCGCCTCCTCATCATTTTCTAAAACCTTCTTACGTAGATTGTTGACGCGGCGCGTTGGCACAATGGCGCTCCTTGAAAGTGAGCGACAAACCGCTCAGCGTATGCCGCGATTCCTATTTTCGGAGGCTACAATGCAGTCGTTAAGTTTTGTCCGCAAGTTGGGCATGTTCACCGTTTTGGCAGCCATCAGCACTTTCAGCGCGAAGGCCCAGGAAATTAAGACCGTGTTTGTGATCGCGATGGAGAACCACAACTGGACTCAGCCGGCCAACCAGTTCACCGGCACAATTCAACAGATTTATCAGAATCCGAACGCCCCTTTTATCAACAGTCTTGTTAACGGCACTGCATTCGAATTTGTCGGCGACTCGGTGGTCCATATTAGCGAGCAGGTTTCTTATGCCTCGGCGTACCACAATGTTCTCGCGACCCCCAACGGAAACAACCCCGACATCCATCCTTCCGAACCCAATTACATCTGGGCGGAAGCCGGTACTAACTTCGGTGTGTTAAACGACAACGACCCCTTTTCCTCAAAGGGAGTAACCAACCAGAACACATCCGCACATTTGAGCAATTTCCTGACTCAGGCGGGAAAGACCTGGAAGTCCTATCAGGAAGACATCGATCTGACTTCAGTGAATGGCCAGCTCACCAACGTCCCTCTTCCTCAGGATCAGTGGACGGTCCCGCTCGCCAGCTTCACGGGAAGCTTCACAAGCGGCCTCAATGAATTCAACGGCTCCGCACAGTTCAACTATGCCGCCAAGCACAACCCCATGGTATTTTTCACCGAGCTGGATCACCCCGAATCAATACAACGATATGCATACTGCGCTGGCAGCGGGCTACAAGGGCCTGACCGGCGATGCGGCGAAGATTCTGCAGGGCGACGACTTTCTGCGCCAGGTAGTCCCCATGATCATGGCTTCGGATGCCTAACAAGAACCACGGTGCAATCATTATCTGGTTCGACGAGTCCGAAGATGATGGCGTCGCTGGCGACAAGGAGGACGACTTTAGTCACACAATCCCCGAAATTGTCATTTCTAAGCGTGCTCACCAGAACGTAAACGGCGTTCCCTATGCAAGCCCGTTCAACTTCACGCACTCGTCTGATCTACGCACCATGCAGGAGATCTTCCACGTAGGCCCACTTCTGGGTGATGCGGCGAATTCCAATGACTTGTCAGACTTGTTCGATTCGGGTGCGGTTCCGAAGAAACCGTAAAAGGCTTTCTAACTCTCCGTAGGAACGTTTTTCGGGCGCAGGCATTCTTCGTTTAACTCATTTAAGTTGAATTTCTGCGTCCGTTCTCCTTCTTCATCCCGGTTTATGAGGCGCGCCGTTCTCGATTCCGAGTAGCGCAAACCGCTGTTATTGCCAAAACCCCGCTAAATGCCGCCTGTTCTGGAAAAGGAAGGACGGCCCCAAACGAGCCCGTATCCATCCCTCATGCAAAGGATCGCACGTTTCGGCTCCTGCTACTGCAGGCGAGCGCGAAATGGTTACCAAGCCCAGGCATATGCCTCGACGCGAGGATCAGCCCCAGCGCTGAGAATTCCGGTGGTTGGATCGATCACGATGCCCGCGCTTGACCCCAAAGACCAGGCGTGAACGACCCGCAGCTTGTGGCCTCGCGCGATCAGAGCCTGGCGCGTAACCTCTGGAATCCTCGCCTCGACTGACAAATCACCCGGATACATCGTGTGCGGAAATGGGGAAGCTGGAAAGCTCCGGCTCGACCAGCGGGGAGCTTCGATGGCCTGTTGGATGTTCATCCCAAAGTCCACCATATTAATGAGGGTTTGCATCGTGCGCATCACCTGGTCATCGCCTCCAGGACTGCCAAGGATGGCGTACGGCTCACCATCTTTCATCACCAGGGAGCTTTGCAGAGTGCTACGCGGCCTTTTGCCGGGCTCAAGTGCATTCGCATGGCCTCTCACTAATGAGTAGTAGTCGCCTCGACAATTGAGAATCAGCCCGGTGCTTCCCATCACCACGCCGGTGCCGAATGAACTATGCAGGCTGGGCTCAAAGCTAACCATGTTCCGGTGTCCATCCACGACGGCGATGTAGCTGGTGTCCCCATCGTGCTTCGCGCCACCGTCGACGACAGGCTGCAGTTTCTGACCGGTTACGGAGCCGCGTTTCTCGAAGCTCCCCGGATCACCAGGCCGCAATTCCAGAGACGCCTTTTGAGGATCGATCAAGCTGCGGCGCTCGCGTGCGTATTCCTTTGAGAGTAATCCGTCATAGGGAATCTTGACGAAGTCCTGATCCCCCAGATATTTTTCCCGGTCAGCCATGGCGAGCTTGATGGCCTCTGCGTTGATGTGGAGAAATTCCGCTGAATTGTGCCCGAGAGTTTTAAGATCGTAGCCCTCGAGCAGATTGAGGGCAATAAGTTCAGCGGGACCTTGACTCGCAGAGGGATTCTTGTATATGCGATAGCCGCGATAATCGATCGAGACAGGCGTCTCGACTTCCGCTGAATACTCCGCAAAGTCCTCGAAACGGAAGAGTCCGCCGTTTGCCTCCGAGAACGCCGCGAGCTCTCGCGCAATGTCTCCCTTGTAGAAGCGGTCGCGAGCCGCCTTGAGGGCTTCGTGCCGTCCTTTGGCTTTGTTCGCCTTCTCGGTTGCCACCAATTTTTTCAGGGTGTTCGCCAAATCGGGATTGCGGAAGATGTCTCCCGCTTTGGGCGCTTTCCCGTCGGGAAGATAAATCTTTGCTGTGGTTGGATATTTGCGGATCTTGGCGGTGCTGGCGATATCTTCGGCGCTCGATTCGCCTAGCGGGAACCCCTTTTCTGCCAACTCGATTGCCGGTTGCAGAACTTGCTCGAAGCTCATCGTGCCCCAGCGATCTAGCAGCACATACCAGGCGTCCACCGCGCCAGGCAGGCCACCCGATAGCAATCCGTCGCTGTCCGGAATCTTACCGCCGCTGTTCTTTTCATACCACTCAATGGTGGCCAGCTTGGGCGCCCGCGGCTCAGCGTTTACCGAGTACACCTTTTTCTCTTTTGCCACATAGACGAGAACGACGGCATCGCTGCCCACGCCGTTGTCGGCGAAGTCTGTGATTCCAAGCGCTGCCTGCCCCGCCACCGCCGCGTCGAAAGCGTTCCCGCCAGCCGCTAGGATTTTGCGGGCTGCCTCGGTTGCCTGGGCCCTCATGGACGAGGCGGCTGCTTCGCGCCCGCGAATCACAGGACGCATCGTGCGGGTTGCGAGGGCCTCGGTATTCTGCGCCCCTAGCGCCTCTGCGAAGCCACACGATAGGACTACCAGCCAGACCGTGGTCCTCCAGACTACTCGGGGAAGAATGAATCGAGTGCTTCTCATGACCGCAAAAGTATACTGCTCCGCTCCGGTTGCCGCACGCCCACAATCTGCCTGGTCCAAGATTGACTGGAGGCTTGCCGTAACGCTAAAGTGCCTTGTTCCTCGGAGGCACAACATTGTCGCAATTGGCTCTTTTGGGCGGTCAGAAGGCAAAGACCAAGGCATTCTCGCCGTGGCCGATCTACGACGAGGATGAGCGTCGCGCATTGATGGAAGTGCTCGAAAGCCGCATCTGGTGGCGAACGCCGGGAACCAAGACCTTGGAATTCGAGCGTGCATTTGCTCACTTTCATGGCGCGAAGCATGGTGTGGCGGTCACCAACGGCACCGCTGCGCTCGAAGTGTTAATGGTTGCTCTCGGGATCGGTCCCGGCGATGAAGTGATTGTTCCCGACTTCACCTTCGTTGCCACCGCCAGCGCCGTGCTATTCGCCGGAGCACTTCCGATAATGGTGGATGTTCTGCCTGATAGCTACTGCATCGATCCCGACCTGGTTGAAGCTGCTATCACGCCAAGCACGAAAGCCATCATCGCCGTCCACATGGGCGGACATCCTGCCGATCTCGATCGCCTGAGCAAGATTGCGGCCGACCACAGCCTTGCGCTCGTGGAAGACAGTTCCCATGCCCACGGCAGCGAATGGCGCGGACGGCGAATTGGAACCTTTGGAGCGGCTGGGACGTTCAGTTTTCAATCAAGCAAGCTAATGACTGCCGGCGAAGGGGGCATCATCATCACAAACAACGACCGAGTGGAAGGTTTGGCGCGTTCTGTGCATGATTGCGGCCGCATGCCGGGCGAGTGGTTCTACAGCCACTATCTTTACGGTTCAAATTATCGACTCAGCGAATGGCAGGGCGCGGTGCTCAACGTGCAACTCGCACGGTTGGATGCACAGACGGCGATTCGGCACAAGAATGCACGGGTGCTCGATCGCCTTCTGCCAGAGATAGATGGGATCACGGCGCAGAGGCTCGATACTCGCTGCACGCGCAATGGGCAGTACGCCTACATCTTTCATGTGGATCGTAACGCCTTTGCGGGTATTAAAACCGAAACATTTATTGCCGCGATGAATGCAGAAGGTATTCCCAACCAGGCAAGTTATCCTCCGCTGCACGATCTCCATCTGTTCAAGAGCGGAGAGTACCGCAAGAGACTTTGCGACAGCCAGGCACAAGGATCGCATGAATTCCTGCAGAGACATTTCCCCAACACGCAACGTGCCGCGTGGGAGGCAGTGTGGATTCCGCAGCCCGCGTTACTGGGAGACGAGCAAGACATGTATGAGATCGCCGCGGCCTTAAAGAAGATCAAGGAACATGCTAGCGACCTGGTCGCGGCCTGACTCCATGGGAGGGATGTTAATGCGAAAGCAGACACCTTCGAAAACTTCAACGCATTATGTTGCTGCCTGCGCGTGCGGATGGCTCATGCTTGTCTTATCCTCGCTGGCCGCGGCACAGGAAATCCAGCTCTACGTTTCCTCGCGCGCCGGAGACCGCCTCACTCCCAAGCCCGCGCTCCACTTTGAGCAGCGCACCGGCTCGAGCGCTACGAGCTTCAAAATCGATGAGAAGGTTACATACCAAAAGATTGAGGGATTTGGCGCGTCACTGCTGGAAGCCGGTCTGATGTGCATTAACCGTTTGCCACCTGCGGAACAGGAAGCCGTGCTCCGCGCCTTGTTTGACCCCAAAGAGGGCGCGGGATTTAGCGCCATGAAGACCGTGATTGCCTCAACAGATTTCATGTCCGCCGGTCCCTTCTACAGCTACGCCCCGGTGGCTGGGGATGTCGAGATGACCCACTTCTCGATTGCGCGCGACCTCGAGCCGAACGGCTTGATTACCTTCATCAAGCGCGCCCGCCGATACGGCAATTTTGTTCTGCAGGCGCCGATGGATTATCCCCCAGACTGGATGTTATTTGATCCAGATACCAACCAGAACGTGAATCCGAAGTACTATGACGCGCTCGCGCGCTATTACCTTCGCTACCTGCAGGAATACGAGAAGAACGGAATCACGATCGACTATCTCAGCCTGTTCAACGAGCCGGGCATCTATACCAAGATCCCATACACCGCGATTCGCGAGCTTCTCCGCGACCATGTTGGCCCGTTGCTCGCGCAATCAAACCTACCGACGAAGATCATGCTGAGCGAGGCGCCCGATCGTGATGATGCCTACAAGAACTACCCAGTGATCCTCGATGATCCAGCGAGTCGCAAGTACGTGGCAGTGGCGCCTTATCACGGATATGATTTCAAAGATTACTCTGATATTGCCAAGCTGCACGACAAGTATCCGGACATACCCTTGTGGATGACGGAAGTGTGTTACGCCTACGAGGCTGGAACTCCCAAATCAATGCCTCTGCCACGCTATGACTTTGAAGACGGCGACTTCTGGGGCATCCAAATTTTCAATGATCTGGAAAATTTCGCCTCTGCCTGGATCTACTGGAACCTGGTTTTGGACGAGCACGGCGGACCCTGGTCGATCTCATATATTCATGGCAATCCTGACCCCAACATTCAACACCCGATCGTTATCGTCGATCGCGAAAAGAAAAGGGTCACCTACACCGGGCTTTATTACTACTTGGCACACTTCAGCAAGTTTGTGCGTCCGGGAGCGATTCGCGTGGGGACCTTCGGGGCGCAGCCGGGCGTCCGAGCAATGGCCTTCAAGGCGTCGGACGGAGGGATGGCGCTCGAGCTGATGAACAGCGGGAAAGATGGGACCGCTGTTAGCATCTCCTGGAATGGACGCGAGGCCCGACTGAGACTGCCCGCAATGTCGATCACCACAGCGCTCTGGCAAACCAATGAATCACCGCAGCATTAGGCTTTTCTCGAACGGATCTTTGGGAGCGGGCTATGAGACGGTTCTGCGCAACCATTGCGGTTGTTGTTATGTCCCTACCGGCCTTCGGCCAGACCTACGACGTCGTGATTCGGGGCGGGCGAGTGCTCGATCCGGAGACAGGCCTGGATGCGGTTCGCGATGTCGGCATTAACGGTTCAAAAGTTGTCGCCATCTCGCCAGACTCGCTGACGGGCTCGCGCACCATTGATGCCCATGGACTGGTCGTCGCACCGGGATTTATCGACCTGCACCAGCACGGTCAGGACCTCGAGAGCCAGCGGCTCAAAGCTTTCGACGGCGTAACCACAGCGTTGGAGCTGGAGATCGGAACGCCCGATGTCGCCGCATTTCTCCATAGCCACCAGGGTACATCGCTCATCAACTACGGATCGTCTGCGAGCCATGTTGCAGCTCGAGCTACCGAGTTCAATGTCCCTTTGCGAGGCGCCGAGAATATTCCGACGTCCGGACCCGCGGGAAATACCGTTGCGAGTCTCGATCAGGTGCTTTCCATCGAGTCGCGTCTGGAGAAGGAAATTGCCGCAGGCGCACTCGGCGTGGGGATGGGTTTGCAATACACGCCCGGAGCTACCCGCTCAGAAGTCATTCATATTTTTGGGGTCGCCGCCCGCCATCATCTGCCGATCTATGTCCACGTTCGCAGTGCCGGAAGGGTTGAGCCTGGTTCCGCGATTGAGTCTATCGGGGAAGTCATCGGAGCAGCGGCGGTGACTGGCGCACCCTTGCACATCGTCCACCTCAACAGCATTTGCCTCAAGGATACCCTGGAGTGTCTCGAGATGGTTGCTGGGGCCCGTGCACGTGGTCTGGATGTCACCACCGAGGCATACCCTTACGCTGCGGCAATGACCTTGATCAATTCACCGGTGTTTAGTGCGGGTTGGCAGGAGAGGTTCGAGATTAGCTATGCGCAGCTGATGCTGCCGAATACCGGCGAACGGTTGACGAAAGAGCGATTCGAGCAATTACACAATTCCTCCGAGCCCCGCGGAGTGATCATCTTCAACAACACTGAAGAAATGGATGACGCTGCGATCGTAAATCCGTTGGTGATGATTGCGAGCGACGGCATACCGGGGCATCCGCGCAACGCGGGAACATATTCGCGGGTGCTGGCACGCTACGTTCGTTCGCAGCACTCGCTAACCTTGATGGATGCCGTTCGCAAGATGACGCTCATGCCCGCGCAGCGTCTGGAAGCTGCCACCAGCGAGGCGCGAAAGCTTGGGCGGCTGCAACAAGAGGCGACCGCCGATATCGTGGTTTTTGACCCCGCACAAATTCGCGATCGATCCACTTTCTCCGCTCCGAACCAATCAAGCGCCGGGGTACGGTACCTACTTGTAGGTGGGGTGCTAGTGATCGAGAATGGCACCCTTGTTCCCAACCTGCACCCGGGGCGGGCCATCACGTCGATCCCCGGAAACCGGTAGACAGCTGGCAAACGCGCGGGGCACGTTATCGACGAGGCAGGTTTCTCAGGTCAGGCGAGATCGCGAAGGCCTTCTCAAACTCGGCTCCGGATTCTGCCTCTCTTCCGTCCTGATGGAGCGCCAAAGCCAGGTTGTAATGCGCATCTGCATAGCCTGGTTTCAGGCGCACAGCTTCCTTAAACTCCGTCTCTGCGTCATGCAGATCTCCGGCACGCAACTGAACCAACCCTAGGTTATTGTGAGCCTCGGCAAAGTTTGGCTCACGCCGGATAAGCTCCCGAAAGACGTTCATCGCACCGAAGGAGTTCCCCTGGTTGTGGAGGACCAGACCGAGCTGTACACGAGCGTCAGTGTATTTTGGATTGAGACTGATGGCGTCCTTGAATTCAGAGACTGCCTGATCTGGCTGTCCCGATTGGGCCAGGGCAAGGCCGAGATTGTAGTGCGCCTCGGCGAGATCGGGGTCGGACATCACCGCCTGCCGAAACTGTTCAATCGCTTGGGTCGGGTCATTTAGGCTCCAATACAGCAGACCCAGGCTGGTGTGCGCCTGCGCATAGTCCGGCTTTAAGTCCAAGGCTTTCTCAAATGCCGCCTTCGCGCGCGCCGGCTCCTGCTTGCGCTGCCAGGTCAGGCCCAAGTAGTAGTGACTGGTAGGCAGGTCGGGTCCTTGCTCACTGGCCTGGGTGAAAAGTGACAGCGCCAAGTCGAGCTTCTCCTGCTTAAGAGCATCGACCCCCTGCAAGGTCAGGAGCTTAACCTGGGCCAGGCGTGCGCGAGAGTCATGCAAGGCCTTGAGCTCTTTTAATTCCTTCTCGGCGGCCACTGGTTGCCCCTGGCTGCGCAAGGCGATGCCCAGGTTGTAGTGCGCTTTCTCAAAATCAGGCTTTAGTTCGATGGCCCGACGAAGGGCTAGGATTGCGCCCGGCACGTCTCCACCAGACTTGAGCTCTAACGCAAGGTTGTAATGCGCCTCGGGATCTTTGGGATTGAGCTCGACCGCCCGGTGAAACTCTGCGAGCGCGCCATTGTGATTTCCCAACCGGCGCAAGCTTACTCCAAGCATTAGGTGCGGCAACTCAGACCTGGCGTTAAGCCGAACCGATTCGCGAAAGGCGGAGATGGCGCCAGGCAGATTTCCCAGTTGTCCTCTCACCAAACCCAGTTCGAAATATGTATCTGCCGAGGGCTTCAGCTGGAGAGCACGCAAGAGTTCGCGCTCGGCATCGGAGGAATCGTTCTGCTGGGCATAGACCCTGGCCAGGAATCTGTGGGCAGCAGAGTTACGAGGCTCGAGTTCGACGGTAGCCTGCAGTTCCTTCAGCGAGGCGGGTAAATCCTGGAGGTCATACCAGGTCGCTCCCAGGCCGTAGTGCGCATCGGCCCACCGGGGCTTGAGCTTAAGGGCCGTCTGAAACTCTTCGACGGCTTGCCTGACGTCTCCTTTGTACTTGAGTGCAAGTGCGAGGTTGTAGTGGGTGGCCGCGTCGTTGGGCGCAAGGTCAATTGCCTTGCGGTAGTTAGCGATGGCTTCGTCCCAGGACTTCTTTTGTGAGAGCTCAATCGCACGCTGCCGATACTGTTCGGCAGTCTCGGCCAAAGCCGCCGTTGCAAAGAGGAGTAGGAAAACCAGGCGGAACATCATCAAAAGGGTATCAAAGCTTGGGTCGGCAGGTCGGACGTCCATTTTGCGAAGCGGGACAAGCAGTGCAGCTCGTCCCGCTCCTAAATGGTCTCAGAAGACGAACTTGGCGCTGAACTGCCCGATGCGCGGATCTCGGGCCGAGCTCACCACACCCATATTGCCATTGAGATCGCCGTCCGGGTTATTGAACTGCGTATGGTTGAAGACGTTGAAGAACTCAGCACGGATCTCGAATGCCTTGCTTTCGGTAATCTTGGTTGTCTTCATCAAACTGATGTCAAAGTTGTCGATCCCCGGTCCGTGAAAGAACTGGCGATTTGCATTTCCAAAGCCGCCCAATGGACCTGGACCGAATGCCTCCGGGTTGAAGAACAGGTGATCGCCGTTGGCGTTCACCTGGTGTCGTGGATCGTAAGTGACCACCTTGCCTATGAGATTAGGTTCATCCGTATTCGAACTCCCGGTCAGAGAGAAATCATCGGAGCTCTCGCTGATCGGGATGGGGAATCCTCCGGTAAAACGAACGATGCCGGAGAAGTTCCATCCTTGCGTGAGACGCTTGGGCGCGTTCGCGAAGGCTCTGTCGAATGGAAGCATCCAAGCATAGCTGAACACGAAATTATGAGTGGTGTCGAACGACGAGAGGGACCGGGTGAGCCGGGGATTCTCCCAATTTACCCATTGCCCGAATCCCGATGAGTTATCGATGGCTTTTGAATAGGTGTACGCGGCCAAGAAAGTCATCGTGTTGGTCTTATGCTCCAGACTGATCTGCCCAGAGTTGTAGTTGGAATTGGCGATGTTCACCGTAAAACTGTTGTTCTGGCTGAAATTAGGACCAAGAAAGTTGCGAGTGCCGTTGATGCAGACACTTCCGGCGGGAGGCACATAAGGTCCGCTCGTGGGGCAAGCGACAGTGAAGGCCTTGGCGGGCGCCGGCGTCCCAACCGGCAATGCATACACATCCTGTTCGCCGAACGGTCCACAATTACCCTGCGAACTTGTATCGATCGCTCCTAGAGTATTGAGCTGCTGACATAAGAACCTATCGCCTGGATTTGCGTCATATTGCGAGATTAGGCGGTGGCCTTGTGTGCCCACGTACGAGAGAGTGAGGACGGTGTTTCTGGACAACTGCCGTTCAATCGAAAGATCGTAATGCTCGGCGTACGGGAGCCGATTGTGGATGTCATAGCCAGGAGAATAAGAGAGGGGTATATACGTCGAATAGTCAAGCGTCGCATTAGCCGGATCGCCGGGTTTCGGCAAGGTGAATGGGAACCGATGCGTATTAGTCGTGCCATCTGGCGTTTGGAGATTGCCATTGGCACGGGTCACGAATGGCTGGTCAAACAGCGTCGGTTGCGGCGAAACCCAATAGAGGCCGAACGGCGCGTCCCCAACCTCATAGAACAGGTTCAGATCTTCAATCGATGTGTAATAGATTCCGTAGGCCGCGCGGATACTGGTCTTGCCCGGGCCACCGAAGATTTTGCCGGCAATACCATCGGTGAATCCTGGCGAATACGCCAAACCTACGCGTGGCGCAAAATTATTGTACTTGGTATGAGCCAGCGTGCTTGGGATGCCCGGGTCGCCAGGAACAACCCAGCCGAGCGGGGCTGTGGGGAATTGCGTTGATTGCAGTCCGGGAACGATGGTCTCGATCTTGCCCTGCGTGTCATACCAGGGCATGCTGACTTCCCAACGCAGCCCGAGGTTCAACGTCACATTCGACTTCACCTTGTAGGTGTCTTGAACATATGCGCCCCCATAACGAGTGCGGGAATCCAGGAGTTGCCGACTGCATTGGTTGAATTCGTTGGGTGCTCCGATGAGGAAGTCCGCGAAATCCGAGCCGGTTTCCGCTCCATTGAAGGTGAAATCGCCGTTAGGTGCGCAGGTGTTGCGTTCATTGATTTGCAGATAGCGGAACTCGCCCCCGAATTTCAGGGTGTGCGCTCCAAGCGCTTTTGAAAAGCCGTCCGAGAACTGGAAGGTGTTGTTCGGCTGAAACGTAGTCAGCGTATTTACGCCGATGTTGAAATTATTGAAAAACAGGGGAGGAACGGTCTCCGGAAATCCCGCCGGTCCGGACGGGTTTATGCCAAGGGGCGACCCGGTTACAAAACCTAGGTCGGCGAGCTTTGCAAAGCTCTGCTGAGGCTTGTCGGTAACGGTGGAGACGCGGAAAAAGCTGGCGCGAATTTGATTGACGGCTGTTGGCCCGAAAGACTTGGTGTTGCTGATCACGAACTGCTGAGCTCGGGAGGGAGTAACCGTCTGGAAGCCCGGCACGCTTGCATTGTGGCCGAACGCACTGGTAACGGTCGAATCGTCGTAGTGATAGTAAAAGGACCAATTGCCCGTCTTCTGATTCAGGAAATCGACGCGCTGGGCGGCCTTATCATCTCGAATGCGGTCTTTCTGACTGTTGTCAGAGAACGTGCTGGCACCGACATTCGGGGCTGGAATGTAAGGAAGTATTCCTACAGCTGGAGCGGCAAATGCCCCCTGCGGAATAATTGCGTTTGGAAACACGCACTGCGCTGTGGTCGTGCACCCCGGGGAGTAGTAAGCATCTCCGTTATTGACTGCGTATCCCAACCGCGCTGACAACTGGGAGGCCCAAAAGGGGCCCTGTACCGTTCCGCTGAGGACGCTGCTATTGGCACTGAAGTCGCCACCGCGCTCAGCAACTGTCGGAACTTGGACGGCTCCCGTGCTGGCACCGCGAACGATTCGGGTCCCCTGATAGTCCGTGAACCAGAAGATTTTGTTCTTCCAGAGCGGACCTCCAATGGCGTAACCGAATTGGTTTTGCCGCAATTCGGCGATACCGTCGTCGAAATACCGGGTCGCGTCGAACTTGTCGTTGCGAAGGAATTCAAACACAGTTCCATGAATGCTGTTGGTTCCGGACTTGGTGATCGCGTTCATCACACTGCCGCTGAATTTTCCATATTCGGCGTCAAAGCTGTTTGTAATGAGACGAAATTCCTCAACTGAGTCCAGGTTCGGGATGAGCCCCGCGCCCATGTTCCGTCCTTCGCTGACGTCTCCGCCGTTTACAAGAAAGGCGTTTGCGGTTTCGCGCTGTCCATTCACCGACAGGTTCCCCGGGGAATCAATGTATCCGGATACGGGACGGTCCTGCTGCATCGATCCCGAGGTAACGGGCACAACTCCGGCTTGCAATCCAAGCAGATCCAGATAGCTGCGCCCATTCAGCGGCAGCGCGAGCATTTTCTGGGATTCGACCACATCGCCGAGCTGGGTGCTTTCCGTCTCCACTTGTACCGAATTGGCTTCCACATTGACGCTCTCTTGCAGGCTCCCAACCTGCAGCGTGATGTCAACGCGCAGTTGATCGTTGACCTTCAGATCAATGTCAGTGGTCGTAAAGGTTCGGAACCCGGTAGCTGTAGCTGTCAGCTTGTAGGTGCCGATGGGCAGGGCCAAGATGCGAAACAAACCGTCTGGGCCCGAAGAGGTCTCTTGGGTGAGGTTCGTTTGCACATTAGTGACTTGTACACGGGCGCCGGCAACGACCGCTTGGGAACGGTCCCTTACGATGCCTGAGATGGATCCGGTTGTATCGGCCCGCAGCACGTTGGAACTGAAAAGCGTTGCGAGAAGAACCAGAGAAGCTGAAGACAGGACTCTGAACAGGCGTTGCATAAATTCCTCCCACGACCCCATCGAGAATTGGCAAACGATCTCACAAAAGCAGACGTTAAATCAAGCAAATATTTGCAACTTTCCCTCAAATCAAACGTTTTAATACAAGAACGTTTTTTTCGCCCTTTACCGGCCAGACGAGGTCCGGATCGCGACGAACGACACCTGCTCAAGGTCAGGGTAGTGGCCGTCCTTGTCCGGATTTCGGTCTGCAGGAGCAATTTGCTCGACTACCGTTCGTGCCGGGAGCAAGGGACCAAGGTACTGACCGTAAACCTCGTCAAATGCCTGCTGATCCTCCAAGCTGTCCAAGTAGACATTCGTGGAAACGATGTCGGAAAAGGCCATGTCCGCTTCTTCGAGGTTGTCGAGAAGGTTGCGCATGGTTTGCCGAAGCTGATGCGGCGTGGTCGATGCGTACACGCCGCCGTGTGGTCCCGGGATAAAGCCGCTCTTCGCGGAGCAATACAGAAGGTTTCCGGCAAACACGCAGGGACTCGCCGTTGGGCTGGGTGGCATGTTCCTGGGACGCACCGCTTTGCGCTGCCGCAAATCCCGAACTGCGACACCGGTGTACTCGATATGAGTGCCGCCAGGAAGACTGGAGACTTCAATGGTGGCTCTCGCGGGAGTATTGCCGAATTCGAAGCGACGGGCGTAGCGCTCATTCATGACCCGCATGGGGACTTTGGACGTCAAATAGGGATTGACGAAAACCATGTTACTGAGTTCGAGTCCAGCTGCTCTTACGACCGCCTGTAAGCGGTCAAGAGCCAGATCGACTTCGGCCGCCGGATCTTCCGGAACTTTGCCACTCTGGGGATCGCTCCCGGGCATGCTGGACAAGAAAAGGAGATCATGGGTCAAGACACCCGGCGAAGCATGACCCTCGGGTTTGTAATTCTGCGGAAAGATGGCCCGCCGGTCCTCCAAATTGCGCACGGCAATTGCGCTGATTTGAATGGGCGGATCTGGAACCCGGGCGACCCCAAGAACTGCACGAGCGGGCGGGGTCTGCGGGAAAAACTCACCAAAGATGCGGTCCATTTCCGCATAGTTCCGAATGTCTTCGAGGTAAACCTGGGTGTAAACCACATTTTGGGTGCTCAACCCGGAGGACTCAACAATCGCCTTGACGTTATTGAGCGCCTGGCGGCATTGCTCCGCGAAGCTAGTGGCCATCGTGCCATCCGCACGGCGAGGTCCTTGGCCGGAGATGAATACATAATCCCCGGCATCGACACCGGGCGAGGAGAAGTGATTTGGCTGGAAGTATGCAGGAGTAAGGGCGCGCACTTGTGCAGACGCCGATTGCGCCAGCGAAAACGAAAACAGCAGCATTCCAATCAGGAATCGTTGCATGGTGTTTTCTGACTCGAGGCTCCAATTTAGCCAATGGAAATTCACGCGGCGGTTTTGCCTTGTTGTGCCGCTCGCAAGACCGCCCGCAGTCTTTGTCCCACGATGATTTCTTCCCCGGGTTTGATGGTCATCGAAACCAGTTCAATGTGATCTGGGGCTTTGCGTTCTTTCGCAGTGGGCTTCGGATTTCCTTCCCGTACCGCCTTAACCAGACTCGGATTGTCAGCCCCCAGCACTTCAATGACTGGATTACTCGCGCGCAGTTGCTGTACGCAATCGGCAATGCTGAATTTCCATGCCTCTTGGTCCCAGGAGACCTTCAGCGTGGGATACCGGTTGCCGTCTTCCGGGATATAAATGTCGGTCTTCACGCCGGGAACGGTGTCTACAAGCTTGCGTATACGGTCCACCCGCCCCTTCCATTCCGCATAGACCTTTTTTTCGTCTAGTTTCAACCAGGTCTCAAGCGCCGTGAGGCAACCGATAACCTCTTCTTTGCCAACTTTCATCGGCCGGCATACGGCGCCTTCGCGGGGGCTGCAGTTGAGGAGCGCCGCCTCAATTAGGTCTTTTCTTCCCAGGAGGAGTCCGCTGCATTGCGGTCCACTCAGTCCCTTGCCACCCGAGAAGCAGTAGAGATCGAGACCCATCTTGGCATACAACTTGGCGTTGTCTGCCGGTGGAATGCCGGCTGCATCGTCCAGCAACATGGGAACGTTTCGTTCTTTCGCAATCGATAACTGCTTTTGCAGCTTTTCACCCAGGTCGGTGGTGTAAATCATGGCGGTATTTTCGTTGATCGCATTCGAGAGTTCTTCTGGCGAATAGACCAGCACCAGTTTCGCGCCAGTCAGTCGAATCGCACTGTCAAAGGCGCTTCTCCCTCCCACCATAATTACTTCGTGTTTCAGGCCGGTAGTGTCGGGGAGTTGCCAGATGTTCTTGTCATCTGTCCCAGCCATACAACCAGCTGCGGCAGCGGCCATGGCGCCGGCTGCGCCCGATGTCACGATGCCGGACTCCGCACCGGTCAACTCCGAAAGGCGTCGTCCCACCGCACGCTGAAGATCAAGAATATTGACGAAGTGCTTGCTTGCCTCGAGCTGGGCTTCGCGGACTTCGGGAAATTCGAGCGATCCGCTCAGGTAAGTCCAGGTTCCCCGGCAATTGATGACGGTTTTCACACCCAAGCGTGTATAGACATTCTGCCGTGGGTCTTTACCCATCGCGGTAGCGGCTTGCGCGTAAAGATCGCGAGCTGCAATCCGGCTGATGAGCGGCGCAGCCGCTACCAACTTTATGAAGGAACGACGACTAGCGTTTTGCATGAGTGTCCCCGATCTTTGCTTGTTTTTTCTCTCAGTCCGCATCCCTGGGGAGCGGAACCTTGGACCTGACAGCTAGAATGTGCGCCTTGGCTCCGGGCTTGTTCTGGTTGTAGAACCCGACCGTGCAGTTTGGCCTAAAGTAATAAGCGTCCCCGGCTCGGGCTGGAAAGCGCCCTTCCACACCGTCGATCCCACTCCCCGCAACCATCTGGCCCTCGCCGTCAAGGACGAGGTAAATTTCCTCGGCGGTTTCGTGGTGGTGTGGAAAGTTTGTGCCTCCGGGAGCAAAATCCATCAGAAAAAAACTGGTGATGACGTAGGCATCGTCGATGGCATCGCGCTGTCCCGTCCGCGGGCCGGCCAGCAACTTGTAAAGAACTGATGTGGGATGGCCAGAAACTGTTTCTTCCTTAACGGCGTCGAGATTGACGATCTTGGGCTGAAGTGCGGACTTTCCAATCGAAGCCGCCGCCGGGATTTTGAAACCCATGACCAACACACGCAACGGTCCAGGGGCGGTATTTGCCAGGGAATGCTCTGTGCCGGGCGCCAGATAGGTGAAATCATTGGCTTGCATCGGCCGCTTTTCGTTTCCGTAGTGCAGCACAGCGCTGCCTTGAAGGATGAAATAGAGCTCCTCTTCGCGATCGTAGTCGACAATTTGGCAGGTCCCGTTGGGGTCGATCGTCGCCTCTGCAAAACGCGTGACACTCTGGATGGCGTTGGCCTGATGATCACCTTCGCCAAAAATCGGCTGGTAGTGGCAAGTCGGTGAGGCCATCTTGCTCGCTGCCTCCGCCACCTCAGGAACGTAGCGGTGGAGCCAGGTAGGATCGACCGTGCGCTCCTGCGCCATGGTAGGGAACGCCATGATCAGGATTAACGGCAGGAACTTCAAAATTGGGCCCCCCTGAGCTCGTCGACCAACAAGAGAAAAAGCTGGTATATCACAAAATCCTTGACGTGAATCGAAAACTTTCGTTTCATGTCTTTTGCTTCCGTTTTTAGGAGGCCAAGCAACGCAACCATTAACCATGAAACGAGTGCGAAAAGCGGGTTTGCTGGCGATCTTAAGCTGCGTGGTTTCAATCTGCGGGCTGGGACAAGCGAAAGCTCCATCATCGACCCCGTCAACTTGTCGAGTTGAACCCGTGGAATACAAGGGTTGGCATGCGCAGCAGATGTCAAACCCGTGGGTTCAATTGACCTTCATCCCGCAGAACGGCGGACGATTGATCCAGTTCAGTTTCGCTGGGCATTCCTACCTGTTTGTAAATCCGAAGTACGCGGGCAAATATTTCCCACCCGCCGCCGGACAATGGTTCAACTACGGTGGCGACAAGCTCTGGTTATTGCCCGAGGGCAACGACGATGAACAGCATTGGGCAGGAGACTCCGATGTGATCGACGATGGGCCCTTCACATTTCGCAAGATTTCAGACGGCAAGGAATGCGAAGTGGAGTTGATTGGCCCCGCCGACCCCCAAACCGGAGTCCAGTTCTCGCGCACGATCCACCTTGATGCGGATTCGCCTCGAGCTCGTTTTCATGCCACGATGAAGAATGTGACGGGTCATAGTCTGGAGTGGTCTATGCAGTCGGTCTCTCAGTACGACACGTCTGAGTCGGCCGCGCAGTCGCGAATCAATCAGAATTTTTGGGCCTTTACCGCCGCGAACCCGTCGAGCGCCTATCTCAACCGCTACCATGTGCGGTACGGTCCCGCGCAAAACCCCGCGGTTTCGGTGAGAGACGATGGCTTATTCGCCCTGCACTACGTGCATATGGCGGCGGAACTGTGGCTGGATTCGCCGAATGGTTGGCTGGCGGTTCTAGACGGCAGCACCAACTATGCGATGGTCGAACGCTTTCGCTTCGAAGAGAACCGCGCCTACCCGGGCAAAGCCTCGGTGATTTTTTGGACGAACGGCTCGGGATTGCAGCTCAACGCCGACGGCGAACCAGTTCTGAGCAGCGGAGAGGAAGGCAGCCCGCCTTTCTACATGGAGGCCGAACTGAATTCTCCGCTGTGTCGACTTCGCCCGGGCGAGTCATGCGAATTTGAAACCGAATGGTTTCCCACCCGGGCGGCGGGCGAACTTCATGGAATCACCGAAGCAGGCGTTCTCCTGAAGGGTCTTCAGGCGACTCGCGTGGATGCGGAAAAAGTCAGATTGGCCGGTTCTTTTGGCGTGTTCTTTTCCGGACGGCTGGTGGCCCGCTTATACGATAAGCGCGGCGCGACTTTGGGGACGGTTCCGGTAATCGAGGTGAGTCCCACAGAACCGGTCTCGCTGCAGGGGGAAATCTCGGCCAATCCGAAAACCACGCGCCTTTCTCTTCACCTGATAGACCTTAACGGCGTCGATCGAGGCTCCCTCCAGGAGGTTCCAGTCCTCGCGACGGAGAGTTCGCGGTGAAGTCGTGTGGCCAGGCCTTAACTCTGCTGTTCGGCCTCTGCCTGTTGGCGGCAGGGCAGATTCGAACGACCGCAGTCACCTCGGTAGGAGCTGAGGATCTGCTCACCCTCCCGGTGGGCGAGAATTGGACCTCCTACAACGGCGACTACAGCGGGCGCCGATACAGCAGCTTGGATCAAATTGCCATCCCCAATGTCGCCGAACTCCGTCCCGCCTGGGTCTTCCATCCCGGTAATTCACAAATGCTAGAAGTAACTCCGGTCGTGGTTCGGGGCATCATGTACGTCACCTCCTCGAACCATGTTTTCGCGCTCGACGCAGAAACCGGACGTAGCTTGTGGCATTATCAACGACCGGTCAGCTCAGGATTGCTGGATGATGCGTCCGCGCACAAAAATCGCGGGGTCGCGGTGTGGAAGGATTTTGTCTATACCGAAACCGACGATGCGCACCTGCTTTGCCTGGACGCGCGCTCCGGAGGGTTGCTTTGGGACGTTCAGTATGCGGAGAAATCAAAGCATTACGGGGCGACCAGCGCGCCGCTGGTCGTCAAGGGCAACGTGATCGTGGGCACCTCCGGTGGCGACTCCGGTGTGCGCGGATTTCTCGAAGCATACGATGCGGTTACCGGGAAGCTCAAATGGCATCTCTGGACGATCCCGGGTCCGGGGGAGTTCGGGTCTTCCAGTTGGCCCGGCGATGCTTACCAGTACGGCGGCGCGACCACCTGGATGCCGGGGACTTACGACCCGGAACTGAATACCTTGTACTGGACCACGAGCAACGCAGCTCCCGATTTCGTGGGCGACTCTCGCCCTGGCGACGACCTTTACACAGCCTGCGTTTTGGCCATCGATCCTGACACCGGGCAGAGGAAATGGCATTTCCAGTTCACTCCCCACGACCTTTATGACTATGACGCAAATCAAACCCCGGTGCTCGTCGACATCGAAGACAATGGCGAAAAGAAGAAGCTGCTCGTACAAGCAAACCGAAACGGCTTCTTCTATATTCTCGACCGGACAAACGGGAAATTCCTGAAGGCAACGCGGTTTGTTGAAAGATTGAACTGGGCCAAGAACATCGACCCAACTGGCAGACCGGTCGTCTCCGGACTAATACCAACGAAACAGGGCACTCGCATCTGTCCGGGCATAAACGGCGCCACCAACTGGTTTTCGCCTTCTTACAATCCGGATTTGCAGCTCTTCTATGTGATGGCGCTCGAAAGCTGTAACATCTTGTTCGCAAATCCCGAGCCTTTCAAGAAGGGGCAAACCTACTACAACACCGGGGCCAAGCTCCCGCCTGGCGAGCGCGCTCAAAAGCATCTGCTTGCTCTCTCAGTGCGCGACGGCAAAGTTGTCTGGCGCTATCCTCAAATCGGACGTGGCGATTCCTGGGCGGGGACGCTGGCAACCGCCGGTGGCGTGGTCTTCTTTGGTGATGACAGCGGCTTTCTTGAAGCCGTCGACGCGAAAACCGGGCGTGCTCTCTGGCACTTCAACACCGGCCAGAACCTGCGTGCTTCACCCATGACCTACGCGGTCCATGGAGTTCAGTACGTCGCCATAGCCGCTGGCAGCGATGTGTTTGCCTTTTCACTGCCGCGCTGACCCCGCGGCCATTTCCGCTAGGGCTGACTTGGTGCACGCGGTAATGCCCGGGAGCGATCGATCACCCATTGCGGGAACGTAGGAGTGTTCCGAGGCGGCTGACCGCGAGTGATGGCCCAGTGGTCGATCCAATTGGTACCTTCTTCGCCGATGAAGTCGTCCGGCATGTTGTAGGCGGCGTCGCTCAATGCGTCCTGGAGGGTGACGAACCGATAGCCGCGTTTGCGCAGCAATTCGAGTAGCTCGCCGATATGATCGGCCTCCAGCCAGTTGCCGTGCAGCAACAGAATCTGTTTCGGTTCATAGCCGATCAGGTCCTTTGAAAACTTCTCGTAATAGTCAAAGACTTGGGCGGTGTAAGACAGATACGAACTCACTAACTGCTGCTGCAGGGCGGCGTCTCCGCGCTTTCGCGCATCTTCGTAAACCCCGGCATACATCCAGTCCCACGCGTCCATGGTGACCGGCGCGATACGGTAACCTCGTGCGACCAAGAATGCTTCCGACTGCCGACGGGTCTCCAGGTCGCGCCCAGTATCGAGATAAGGATGTCTGAAGTAGCGCATCTTCATGTTGTGTTGCGCAAGCAGCAAGGCAGTGACGGTTTCTCCGCGAACGACTTCCTCCTCCCAATCCTTCAACGGGACACGGCTCAGCGAGGCGTGACTGAAGGTGTGATTACCCAGTTCAAATCCATAGTCCAGCCACATGCCGAGAGCCTTGATTCTCTGATCTACCTCTCCCGGTTGTCGGTAAAGCTTCTTTTCATTGACAAATCCGACGGCTGGAACTTTTTGATCACGCAGCGTCCCGAGAAGCTTCGCGGTCATGTCCAGGGTTTCGCTTCCCGACACGCCTGCGCCGGCGGCGGGCAGATCGTCGATGGTGATGGCGATTTCGCGCCCTGGGGTCTGCGCACGGAGGAATGCAACGAGCGACAGCGACGTCAGCAAAACCATGGAGTAGACTCTGCCATTCATGCTTCACCATCCTTTTTCATCGATATTTCTACTTTTCAGAGGTGTCGATTTTTCCTCGCAATACCGAAACTGAGGCCTTCGGCAACATGAATTGTGCATCTGGCCCGCCTGCGAGAGTTGTGGCCATCGGGGGACTATTCGGATCGGGATGGCTGTTTAGACCATCGTTGACCCAGACGTATTGTTCGCTCCCAAATGTCACGAATCGGACCGGCCCGACAAATGAGGCGTTGCTTTCGCCTTTGGCGATTACGACGCGAATCGGGTGGGCGTTGTGTTCGTCGCGATTCACCAACATAAGCGACCAGTTGCCGTCAGGGCGAAGCACGGCATAGGAAGTCACTAATAGATTTCCCTTGTCATCTTTGACATCGCTCGAGGAAGAGAACATGCGGTGTTGGCCTGAGCGATGCTGCACCCATTCGACATTGATCATGCGGGCCGCGTAGTAAGGGGACGTGTATCCCTTGATGTTGTAGTTTTCATCGGAGACGAAATTCGACCACGATGCCCAGCCCAGACAGCTGTCTTGAAGGCCTTGTGGTTGGATGGGCGAATGGTAGAACGCGGCGCCGCCTCCTTCGAAAAACGAACCGACATTGTCGGCCAGCCAGAGCGCGGCGAAAATCGTCGTCATTGGTCCGGTGAGTTGGGCGGCCAGGTGGTTTTCCGTGACCATGAGAGGAACATTCTGTGGAACGCCATCATCCCTCCAGACTTGTAGGATGTGCTTCATCAACTGGGGCTCGGAATAGAGTGTTTGCCAGGTAATTTCGCAAGGTTGAAAGGGGTAATGCTCAAAGGAAACGAACGCGAGATCGGACAACCGGTTGTGCGCTTGAAGGTAGGCGATGAACCGTCCCATCCAGGAAGTCCGCCCTTGCGCATCGGGCCATACGTGAATGTCTTCATTGACGCCCTCAAAGATCGGGCCTCCTAGTTTGAGCTTGGGATCCACTTGGTGAATGGCGTCTGCCCACTGCAGATAGAGGGCGCCATAATCTTCCGGCATGGCGTGCTTCCCATCGGGCTCTTCTCCCATTTCGATATAGCCGATCGGGTAACCTCGCTTCTCGATGTAGGCAATTTGTGCCGCCGCGTCTTCCGGCGTGCCATAAAGCATGGTGACCGGGATCATCGCGGGAAGGTTATTGGTAATTCCGCTGGTGAAGAAGGTGTCGAAGCCGGTGTGCTGGTAGAAACCGTCGTTGCGCACGTCTTCAGATGAATGCCAGGGATCGATCGAGGAAGCGCAGTACACGGTCAGCGGCTCGCCCGCAGCTTTTGCGATCTCGCTAAAGCTTCCATTTGCACCAACCGTTCCCGGGGAAATCTGCTGGATCGCGTAGCCGACGCAATTGCGGATGTCGGCGGGATCGTGCTCGTCACAAGTGTTGGAAGATTCCATCATGAGGACGCGAACAAATCTTGTGCTCACCGGATTGTTGGCCAGCTTAAGGGTAACGATTCCGCCCCGCCCGGTCTTGAACACGCCGGAAGGGAAGACTTTCCACTCGCCCTTCGGCCCGCCATCAAAGTCCAATGCGTCCTCTCCAGTCCAATACTCCACCTGATAGCGCGTCGCGTAGGGATTCTCCCAGTTGATTCGAATTGCACTCACCGGCTTTTGCGTCTTGAGGTCGACGACCACCCATTGCGGATGCAACTCATCCCTCTCGTGTGTGAACTTACTTGTGAGATAGGGATTGCTTTTCCAGTAGGTCAGATTTGGACCCGACACTGGGCGATCGCCGCTGGTGGCGAAACCTCGGTGCGGTAGGGCATACGCAAGGATGTATTTGATCGGCGCCTTCAGTTCCGTGCTGCCCGTGAAGTAGCCACTCCGGTGTTCGGCATCGCTCCAGGTGCCGTTCTCGGTCCAGTGCCATGCCCCCATCCGCAGCTCGGTATTGTTGCGATACGTGATAGGTCCCCATCCGGCTGAAAGCGCCTCCTGGATCACGTGAGGGGTAAAGACCCGGTTGATGTCCATGCGAGAAAGCACATCGAGAGAGCTGCCAAGAGCGCTATCAGGATCGAACGAATTGATCACATGGGTTGCATCCACGCGGATCAGGCCGGTTTCATTCGCCTGCTTGACTTGTGGAAACGCCGCCGGCTGGATCAGGAAAAGCAGTGCCAGGAAGACCTGTGCGCGGTAACGCCACGGTATCGACGATCTTGAGTAAAGTTTCGCTTCTAGCCCCATCATTCCTCCTTGATTCCCAAGTCGACGGCTGGCGTTTGGCTTATGGCGCATGCGAATCGAAACGGCGGAATCAGTGTTCGTCTCTTGGCATTCGCCTTGCAGAAAAAATACGAGCAACGAAAGCGCTGGCCGGTCGAATGTGATCGTGGTCGAGGCTCGCCGACCCGCGCGCGTCCAGCAGGTCAGGGGCGGAATCGAGTTGGTCGCAGACGGGTTATAAACGCTCGCCATTACCGAACCAGGCAGCCTAGGAGCTGATTGCGACCGGCGATTCCTCAGAGAACCTGGTCAATGTTGCCGCATTCAGCAGCGAAGCCGAAGTCGTGTCCAAGTAGATGGTCGCGTTAGGATGGGTTCGCAAAATCGACGCCGGTGCATTCGGACCGATTTCCCCTTCGAAGCAGAGCTTCACGGCTTGCGCCTTCCTGGTGTCTGGCACCACCGCCAGAATCTCCTTGGCCTTAAGAATCTGTCGCACCGACATTGAGATCGCCTGCCTGGGTACCTGCGAGATGTTCGAAAACCAGGCTTCCCCAACCTGCTGCTGCCGGCAAGCTTCGTCGAGGTCCACGATAATGTACGGTGTTTCGGTTTCGAAATCGGCCGGCGGGTCATTAAAGGCGAGGTGACCGTTTTCCCCGATGCCTAGAAATGCGATGTCTACCGGCTCTGAGGCCATTGTGCGGCTGAGGCTGAGAGCAACCGCATGAGGATCCGCGGCGTCGCCGTCGAGCAAATGATAATCGGTGACCCCGGTTTTCCGAACCAATTGCTCGAGAAGCATTTTGCGGAAGCTGCCCGGATGTGTGATTGGCAGACCCACATACTCGTCGAGATGAAAGATTTCGACCTTTACCCAATTGATTTCCGGAGCCCTGGTCAGCGCGTCAAGAAAATCTAGTTGCGAGGCTGCGGTCGCGGCCACAACTCGCGCTCGGCCCCTCCCGGCAATGGCACGGCGGATGGCGGCGGCCGCCTGCTCGGCAGCGGCACGACTCGCAGAACTCTTGTCGGGGAATACTTTGATCCGCATGGGAACCCCTTCTCCGATTACTCGCGCTCGACCGATAGGAGCGCAATTATATAGAAGCCGGCGATGGGGAAGCGAAAAATTTGTGTGGATTTCTCAAGTATGAAACGTTTTAATAGTTGCGCAATTTCCAACTCCCCTTCGGGGATCAAAGGTGATGGCTGAATGCAAATCACGATGGCAGAGAGATTGTGCAAAGTTTGGGGTGTTCTCGGCCTGTCGCTCGGATTATCCATGGGTGCGTTGGTTCTTCCCGGAACGGCACAGGTCGTTAGAGTGGACACCGAAAAAGTGGTGAACCAATTCAGCCCGCTCTACGCCCTGGGTTCGACCGTCGACCGCATTCCGAGTAATGCCACGGATATGTTCTTCCGGCCTGACCAGATCCAGCAGATCCTGTCGGCGGGTTGGGGCGTCATGAGTTACCGGCAGAACACAGATTTATTTGTTCAAGCTTGGCATTGGAATCCAAATGGCAGCTGGAGCGACCCGGCCGGCAGGGGCTATTTCGTCGGGAACGCAAATCCCACGCAGGAGATGATTCGCCATTCCTACGGTTATTCGCTTCGCCACCGTGGGTTCACCCGCAACAATGGCACCGAATTTGACGGCTATTCGCGCCTGAATGATGGCGATTTGAACAGCTACTGGAAAAGCAACCCGTACTTGAGCCAGAGATTTACCGGCGAAGATGACTCCCTCCATCCGCAATGGGTGGTCGTCAACCTGGAAAAGAGCGAAACCATCACTGAGATCCGCATCGCCTGGGCTGAACCATTCGCCCGCGTCTATGAGGTGCAGTACTGGGTTGGCGAGGGCGATGCCATGGACGAACAAGATAAGGGAGCGTGGAAGACCTTTAGCGCGGGATCGATACGTGACGGACACGGGGGGCTCGCTACCATTCGCCTGGAGTCGTCCCCGGTTAAAACCAAATACGTGCGCGTACTGATGATGCAATCTTCCAACACCTGTGACACTCACGGAGCAGCCGATCCGCGCAATTGCCTGGGCTACGCAATTCGCGAGCTCTATCTCGGGACTTTCTCGCCGAACGGTGAATTCAAGGATCTGCTGCGCCATTCCCCGGACCAAAAGCAGACACTGACCTTCTGCTCCTCGGTAGATCCCTGGCACGACGCTTCGGATCTTTACGTTGCCCCCGACCGCATGGAATCGGGAGATCAACCGGGCCTGGATCTGTTCTTTACAAGTGGAATCACGCGCAATCTGCCAGCGATTATCCCCGTTGCCATGCTCTACAGCACCCCCGAGGATGCAGCGGCGCAAATGATCTACCTAAAAAAGCGCTCTTACCCAGTGTTGTACGTGGAAATGGGCGAAGAGCCCGATGGCCAATACATGTTGCCGGAGGACTACGCAACCCTCTACCTGCAGTTTGCCAGCGCCCTCGAGAAAGTCGACCCTAAGTTGAAACTTGGTGGCCCGGTGTTCGAAGGAGTTACGGACGACATCAAGGTATGGCCTGACACGCAGGGTCGAACCTCCTGGCTGGGGCGATTTCTTGCCTACTTGAAGGCGCATGGCCGACTTCAGGACCTTGCCTTCATGTCGTTTGAGCATTACCCCTATGACGGTTGCACCACGCCCTGGGAGAACCTTTATCAGGAACCGGAGCTGATCGAACACATCATCCAGGTGTGGCGCGATGACGGAATACCCCCTGGCATCCCGCTGCTCGACACCGAGACCAACGATCATGGCGGCGAAGCCGCGGTCGACATCTTTGGGGCGCTGTGGCTTGCCGACTCCTTCGCGGGTTTTCTGACTGCTGGCGGCACCTCCACGCATTACTATCACGCTCTGTCTTATTCGCCTCCCCATCCAGCCTGTGAAAACAGTTGGGGAACCTATCACATGTTCATGGTTGACGAGCACTATCAAATCAAGCAGCCGACGTCCCAATACTATGCGGCCAAACTCTTGACCCAGGAATGGGCGCAGCCGGTTGACGCCAAACATCGGCTGTTCAGAGCCTCCAGCGACGTGAAGGATCAGCAGGGACATGTGCTCGTAACCGCCTACCCGCTCGAACGTCCCGATGGGCAATGGTCGTTAATGCTCATCAACAAAGATCACGATCATCCTCATTCGGTGCGCATCGCCTTCAGCAATTCGCACGGGAATGCGTCGTTTGGGGGAGCGGTCACCAGGATTAGCTTTGGAAAAGCTCAATACGAGTGGCATGCCAATCGAAAGCAAGGCTACGCCGATCCAGACAAGCCGCCGGTCACGTCCACTCTGAGCGTGGATGCAGATAGCTTGTACGAGCTTCCGCCTGCGTCGGTAACCGTGTTGCGCGGCAAGCTACAGACGGCGAGCAAGTAGTAGCTGTACTCTGCTCGTCTTACCCGGCGTGGTCGCGAAAGAGTTTTACGAGTTGGTCCCCGACGATCCGCTCCTCGCCGGGCTGCAGCATGAAAGAGTTGATTGCCAACCCGGGGCGGCCTTCTCCGCCACCAACCGCTATGGGCGGTGACCCATTGCGCAGAATCTGCGTTGCCTGGGGTACGGTCAGGGAGATTTTCGCGTCCCATGTGATCTGCATGTGCGGAACGTGATTGGCTAAATCAGGGGTAAAGAATGAAGTGCTAACGCCGGGAACCTTTGCAATTTGTTTGGAAACCGTATCCAAGCGCTGTTGCCATTCCCGCGCGAGTGCATCGTGGTCTTCGGCAAGGTAAAGCTCGAGCGCTTTTATCATCCCCACAATTTCTTCTTTACCTACTTTCTGGCTGCGTCCCAAGGTGTCCTCGTACGGACTATTGTTCAGCAAAGCGTAATGAACGAGGTCCTCGCGTCCGAGCAGCATGCCGGCGCACTGTGGGCCGCGCAAAGCCTTGCCTCCGCTGAAGGTCACGAGATCGTACCCCATATGGGTGTAGTCCCAAAGGTGCGATACGGGCGGTGTGTCGGCTGCCGCATCGTTCATGCATGGCAGCTTGAGTTCTTTCGCCAAGCTCACCCATTCATCAACCTTGATCTGCCCGGCGGCGTTGGCGAAGTTTGAGAAATGCATCATCGCCGTACGCTCGTTTGCGGCACGCCGCAACTGGTCTCGCGTCTCGATTTCAACCAGCCTCACCCCGGTTGCACGCAGTTGATGGTCGAAGGGATTGCGATGGGACTTCTGGATGATCACCTCGGATTTCATGCCGGTTAGATCGGGCAGTTGCTTGATCAGGGTTTCGTTGTCCCCGCTGAGAATGCCGGCGAGGCCGGATTGAATGGCGGCGGCGGCGCCCGAGGTCACAAGCGCGCTATAGCCCTGCGGCAACTTAAGCATTTGCGCGATTCGTTTCCCAGCGGCAACCTCGAGCGCCGGGATACCGACGAAATGCTTGGCGGCCTGGCTCATAACGGCTTCCACCTCGGGCCGAATCAAGGAGCCGCCAAGCATCGTCATGGTGCCTTGAGCATTGATGACGGTCGGAATCCCGAGTTCCTCGTAAGGATTCCCCGAGTGCCCAAAGCCGGTCAAACTTGCCGCGGAATCAGCATTCGCTACTTTCGTTCCAAATACATTGCGAGCATTGAAAAGCGAGGCTGCACCCGCTATGAGTGTTCCCACGAAACCGCGGCGGCTCCAATTGTGTGCCATTTCCATTCTCCTCGACGCCTATTTCTTGGGGAGGGCCGCGATACAGTTGATTTCAACCAGCGAATTTCCTGGAAGAGCGGCCACGGCAACGGTTGTGCGAGCCGGACCGCCATGTGGAAAATAAGTTTTGAATACCTTGTTCATGCCGTCGTAGTCTTCGATCTTCGCGAGAAAGACCGAGAGTTGCACAACGTTATCCAGGTTGGATCCGCCTGTCTCGACTAGCTTTTTCACTTTATCCATGACGGTTGTCGTGTGTTTGCCGATGTCCCATGAGGCTGCCGGGCCTTCGTCATGCGCGCCTTGTCCGGCGACATAGATCACGCCGTTGTGCGCAACGATCGGGGTGATGAACTGGTTGGCGTCGGCGGGTTTGCCTTCGTCGTTTAGCTTGCGAACCATGCCATCGGGAGAAGCCGATGCCTTGGCGCTCGCGGTGTTGGTCAGCAGTGTTGCCGCACCGGCTGCAGAGAACAAGGATGCAAAGCGGGTGGCGAACTTCCTTCGAGTTACGGAATCGAAAATCATAGAATCGCTCCTGGCAAAAGATTGATTTTTTAAAAGCTTCCAAACTACGGCAGCGCAAAGCTGAAAATATCGCTTCCCGCGGCAATACTGACGAATTGCTTGCCGTCAATGGCATACGTCATAGGGGAAGCGGTGATGTTCTGTCCGGTGTTGAAGTGCCACAACGGCTTGCCATCCATGGCGTTCAACGCCTCGAATGATTGCGCGTCATCCCCGAAAAAAAGCAGGCCGCTGGCGGTGGTCATGGTTCCGCCAGAAGAATGCCCGTTGCCGGTCTGGGGGTATCGCCAAGTGATTTTCCCGCTGGCGACATCGTATGCCAGCAAAACCTTTCGCCCATTTTCGCTCGGGATCCCCTTGACTCCGGTGGAGTAGAACGTCTCGCCTTCCCGGAAGGGCTCCGGCTCCGCCGCAGAGAAGTAGGTTTGGCAGTGTTCCAGCGCCATGAAATAGAGCAAGCGCGTCGATTGGTTATAGGACGGCGAAAACCAGTTGGTCGCTCCGGCAAAGCCAGGGCAGACTTGGGTTCCCTCCGGAGTGGGCTTGACGCCGCTTCGGATCGGCTTGCCCTGGTTGTCGATGCCCACCGCCCAGTTTAGCTTCTCGACGAAACGCACGGCTGACAGAAACTCCCCGGTGGTGCGATCGAGGGTGTACACGAATCCATTCCGATTTGCCTGGACCAGGAGCTTGCGGGGGGAACCTTTGTAACTGGCATCCAAAAGGACTGGAGTTTCGGTCGCGTCGTAGTCGAAGAGATCGTGCGGAGTGAACTGGAAATGCCACTTCAGCTTTCCCGTCTCCGGATCAAGCGCGAGCACACAATCGGTGTACAAATCATCCCCGGGGCGATTGCTGCCTTCAAAATCTGGCGATGGATTACTTGTGGTCCAAAACAGGGTGTTCGTGTCGGGATCGTAGGTCCCGGGCATCCAGGTCGTACCGCCGCCATGCAAATAAGAGTCTCCCGGCCAGCTTTCAGAGCCTGACTCGCCCGGAGAAGGTATCGTCCAGAATCTCCACGACAGTTTGCCGGTTCCAGCATCGTATGCAGCAACAAAACCCCGAACCCCATCGTCGCCGCCCGAAGTGCCTACAATAATTTTTCCGTTGACCGCCAGTGGAGCACTGGTCGCTCCATAGTTCTTGTTCCAATCGGCATAGGGGACATCCCAAATAAGATGCCCGGAGCGAAGGTCAAGGCAAAGCAGGTGCGCATTGTCGGTATTCATGTACACCCGCGAATGCCAAATCGCTACTCCCCGATTGTGGTGGCTGGAGGCATCATCGATCAATCCTTCCGTCTTTGCCATGGAGTGATGCCAAATTGTCCGTCCGGTGCGTGCGTCAAGCGCGTGAGCATCATTGGCTGAGGTGACCAGCATGACCCCATCGACGACCACCGGAGTCACTTCGAGCCGCTCGGAGTTTTCAGAATGAAACACCCACTGCGCGCGCAAGCGCGAAACGTTCTCAGGTGTAATTTGTGACAACCCACTGTAGCGCCTCCCAGAAAAGTCGCCGTTGTAGGAAAGCCAGTTCTCGCCGGGAGGTTGTGCCTTAAGCTGCTCAGGGGTAACGTCGATCCCCACCGCCATGGGCTTAGAAAAAGACCAAATGGCGATCAGGATGGTTCCTCCGAAAAGAACCCGAGAAAGCAGCCGCGCTCTCGTTCTATGGGGGGCTCTGTGCATCAATCACGCGTTCGAATAGTAAATGGATTTAATACCAGCATATCAAGTGTTTTTCAATCGGCGGCTGTGTTATTGTCGTCGGGGCGCGGAGCGTAGACGATTTCTCGCGCGGGCATGATCGAACCCAACTACAGGGCGAAGGCGGGGGCACTTTGTTGTCTTGCGGTTCTGGCCGCGTGTTCGATTCACATTTCTGCAAACGGCCAGAAGAAACCCACGACCGACGCCGATACGAAGGAAGGCGCACGTCTTTTTCCGGCCAATTGCGGTGGCTGCCACGGTCTCGACGGCCGTGGCGGGGAACGCGCACCCGATATAGCAGGGCGACGCGAAATTCAGAAGCTCTCGGACGCAGCCCTGGCAAAGCTTATCCGAGAAGGAATTCCCGGTACTGGAATGCCGCCATTTCGCTCTCTTGGGAACGTGAAGATTCAGGCTCTGCTCCGACATCTGCGAGCCTTACAGGGAGAAAGTGTCCCGTCAGCGCTGCCCGGATCCCCTGCGACTGGCAAGTCCTTGTTTTTCGGAAAAGCTGGTTGTGCGGATTGCCATATGGTGAATGGAGCCGGAGGGTTCATCGGATCAGATTTGTCAGCCTACGCCAGAGCCCGGGCGGCCTCGCAGATCCGCAGCGCGATTGTGAATCCCACCGAGAACTCGCCAGAGCGGGGAAGAGTCGTCGTCGCAACCACTCGTGATGGCCAAACATTCACCGGCATCGCGCGCAATGAAGACAATTTCTCATTGCAGCTGCAGACCAAGGACGGCGCCTTCCATTTTTTCGAGAAATCCGATCTTCGAGGCCTCGAACATCGGACAGAGTCACTGATGCCTTCTGATTACGCGGCACGGCTCAGCGCCCGGGAAGTTGACGACGTGATCAGTTACTTGATGTCCGTCTCACAAAGCACTCGGGACAACCAGCCGGTTCATCCGAAGCCGGGAACCGCCGAGGAGGCACAGGAATAGCCTGGCCGGGAAAATAAAGATTATGGGATCAATATGAGATGGTTCACCTCTAGCCGGTTTGTACGGTTCGCGATTGTCGCCCTACCCGCGTTGCTCTTAAGTTGGGCCCTCCTGCCGCGTACGCGGGCTGAGTCTCGTGGCGAACGGCAATTTGCACTCCACGCAGAGTCGGACAAGTTCTGGACGCTGCTCGCTCATGACGCCAAGTTGACGAAAGTTGCTGGCGGATTTGGTTTCACGGAAGGACCCGTATGGGATGCGAAGGGTTTTCTGTACATCAGCGACGAAGAACAAAACAAAATCTATCGGCTTTGGTTGGATGGGCATAAGGAAGAATTGATTGCCCTGGGCGATCCGGACGGCAACACCTATGATCGCAATCACCGACTGATTGATTGCGCCAGCGTCTTACGCGCCATGATTGCGATCAGCCCTGATGGACACTATACGGTCCTCGCCGACAAGTTCGAAGGCAAGCGCTTCAACAGTCCCAACGATGTCATAATCGGCCCGGATGGAGCCATTTACTTCACCGATCCGACACTCGACTTGGTCAAGGGGGAGAAGCAAGAGATCCAGTTTCAGGGTGTGTACCGGCTCGACTCGACCGGCAATGTCCGCCTGCTGACCAAAGATTTGACTCAACCGAATGGCTTGGCGTTTTCACCCGATGGCAAGCACTTCTACGTGGATGACAGCCAGCAGAAGAACATTCGCGTCTACGACGTGGCCGGCGACGGGAGCTTGAAGAACGGACGAGTATTCGGGGACGAAACCGGTGGAGAACACGAGGGCGTGCCAGATGGCATTAAGGTCGATGAAAACGGCAATCTGTTTGTGACTGGCCCAAAGGGAATTTGGGTGTGGGATTCTCAAGGCCACCATCTCGGAACCGTTGAGATGCCCGAGCAGCCGGCGAATTTGGTCTGGGGCGACCAAGATTACAGCACCTTGTACATCACTGCCACGACTTCGGTGTATCGCTTGCGAACCAAGGTCCGCGGGTTCGTACCTCACCTGGCGCACTGATGAGGAGAAGGGGGAGGCGGCTTGCCGATCTATTGCAGAGACTCTTCAGATCTCTTCGATACCGCTAGCTTGGCGGCCGCGACCGACGCCTTAACTACGCTCTGCGGCGATTGGCTGAATTCAAACACGTCCTGCACTCCATTGTTGATCGCTGACTGGAGCGTCAGCAGGTCGTCGCCCGGTACCAGCACCCCAATGTAGGATCCGGGAAAAACCAGATGCAGGACGCCCGCGAGTGGCCAGCCGTCTCCGGCTTCGCTCAGCTGCGAGGCGACGATTGCGATATCAAAGTAGTGTTGGGTAATTGCCAACAGAGCGGTGGGTACGTCGCGTGCCACTACCGTGGTGAATCCATGATTGGAAAGCTGGCTCTGGTACTGCGAAAGGACACTCAGCTCGGGGTGCACGACCAAGGCGAACTTTGCCCCCCGCCATCCCGTCATGACCGCCACCCGCGATCCCCCAAGTTCGCCATGACCAAACGGTTCAACACCCGCTTCAGCTCATCCACATCGAGCGGTTTTAGCGCGAAGTAATCGACCGGAACCCCAAGTGCAGCGCGCGCATTGGTGGTGCTCCCATATCCGGTAAAGATGACCACAATCGGGCGCGGCTTCAACTTGGACGCCGAGCGGGCAAGTTCAAGTCCGACGTCCTCTCTCTCCATCCAAAGGTCGGTCAGGATGGCATCAAACTGGCCCGACGTTCGCATCAGGCTCTCGGCTTCGGCAAAGCTCCCGGCGGTGCTGATCTGGTATCCGTCTTCCTCCAAGACCAGTTTCAGGGTAAGTAGTACGTTCGGCTCGTCATCGACGATCAGCAATGAGGGTTTGTGCATCATAGAAGAGAAAGAAAACAAAGATATCCTAACTGACAGCTTACCTCACCGCTCAACCCATGAGGCCATTTCGGAATCTAACCAGATAAATCGGAAGCTAATCACTGCTGAGGGACCCCCTGCTTGTCGGACAACTCGCCGCCAACCGTCTTAGTTGTCGATGAAGAACCCTCCGTTGCCAGTACCTATCGCATGTTGCTGGAAGATCAAGGCTATCAGGTGGCGACCTGTGACTCGTATGATTGCGGACACAAGCGATTGAACCAGCAGGCCTGGGACGCAACTCTCATCGAGATGGAACTCGGCAGGAGCAGAGCCGGACTGAAGCTTGCACAGGAGGCGAAGAAACTCGACAAGCCCCCGCTAGTGATCCTTTCCACTGGATATCCAACCGTAGAAGCGCTTCGCCAGGCACTACAACTCCAAGTGGACTACCTGCTGGTGCGTCCCGCCGACGCAGAAGAGATGACTCGCTTCCTCGAACGGGAACTTACCAGGCGTGAGGTCCTGAAAGAGCGCGATCTCCGACGAGGGGCGGAATCATGAGATCTCTGATTGTCTCGCGTCGTCTCTCCCGTGCTCATCGGGATCTCCAGAAGAAGTCCAGCCCAAACACCACGCTCCGTCCTGGCATGATTACTCCCGGAATCTCCTGATACTCAGTGTCGCTGATGTTTGCAAATGCGATGTGAGCGGCAACATGGTTGAACTCACGCAATACCGCCGCGTCCCAAACCGCATACGGCTCGCTCTGATATCGGTCGATCACTCCCAGTCTGGTTCGCGCGTAAAACTTACCCGGCAGTTTTCCGTTCCAGCCCAGTACCGCATGGTGACTCGGATAGTTGAACGCATACTTCGTCTGCAGTCCGGTTAAAGTCTCTTGAGATCCATAAAGGGCGGTGTAGGCGATATTCACATGTTGTTGGCCGGACATACGGAGGTCTGCAGATCCTTCCACTCCGGTGAAATTCAGGTGCTGAAGATTCTCAGCGTGATAAACACTAGAAATCGTCGGTGAGCAGGTCGCGCCCGGAGGTAATTGGTCCACAGGAATTCCGGTGCACACGCGCGTGACATAGTCAATGACGTTCCCGTCGCGCCGCTCAAATACTGTTACCTCCCCTTTCCATCTGCTGCTCGGAATCCACAACAGCCCACCTTCGTAGTCCCAGGCCTCTTCAGGCCCGAGCTTGGGATTTCCGAAGTTTGCGGGATCGTGATATTCCCAATCGGTGTAGCTTGGAAGCCGAAATGCCCGGCTGACACTTGCTTTCAACTTCAGAGTGGACCTCAACCAGACCCCGGCGGCAACCGTAGGATTGAACTCTCCGTGCGAGCGGCTGAATATCTCCTCGCGCGCTGCTACGGAAAACGAAAATCGTTTTAGCGCCCGAACGTCGTAGTCGACGTAGACTGCTCCCCGGCTGCGATCGTGATTCCCCAGATTGTTGCTCTCGATATTTTCGTGAATTCCCTCCACTCCGAAGAACAGGGTCGAATTTTTGGAAACCTGTTCGCGGCGGCGAATTCCCGCCTGCCAGCTGCGATCAATATGGTTGTTTTCGTAGACCGACGGGTTGTCGCGGAAAAGCACAAATTCATCCGTGTGTCGCCGAAAGGCAAAATCAAATTCGGTGTTGCTTCCTAAAGCTTGCTTGAAGGCCGCGAACCACGATTTCGTTCGCTCCCACGAATTAAACGGACCATAAAACTGGTCGGCCCCGTACGGCTTGTCACCATAGGCGAACATCAGCAGGGATCGCCCAAGTCTGGTCTGAAGCCCCGTGCTTCCGAAAAATGTCGCGCTGCGATAGTCCCGGTCTGGGCGGAAGCCGCTCGAGAAATTCCTTTCGGCATCGATTTGGGCGTCAAGTTTTTCCCAAACCACGGATGCCGACCCAGACTGCTGATTGATGCCAAGATTCCCCACTCCGGCACCGACTCGAATATCCGATTGCTCAGGACGTCTGGTGATGACATTCACCGATCCCGCCATTGCATCCGACCCATAAAGCGCCGATCCAGCTCCGCGCATCACTTCAACCCGCTCCACCGCAGCCGTTGGAACCGGGAGATCCATGTCATGATGGCCGGTTTGTGCATCATCCATGCGAAATCCATTCAACAGCACAAGTGTTTCGCCGAATCCCGATCCGCGAATCGAGAGATCGCCCTGAATATTGCTCGGCCCGCGCTGGCGCAAGTCGACCGACGGAACCAGTTCCAGCAAGTCCACCCAGCTGTTGTAAAGGTTGTGCTGTGGACCCGCCTCGACCACAGTTACGGCGCGGTCGATTTCGTTTTCTGGGGTGGGAGTGAATGTGCCGGTGACGATGATGGTCTCATCGGGGGCCTGGACTTTGGTTGGATCAGCAGTGGGGGATGCTTCTTGAGCAACCGCACTGGCGACGGTTAAAAACAGAACAGTTCCAAAACGGCACAAGCGCGAACGTTGCAATCATTCCTCCCGCAAAAAGGTTTTTTCAGCCGCAGTTTCCCCCGTCCAACATGCTAAGAGAAACAACTCAGATTGCATGCCAAATTTCTGTTGTATGCAAACCGATTTTTTTGTCCTGCAATTCACAATTCCACAGCCTTAGCGGTTTATCATGAATACACACCTGCCACTCAAGGATGTGCAGCCGTTTGGTTGTTGCGTCAGTGTGGCCACACCATTGACGAGAAGTTAAGGAGTAGAACCATGCCAAGAGCCAAGACCCCTCGCACACCAAAACCCAAGGCCGAGAAAGCTGAAAACAAAGTGCTGCAGATGCCGGAAACCGTTGCCCTCGCAAATGGAAACGGTAATGGCAATCATGTTCCCACAGATATCGAAACTGAAATTCGTCGTCGTGCTTACGAGCTCTACGAAGGCCGCGGGTATGCTGACGGCCAGGCAGAGCAGGATTGGATTCAGGCCGAGCGTGAAGTGCTGGCGCGTCAATCGCAAAAACACACGGCCTGATTGAGTTGCCCGGGATGCGGAGGGCTGTGTCCTCCTGGATCGCAGCCCTTTGCGCGCTGCTGGTGCGCTGGCTCCAATCAGCCCGGCCGACTTCAGAAGGCCCACGGTTAGCTACCCCGACCTACTAACCCTGTCGCTTACCATTTGCAGCTGCCCAGCCAGTCTGAAACAATAACTGTTTACCATGTCACAGATTGGCAGTTTTTTGTTGCTCCTCGCCCTCGCGCTGAGCGCCTATTCCTTCTTGTTCGGTGCGATCGCTCTGTTCCGGCGAGACACTCTCTTCATCCTGATCGGTGAAACCGCCCGCCGTGCCGGCATCGCCTCATTCGTAGCGGTTCTACTGGCGGGTGGAATTCTGGTTAACGCCGCTTTCAGCAACGATTTCTCCATCGCCTACATCTTCCAGCACAGCAATCGCGACCTCCCGGGGCCCTACAAATTTGCCACCCTATGGTCAGGCCAGGAAGGCTCATTGCTCTTCTGGGCATTGTTGCTCTCCGGCTATGGATTCGTTCTGCGGATTCGACACAAGACCGACGAGCGGCTGTTCGCACATGCGTCGGTAGTCATCGCAGCGGTGCAGGTGTTCTTCTTTCTTCTCCTGAACTTTGCCGCCCGTCCGTTTTCCCTGACCCAAGGCCAGGTCCCCCTCGATGGCGCCGGCTTGAATCCGCTGCTGCAGTATCCGGAAATGGTGATTCATCCGCCCATGCTTTATTTGGGATACGTGGGTTTCACCGTCCCTTTTGCTTTTGCCCTGGGTGCGCTGATTATGAAGTATCCCGGCGACAAGTGGATTCATATTACTCGCCGCTGGACCATGATCACCTGGGGTTTCCTATCTTGCGGAATCGCGCTCGGCGCACACTGGGCCTACTATGTTCTCGGATGGGGCGGTTATTGGGGCTGGGACCCGGTCGAGATCGCCTCGCTGCTGCCTTGGCTAACCGGCACCGCCTTCCTGCATTCGGTGATGATGCAGGAAAAGCGCGGCATGCTGAAGACCTGGAACATGTGGCTGATCTTCATCACTTTTGGCCTGTGTATCTTCGGGACGTTCCTGACGCGCAGCGGTGTGGTGAGTTCGGTTCACGCGTTCGCGCAGTCCTCGATCGGCGGTTGGTTCGTCGCTTTTCTTACGATCATCGCCGCTACTTGCATCTTCTTCTACCTGTTCAATCATTCTTACTTGCGTACCGAACACCGGTTGGAATCGCTGGTATCCCGAGAGTCCAGCTTCCTCTTCAATAATGTCTTGTTCCTGCTTATCTGCTTGGTGGCTTTGAGTGGAACTCTATTCCCGATCCTCTCGGAGTGGATCCAGGGGCATAAAGTGACGGTCGGCCCTCCGTACTTCAATAGCGTGACCGTGCCGTTCGCGTTGTTGTTGCTGCTGCTGACCGCGGTCGGACCGCTTCTCGCCTGGCGTAAGACCTCTCTGGAGAGCTTGAAGCGAAACTTCCTGTGGTCGACCGTGGGTTCGCTTTGCATCGGGATTATTCTCATTGCTACGCCTGCGTCCTGGGGTCCTCCCTTTGGGCTTCGTCCAAGGGACGATCTGGGGTACTTCTACTCACTGTTGGCGGCTATGCTGGCGGCGCTCGTGATTCTCACGGTGTTTGCAGAGTTTCTGCGCGGCGGCAGGGTCATCGCTCGCCACACCGGGAATAATCTGCTGACTTCGATTCTGCAACTTGGCCATCGCAACACGCGCCGCTATGGTGGTTATGTTGTGCATATTGGCGTGGCGCTGATTTTTATCGGCGTTCTCGGAACACCCATGAATCGTTCGGCTGAAAAAGAGATGGGTTACGGCGATACCGTTCAAATTGGCCCTTATACCTTGACCAGTCGCTCCTACACGCAGGAAGAGACCCCGAACTACACCGGCGATAAAGCAATCATCGACGTGACCAAAAACGGCCAATTCGTGACCACCCTCTATCCCGAGAGCCGTATGTTCACCGCCACCCAGCAACCGCAGCACGTGCCCTCGGTGCACTCACTCCTTCGCGGAGATCTGTACGTGGTGTTCGAAGGGAAGAACCCAGAGACCGGTCGTCCCATCATCAAGGCCCATCTCAACCCCCTCGTTCCCTGGTTGTGGCTCGGAGTCCTAGTCATGCTTCTTGGCACCGTGCTCGCCCTGTTCCCCAATGCAGCGCCCATTCGATCGGTTGCTACGAGTAGGGTTCGCGTGCCGGTGCATGCGTCGGCGGGAGCAGGAGACTGATGCCAACCCTCGCCTCCAGCCGCGCCAATCGCGTGCGTATTCTCGCTGTTTTGTGTATTGGCGTGTTTCTGTTAGGGGCAAGCGACGATTCTTCGCGCCTGGATCGCCTTGGTCACCGCATGATGTGCGTGTGTAGCTGCGGCCAGATCCTGATGGAATGCAATCACGTCGGCTGCACCTATTCCGACACCATGCGCCACGAGCTCGCGTCCGCCATTGACGGAGGCAAGAGCGATGACGCGATCCTGGCGGAATTCATCGAAAAGTACGGAACGACCGTGCTGGCCGCGCCTACGCACTCGGGTTTTGATCGGGTTGCGTGGTTGATGCCATATCTGTTGTTCATAGTCGGGGTTGGAGGTTTTGTCGCGGTTGTCCAACTGTGGCGCAAGCGACAGGCTACAGCGCCGGGGGTTGCCGCCACCGGGCTGAGCTCGGATGAACTGAGCCGCCTCCGCGAACAGGCGCGCAAGGAGACTGAGCTGTGACGTTGCTGGTTTGCGGAATGCTCACCTTAGCCGCCCTGTTCTACATCTTCTATATTCCATCGACTCTCCGTGTCGGCCCCGAGCAAACCCGCGCGGCATTTCTCCGCGAGCGCAAAGAGGCGGTTTACGAAAATCTGCGCGATCTGAATTTCGAGTACAAGGCCGGCAAAGTTCCCGACACCGACTATGCCAGTATGAAGCAGGCGCTCGAAGATGAAGCCGCCGCCATTCTCGCCGAAATCGAGCGCCTCGAGTCGCAAGGCATTTTGGCCTGATGGAAAGGAAAAATTTGAGTATCCACGATCTTCGTCCAAGAAACTTGCTTTTGCTAGCGGCTTTGGTTGTGATTTGGTCGACTTCCTCGATCGCGACTACCCTCAGCGGAACCGTAACCAACGGCACGACTGGGAAGCCTTCGGCAGGCGACCCGGTCATTCTTATCAAGCTTTCCACGGGGATGGACGAAGTAGGTCACAAGAAGACCGACTCCCAGGGCAAGTTCAGTTTCCAAGTGGAAGACCTCAAATCACCTTATCTGGTTCGCGCCGTCCACCAGAGCGTAACCTACCATGCGGCTGCACCGCCGGGAACGACTACGGTGGAGCTGAAGGTTTACGACGTCGCGCCCAAGCTCGACGCGATCAATGTGGTGGCCGATCTTTTGTACGTGCAGGCAAGCCAGGGGAAGCTGGGGATCACTCGCGTTTTCGCAGTGGACAATTCTTCCCAGCCACCTCGCACCCAGATGAACGACGCTTCCTTTGAGTTTTATCTGCCGGAAAGTGCTGAAATTGACGAAGCTCAGGCGCAAACATCTGGCGGACAGCCCGTGAACGTGTCTCCTACCCCGCAGGCAGACAAGGGGCGCTACGCGTTCGACTTCCCGCTTCGCCCTGGGCAGACACAGTTTCAGGTGACATATCATCTGAACTACACCGGCAAGATGACCATCGATCCCCACTTGATTTACCCGCTCCAGCATCTTGTCGTGATTGTTCCGAAGTCGATCGCCTTCACTCCCGCGCAGGCCGGCATATACCAGATGCAAACGTCGCCCAAGCAACCGGACGCAATGGCTGCCATTGCCAGCAACGCTAAGCCCGGCGAGAAGCTTTCATTCGATATCGCCGGCGAAGGTATGTTGCAGGGCCAGGACCAGGAAGCTTCCTCAAGTGGTGGTACCGGTGAAGCCCGGCCCGGCGGAGGGCTCGGTACCCCGATTGATGCTCCCGATCCCCTCGACAAGTACCGGGGCTACATCCTCGCCGCCTTCGGAGTGGTTCTTGTGGGTGGCGCCGTCTTCATCGTGGTCCGGGCTCGCTCGGTGAATGTGACCGGGGCGGTACCTGCGGCTACCGATTCGGCGCCTGGTGGAGCAAGTGTTTCAGCGACGGCAGCCAATTCCCACGTCACCGTGTCCGCGCCTGTAACATCCGGCGCGAGCCATTCTTCCATGTTTTTCGAGGGCCTCAAAGAGGAGCTCTTCCAGTTGGAACTCGAACACAAGCAAGGCAAGATCTCGGACGAGGACTACCTCAAGACCAAGGCTGCTCTAGACCAGACTCTCGCGCGCGCCCTCAAGCGGAGCAGCTAACTCCTTTAGAAGATGTCATTCCGAGTGCTTGCGAGATGCGGTTGGTCGATCCTGAAGACTCAGCCTGCGGGAGCGAATCGAACGCGGTAGCTGCTTTTCCGGTGCTCGCGCGGGGAGAGATTCCGTCCCGGGTCATCAATTTCAAATTTTCCCGCCTTCCTTTATCCTGGTCCATCAAGTCTTCTCGCTGAGAGAAATTCCATGAAACTTATTCGCTTCGGTGATCCCGGCAAAGAGCGTCCCGGCCTCCTGTTAAACAACGGGACGCGAGTCGACGCCTCGGCATTTGCCTCCGACTACAATGAGGCCTTTTTCGCGAGCGACGGCCTTAGAGGCCTTCGCGACTGGTCGGCCAACAGTGCCGCCTCAGCCCCCGTGGTGAGCCCGCAAGCGCGCCTGGGACCACCCATTTGCCGTCCCAGCAAGATCGTCTGCATCGGGCTGAATTTCCGCGACCACGCCGCCGAAACCGGTGCAAAGATTCCCCTCGAGCCGGTGATTTTCTTTAAGTCCACCACCGCACTGGTCGGCCCCAACGACTCGCTCATGATTCCCAAAGGCGCTGACAAAGTCGACTGGGAAGTCGAGTTCGCCATCGTCATCGGCAGGCGGGTGAACTATGTCGCGCGAGAGGACGCCCTGAATTACGTGGCCGGCTATGCCCTCCACAATGACTACTCGGAACGTGGCTTCCAGAAAGACCGTGGTGGCCAGTGGGTAAAAGGGAAGAGCTGTGATACCTTTGCGCCTCTCGGGCCGTTTCTCGCCACCCCGGACGAAATCTCTGATCCCGGCAACCTCAAGATGTGGCTCAAAGTCAACGGAGTCACGCGCCAGAATAGCTCGACGGCTAACATGATTTTCGACCCTGCCTTTCTGGTCTCCTACGTGAGCCAGTTCATGAGCTTGCTTCCGGGTGATGTGATCAGCACAGGGACTCCAGCGGGGGTTGCTCTCGGGATGAAAACGCCGGCATATCTCAAGCCGGGCGACGTCGTGGAGCTTGGAATCGAAGGCCTCGGGGAGTCGCACCAGCAAGTCGTTGCATTTTCCGAAGCGCATTACGCCACCGCTCGATAGCCACATGCGCATCGACGCTCACCAGCACTTCTGGCGCTACAATCCGGACGAGTACGGCTGGATTGACGACTCAATGTGCACCCTGCGTCGCGATTTCCTGCCCGCGGACTTGCAACCCGAACTCGCGGCGAGTGGCTTTGACGCCTGTGTGGCAGTTCAGGCGCGGCAAACGTTTGAGGAAACCCGATGGCTTTTGCAACTGGCCGACGCCAACCCCTTCATCGCCGGCGTGGTGGGCTGGGTCGACCTCCGTGCGGAGAATGTTCGCGATCAACTCGCCGAATTCTCCAAAAACCCTAAGCTCCTGGGGATTCGACATATTGTGCAGGCTGAACCAGACGAGCGGTTTCTCCTCCGGGCTGACTTCCTACGCGGCATTGCATCGCTTGAAGAATTCAATCTCAGCTATGACATTCTGATTTACCCGCGCCACCTCCCGGTAGCGATCGAATTCGTCCAACGATTCCCGAGACAGAGGTTCGTTCTCGATCACCTTGCGAAACCCTTCGTTAAGCTACAAACCATCGAGCCCTGGGCTTCGCACATCCGCCAGTTGGCCAGGTTTCCCAATGTCCTCTGCAAGCTCTCGGGGCTGTTAACCGAGGCCGACTGGAGAGCGTGGAAGCCGGCACAGTTCGAACCATATCTGGAGACCGCGCTCGAATGCTTCGGCCCGGACCGCCTGATGGTCGGATCCGACTGGCCGGTGTGCAAAGTTGCGGGATCATATGCGCAAGCCATGACGCTGGTGATGGACTTCTTGCAGAGCCGCGCGAATGATGCTGTCGACGCGATTCTCGGTGCAACCGCCGAGAAATTCTGGCGACTTCCGCGCCTTGCCACCATTTAAACCGGCAGCTTTAACGTTAAAGAGTCGCATTTCTGCGAGCTGGCATCATTTAGAATCTTTCCTTGGCCCATGCAACGCGTGCTGCAGCTCGATTCCCGCGATAATGTTCTGATCGCGCTGGAGAACCTGAAAAGGGGAGAGACGATCTCCCATGGCAACCTCCAGATCACGCTCGTGACCGATATTCCTGCGAAACAGAAATTTCCAACCAGCGAACTCGCCCTGGGTGACAGCGTCATCATGTACGGCGTCTTGGTAGGCAAGGTTTTCAAACCGGTGCACCGCGGCGAATTGCTCAGTACGGGAAATCTCAGCCACGAAGCCGCGCCCTATCGCGAGCATTCTGGCGAATACGGTTGGACTCCACCGGACACCTCGTGCTGGCAGAATCGCCGGTTCCTCGGCTATGTGCGCCCGGATGGCCAGGCAGGCACGCGCAACTATTGGCTCGTCATTCCCCTGGTTTTTTGTGAAAACCGGAACATTCTGAATCTTAAACAGGCATTCGAAGAGGAACTCGGTTTTGCACGTCCGCAGGTTTACCGAAGACAAGTGGCGGAGCTGGCGAAAGCTTATCGCGAAGGGAGAACCCTCGTCGGGTCCCCAGCAAAGGTGACACAGCAACAGGACGCTGCACCCGAACGGCTGTTTCCCAATGTAGATGGAATCAAGTTTCTCCTGCACGAAGGTGGTTGCGGCGGCACCAGGGAAGATGCCAATAATCTCTGCGGCCTGATAGCGGGTTACTTGCATCATCCGAATGTGGCCGGTGGCACGGTGCTGAGCCTCGGCTGTCAAAATGCCCAGGCCGACATTTTGCGCGAGCAGCTGACGCGTCGCGATCCAAACTTTAGCAAGCCCCTGGCCGTCCTTGAACAGCAGAAGAGCGGTTCTGAGATCGCCATGCTTTCCGAGGCTATCGAGCGCACCTTCGCGGGACTCGCTGAGGCCAACAAAGCGCAGCGCACGCCGGCGGACATTTCGAAGCTCTGCGTCGGCTTGAAATGTGGTGGATCCGACGGATTTTCTGGGATCTCGGCGAATCCTGCGATCGGTCACACCTCGGATCTGCTGGTCACCCTCGGTGCGCGCACCCTGCTCTCGGAATTTCCCGAGCTATGTGGAGTCGAGCAGAACTTGATCGATCGCGCCGTGTCCCCCGAAATTGCAGACCGCTTCATCCATCTCATGCGCGAGTACGAAAAGCGGGCTCATGCGGTGAAAGCGACATTTGCGCTCAATCCCAGTCCCGGCAATATCCGCGACGGTCTCCTTACCGATGCGATGAAGTCTGCCGGCGCGGCAAAAAAAGGAGGCACTGCGCCAGTTTCCGGGGTGCTCGATTACCCGGAGTATTCGACCCAACCAGGCCTTAATCTCCAGTGCACGCCCGGCAACGACGTCGAGTGCGTGACCGCCCAGGTTGGCGCGGGTGCAAGCGTTGTGCTTTTCACGACGGGACTTGGAACGCCGACCGGTAACCCTATCGCTCCGGTCGTGAAGCTCTCAACCAATACGCAGCTCTCCCGGCGCATGCCGGACATCATCGACTTCGATGCCGGCCCCATTATTGCGGGCAGCGCGAGCATCGAGGAAACGGGCGAGCAGATTCTCGATCTTGTCGTCCAGGTGGCCAGCGGAGAAGTGCGTACCAAGGCGGAACTCAATCATCAAGAGGATTTCATTCCTTGGAAACGAGGAGTTTCGCTTTAGCGCGGGCGAAGACATGGCATCCTCCAACGACTTTCAACTGGACGGCAAATCAGCTGTGATCACGGGAGCGGGAAGCGGCATCGGTCGCGCCATCGCGCTCAAGTTCGCCGCGAACGGCGCTGCCGTTCACTTGTTCGATTTGAACCTTCCCCAAGCAGAAGCCGTCGCCAGTGAAATTAAGAGCGCTGGCGGCAAGGCGACTCCCTGGCTCTGTGACGTTAGTGACCAGGCACAGACTCTCTCGACTTTTCAGAGGCTGGTTGTTAACGAGCGGATCCACATTCTGATAAACAACGCGGGCATCTCGCAGATTGGTAATATCGAGAACACCTCGGAAGCGGATTTCGACCGTATCCTTCGGGTCAACGTGAAGGGATACTACAACTGCATTCATGCCGCTATCGGTCATATGAAAACTAACGGTGGCGGCGTCATTCTGAATATGGCATCGGTCGCGGGCTCGGCGGGCCTTGCCGACCGCTTCGGTTACTCGACCAGTAAGGGCGCGGTGATTGCCATGACCTACTCGGTTGCGAAAGACTATGTGGCTCACGGCATCCGTTGCAATTGCATTTCGCCGGCGCGGGTCCACACGCCGTTTGTGGATAGTTACCTCAGCAAGAACTATCCGGGACGGGAGCAAGAGATGTATCAGAATCTCGCGGCAACTCAGCCGATTGGTCGTATGGGCGAACCCGAGGAAGTCGCGTCTCTGGCGCTCTACCTGTGCTCGGATCGAGCAGCATTCATCACGGGTACAAATTATCCGATCGATGGCGGCTTCTTGAACCTGCACGGCTGAAGCGTATTCGGCGTGCGATGATGGGCCTACGGCGGAGATGAGGCGATCAGTTGAACGAGCAATACCTCAAACGACGAACCAAGAACCTCGAACCAGATGGATCTCGAACTTAAAGACAAAGTGGTCCTGATTACCGGAGGCGCGAAAGGGATCGGCGAAGCGATCGCGCGTGCTGTTTCCGTTGAGGGAGCAATTCCCATCATTCTTGACCGAGATGCCGATGCTGCCCACGAACTTCATCTGCAGCTATCCCCAAGCGGGGTTATTGTTACGGAGCTTTCAGGGGCGAAGAATTGCGCGAACGCGGTTGCGGAAGTCATTGCGCAGTTCGGACGTCTTGATGCGCTGGTGAACAATGCTGGGGTAAACGACGGCGTCGGGCTCGAGAAGGGAAGTCCCGAGAAGTTTGTCGAGTCACTACAACGTAATCTGCTTCACTACTACAACATGGCGCATTACGCGTTGCCATATTTAAAGGCCTCGCACGGCACGATCGTTAATATTGCTTCGAAAACGGCTTTGACCGGACAGGGCAATACCTCGGGCTACATTGCCTCCAAAGGCGGGATTCTGGCACTCACGCGTGAATGGGCAGTGGAACTCCTTCCCTACAGCATGCGAGTGAACGCCGTCATCCCTGCCGAAGTCATGACTCCCCTCTACCGCCGATGGCTCGACACCTTTCCCAATCCCCAGGAGAAACTTGAAAGCATCGTTGCCAAGATCCCTTTAGAAAAGCGAATGACCCTGCCGGAGGAAATCGCGGCTATGGTGGTTTTTGTTTTGTCGCCTCGCGCCGGACATATCACGGGGCAGCATCTTTTTGTTGATGGAGGCTACGTTCACCTGGATCGGGCGCTGACCTAACTATGCCGAACACTCGCCGCTACTGCCTCACGCTCGATCTGAAAAATGATCCCGCGCTCATCGCCGAATACCGCAAATATCATGAGAAGATTTGGCCGGAAATTACCAAAAGCATCAAGGACTCCGGTATTGAGGACATGGAGATCTATCTGCTCGGCACCCGCATGTTTATGATCATGGAAGTGAACGATCGATTCTCATTTCAAGAGAAGGCTGCCGCAGACCTTGCCAACCCCAAAGTGCGGGAATGGGAACAGCTGATGTGGAAGTTTCAGCAAGCCCTCCCGCAAGCCAAACCGGGCGAAAAGTGGCTACCCATGGAACGTATTTTTAAGCTGGAATAATTCCTGCGGCTCGGACAAGGTGGGAAGGCACAACCTTATTCCTGATTCCTGATCTCCAGTTCCTTTAACATCTGCTCGGCTGCCTCCACGCGCGTGCGAAGCTTCTGCAGCGACTCCTTCATCGCGTTGATCTTTTCGTTCAGACCACGCTGTCCCGCTAGGGTCAGCACCGAAGTGCTTTGGTCAAAAGCGTTACTGGAGGCATCGAGCAGGAAACGCATGGAACTCGCATGCGGCTTCCATAAATGAGCGGAATTCTGCTTTTGCCGCAGCGCTTCGAGTTCTGTGCTCATGCGAGCAATCAGCGCCACGATTCTCGATAGCGCTCGCGCATATTCACCGCGAAAGCTCTTTTCGTCCCAGTACTCGGCGCCACACGCATCCGCTTCGACCGGAGACAAGGTCAAATTGAAGGAGCGCATGGGAACCACTTGCCGCGACTTGGCCTCCGCGGCTTTCACAAATACGCGAATCGAATCCTCCACGCTGCGCAGCTTGCCCTCCTCGAGTTGCGCGTCGTAAAGCCTTGCAGGTTCTGTTGCCGCAGCCTGTCCCCCCAGAAAGCCGCGGGCTGGCAAGCCTTTCCGCGGAGTTGGGGGCGATGCAGATGCCGAGGGCGGCACATCGAACCGCGGCATTTGGGGCGCAGGGCTTCCCAGAAACCGTGGTGGGACTGGCGTATTTGCCGGCTCTTCCTCGATCGGTGCTTCGTGGTGCTTCTTCTCCGAGGCAGCTTTGCGGGACTTCCGTTGATCGACTGCCTTCTTCACTTTGGATACTCGCCGGAACTTCTCCTGGGCTGCGGCGTAGTCGGCTTTGAGGATTTCGCCTTCCTCAATCATCGACAGGTGCTCAACCGTGACTCTGCCCTCAACCGGGCTGGTGACGTCGCCCCCCTCCTTGTGTACCTCTTCTGCGAAGCTCTTCAACTGCTGCGTGGTTGCCCGGAACAACTCCTCGAGCTTCTTCCCAATCGCGGCGTTGTACGGACCGATGGTCGCCAGTACCCCCGGGTGGTAGAAACACGTTCCGAACGCCTGCTTCAGATCGCGGCCCTTCTGCACGAATCCGGCATCGGTGAGCGCCTCCAGGGTGGTGTAGGTTTCTAACTCGTCTCGCAGCGCATCGAACTCTCGCAAAATCGGGACATATTCCTCGGGAATCTCCGGAGCGTCCGCGTCCGCAAGAATCTCGATCAAAGCGATTTCAAAGGGAGGAATTGGCACAACGCCATCCAAGCTGTAGCCGTGTCTTTCCCACTGGCCAGGAACTCGCGGATTGCGGTAGAGAAATGTGGCAACGAAGTCCGCTTTGTCTCGGTCGACATCGGTTGCAGCCTTTTTCCGCGCGTAATAGCGAAGCAACGTTTCAGCGATTTCAGGGTCGACATCAGGGCTGAGTGAATGCCGCAGCATCGACGGAGTCACCGCCAGGTCGAGCAACTTCAACCAACCACGGATACGCGCCAGAGGGTCAGGAAAATGCCGGTCTAGTTCGCCGAGTGAGATCTGATGAAGGTCTGGCGGTAGGGGCACGGGCTCCTGAACGGACTCCTGCAACAGCTTCCGGTAGAAGCCAAAGACAGTCTCCACGATGGCGAGTTCAAATTTTGAATCCTCAGCCAATCTTTTCTGACCCCTTCAACTTGGAGGGACTTGCAGACGGATATGCAGAATTCTATTGAAAACATTATCGAAAACCGTCAACTTGGCACGCGGGAAGGGTTACCAAAGTGCCCGGGAGCCCTGGGTCGTTTCTCGATTCGGCCTACCGGCATAGCGTGCAAGCGACGAATCCCCTCTCGACTCAAGCCGGTGATCCAGGTGACAACCAAACCGTTCTTTGCGCCTACGGTATGATCCCAATGGAATGGAAGGCTCTCGCGTATCACACTACCGCATCTTGCGTCATCTCAGTTCCGGGGGAATGGGCGAGGTATATGTTGCCGAGGACGAGAATCTTGGCCGTAAGGTCGCGATAAAGTTCATCCGCAACGGCATGGCCGACAGCGCGACTCGGCGCCGTTTCGAACGTGAGGCCCAGGCCGCATCTGCTCTCAGTCATCCCAATATCTGCACGGTTTTCGAGGTCGACGAACACGATAGCCAGCCCTTCCTCGTGATGGAACTGCTAGACGGATCCGACCTTCGTCAGCTCTGTCCGCCCTCTGGACTGGAAATCCCGAAACTTCTCCGCTGGGCCATTCAGATTACCGACGCACTTTCCACTGCGCACTCGCAGGGCATTATTCATCGCGACATCAAGCCGGCAAACATCTTCATCACCAAACGCGGGGATGCCAAGATTCTCGACTTCGGTCTCGCCAAGCGCACCGAGTTCGCTTCCCACGGTACTACGGAAAGCGCCACCCTTGATCTTTCTCAGACGGGTGCGATGCTGGGCACCATTGCATACATGTCTCCCGAGCAGGCGCGGGGCGAGTCACTCGATGCCCGTTCCGATCTATTTTCCTTCGGAACCGTGCTTTATGAGATGGCCACCAGCAAACATCCCTTTGAGGGAGCAACTCCAGCCATCATTTTCAGCGCGATCCTGAACCGAACTCCGCTCCCGCCCTCCCAGCTGCGAAAGGACCTGCCCCCTGAACTCGAACGAATCATCGAGAAGGCGCTCGCCAAGGATCGGGGACTCCGCTACCACGGCGCCGAGGCAATGAAGGCCGACTTGTTACGCGTCGAACGAGAGTTGGAATATGCAAGGGCGGGAGATGCACGAGGCGGCCGATTTCGATTTGGTCGCCGTGCAGTTGCGGTCGCATCGGCCTTTACGGTGGTTATCCTGGCCGTCTTGACCGGATGGTTCTTCCTGTCCCCGCGTAAGGAATCTGCTCAAGGTGTCTCCCGACACACCACCATTGCTGTCCTGCCATTTCAAAACGTGGCTCACGAACAAAAACTGGACTACCTGTCGACGGCCCTCCCGGACGAGATCATTACCATGCTCAGTTATGCGCCTTCCGTGAGCGTTCGCCCGTTCAGCATGTCGCAGCAGTTCAGTGGCGCAGCAGCCGATCCGAGCGAAGCCGGACGTCAGCTTCGAGTTGCCCACGTCGTGACCGGACATTTTCTGACCCATGACAATCGCCTTTCCATCACTTTCGAAGCCACGGAGATGGCCAAGCAGGAGGTGGTCTGGCGGGCGTCTCTCAACCTGGCAATCGCGGACGTTCTGAAACTGCGGGAGGATGTCTCGGCCTTGCTTGAAAAGGGATTACTCCCATCCTTGGGGGTCTTCCCCGGCCAACTGTCGGTCACCAAACCAAAGAGCCAGCAGGCCTACGATCTCTACCTACGCAGCGAAGACAGTGCCTATGACCTGGAGAACAATAAAGAGGCCACTGCGCTACTAGAGCGATCCGTAGCTCTCGATCCGGGATACGCGCCCGCCTGGTTTGCACTCGCCAGCCGCTATTACACCGAAGCAGACATGGTCGGCGGAGGGGATGGGATGGTCAAGAAATGTGTAGCAGCCCTAGAGCGCGCTCACGAACTCGATCCCGATTTCCTGAGCGCCTCGATTTGGCTGATCGGGTTGAGCCGTCGCCTGGATGGGGAACTCGCCACAGGTTTCAATCAGTTGCAGGACCTGGCCCGGAAACGTCCTCGTCGTGCAGAGGTTCACCTGGTCTTTTCCCAACTGCTTCGCTCAGCCGGGGCGCTAAAAGAGGCAGCGCGCGAGTGCGAAATTACGCACCAGCTCGATCCGGACTTTCCCACCGATTGTTATGTCCTGTACCTCTATATGGGGGACTACCTGAAGGCGCGTCAGGAAATCGAACGCTCTCCGGGAGAGTTCAGTTCATTCATGCTGGGGCATATTCTTTTGCGGGAAGGGCGGGCCGACGAGGCGCTGCCGAAACTGAAACTCCTGCCTGCCGGCAGCAATTACGATGTGGTCCACAGTTGCTGGCAAAACTCAGCGAACCCGAAGTGTGCTGCGCTGGTTTCGAAGTCCGAGTCCGAATTTCATCTCTTACCCGACCCCGATGCCTGGTATTTCGGAGCGGCCCTGTTTGCCCGCTTTAACCAGACGGCCCCAGCCATCCGCCTCTTATCCGCCGATGCCAAGCATGATTTTTGCATTTATCCGGCCGTCGACGATGATCCGATGTTCGATCCTATACGGCAAACGCCGGACTTCATTGCCGCGCGTCAGGCCGGCATCGAGTGCCAACAACGCTTGTCGCCTTACTCCAAACTTCGGATCGACTAAGGCGGGCGTGTTGTTCCTGGTACTCCAGCGGGGCACGCCTAGTAACCTGTTACCTTCCTTCATTAGTTTTTAATGGTGAGCAACACAAAAGTAGTTGTGCACCAAAAACTGGCAGTGTATAGTTTCCCCCACAGAAAACGGGTTGTATAGCAGCTGCTAACTTCTGTTTCCTGCTCACTTCGTCCAACTAGTAATCGTGCCTCATCGGGTCGTTCATTTTTTGCTCCTTCAGGTGTGCCATGCCGACCACGGATCGCCGTCATTCCCCTCGCACCAAGCTCGATCAACTTGCGTATCTCAACATTGAACCGGATAACGGCGGCATTGTCCTGAACGTTTCCGAAGAAGGGCTCTGTTTTCATTCCATGAGTCCGATCCAGCCGGAAGGACCACTACGCCTTTCTTTGCAGGAACTCAATCGCAAAATCGATATCTGTGGCGAACTGGTTTGGACCGATGATGTTAGGAAGAGTGGCGGTGTGCGTTTCAACACTCTCACTAAAGAGGCCCGTGAGCGCATCTCCGATTGGACTCAACTGTCTGACCCAGTCGTCGGAGCACGCTCTACACTGGGTGCCGCGCTGCTCAAGGCCTTGCCAACAGCGGATTCCCGCCGAATCACGCGGCCGTTTACACCCTCTATCGACTCGTGGAAGTCCGGCAGGCGCTTTCGAATAAGCGGATTCACTCGTGGCCTGGCCGCAGGGATCCTATTGTCGTTGGGTACGTTTTCAGTTCTGCTCTTTTCTTACCAGCACCGCGCCGATTTCGGTGAGTCTCTCATTCGCATAGGCAAGCGCTTGGCGGGAAGACCAGCGGCGGATAGTGCGCCACAGTCTACGCCTCAGCCGATCGTCGCAGTTAGCTCTGCTGCGCCCACCCAGGCGGCCCTCCCTACTGAAGCAACAAACTCCGTTAAGACACCACCCCATGAGGAATCTTCTAAAGCCGATGCCGATGCTAAAGCAGATGCAAAAGCAGATGATGATGTGACAGTTCGACTGTCGACTCTTCCTCGACCGGTTGAGACCGCCCGAAACGCGGCAGTTTCCCCAACAAACGTTAGGCCTAAAGCCAACTCGGCAGCTACCGAAAGCGCAGCATCTGAGCTCAACCCGCCGGCTCTGCCCCCAACCAAGTCTGCAAATACCTTATTTTCGCTATTCCCCAGGTCGGAACGGCCTGCCTCGATACCGAAGCCGGATCTGATGGTTGCCTCCGTGCATAGCGAAGTTGCGCCTTCCCCAAGTCGCTCTCCCATGTCTTTAAGAGTGCAAATGTTCTTTGACCTTGGCCGATTCAAGAGGGAGCCGACGGCAAGGGGCTTGCGCGAAAAACTAGCTGAACTCGGGGTCGAATCGACCGTCGTATCCAAACGCCGTCTTTGGGGAAATTCCTACCAGGTTCTCGCCGGGCCGTACGACGACGGTGGCGCCGAAAAACAGATATATACTGCGCTGCTCTCGCATGGATACAAGCCACGCCCCTTCGAGAGAGGGACAAGAGATTTTGCCTTCCATTCGAAGGTGACCATCGATGGATCTCCATTGCCTACCGGAAACTTCACTGTCGCGTGGGAGTCCTATATCGCTGATGCCAGGGTCAAGTTCACCCACGGCAACGATCTCGTCGCCGCAGTAGATGGAACATGGGTGAAGCACTCGGCCAAGTTCGATCAAAACGAGTACGTCTACCAGTTACAGCCTGATGGATCCCGGCCGCTGCTGGAACTCCATTTCGGGGGAATGGATCGGGCGCTGGTCTTCAGAAAAGAGCAGCCCTAGCTCGCCTTCTGAGAACTTTTTACGGACACTTTAATTCGAGTTAACGCTCCTGCAAACCTAGAGTCCTATTCTTTCCCCTTGTCCGCCACTCTGCGAGCTGCGACTTGACCCAAGCACTCAACCGTCGACTGCGAGCCGAGGTTCACCTATCTTCAGCAACTGTAACTTTAACCGGGACACTTCTCGAAGAGATATCCTTGCCCATGCTACCTTCCTTGCAATCAGATGAGTTGTATTGGCCTGGGCGAGGCTCCGAGAAATATGATGAGGAGACAACGTGTCCAAATCCCTTTTGATTGTTTCGTTCTTATGTTTTCAAGGTCTTTGCCACGCACAGACGGTTGCTCCTAGTGCTACTGCCAAGGAGTTACCCGACGCTCCGCACTCGGAGTTGGCAAGTTTTTTAAAGCCGCGGTTCCGCAGAGCCGGATTCTTCGACGCAGCGAATAGTTTGCCGGCCTCAAAACCGCCAGTTTCCAGATTGCCGGCACCTGCGTCACTTGTCGGACTACGGCTGACACTGAAGGTTATGCGTCCCGTGACTTCAAAGATGCCAACTGGTACGAAGATTCAAGCCAGGCTGGAACGAGCTCTTGTTCAACATGGAGATCTGGTTGTGCCGGAAGGCGCGCTCTTCGAAGGACATCTTGCTACTAAGCGGGCAGGACGCTTCATGAGGTCGGGTAGCATGCTGATCGTTTTCGATCGCCTGGTACTTCCGAATGGTGAGGAGCAGAGCGTCAACTTGAGCCTGGTTTCGTCCGATAGCCCCAATGTCAGGTCCGATGCGGAAGGAAGATTGCATCCCACCATCAGTAAGAAGCGTTTGGCCATTCAACTCGGTGGCACGGCTCTGACCGCAAAGTTAGCCGACGATTTAGCCGAACTCGCAGGAGGTACAGCTGTGGGCGCCGGTACGGCCCGCTTCATCGGCGCCGGAAGCGCCGCAACCTTTTTCGCCCTGCAGAAAGGACGTGAGGTGAAGCTGAATGCCGGGGATGAGCTAAACGTAGAGTTCGGTCGTGTCGCCGACTTGATGGGTGATTCTCCGCGGCCCGGAAATTAGACATACCAGGTTCAGACATTCGAAAGAGATTCGGCTGACCGGCGAGAAAGCACCTTGCGGCAACCGCCAGACCATGAGCAGAAGTGTGGTAACGTTCAGACGGTCCCCCCCCACTAAAGCCGCGCTGCTATTTCCACAGCAGAAAAGTGAATACGTCCTTGGAATGATTTGCCAATGATTGAGAAGCCGAGCTTTGCTTCTTCAACCCGAAGAGCATCTTGTTAGATCTAACTCGCGACCTGCACAATCCAGTGGCTCTTTCTCTGTAAGTGAGAATTTATTTCCGAGTCAACTTGTTTTCATGTCACTTCGTTAGAATCCACAATGCTGAGCTTCGCAGTTCAGCCCCCTGTAATTCACTGCTAACAACAACCCTCGGTAACTAAGACCCCGGAGTAGCTATCCCGTCATTCGAAGGAGGAACGATGAACTTACACGCTTCTGCAGACACAACTCATCAGCGTCGCCTGTGGCTGGCGGCAATGCCATTGCTTATTCTGGCGACCGTCTCCATCCCTGCGCAAACAACTTCACCGACACCGCCGGGACAGTACATTACACCAACCGCTTTGCCTCTCGCTGTCCAGCAGTTACTGAACCCCGGGCTCGTCCATTATCCGAATTTCATCGCCGGTGAGGCAGTTAAAGAGGCGGTAAGTCCGGATGGCAAGACCTTGGCGATCTTAACCGCCGGGATGAACTCACTATACGACTCTAACGGCAGTGTCGACACTGGCGCGTCAACACAGTTTCTCTTTTTGTACGACATTTCAGGAGCAAATAAGGCCCACCCTGTCCTGAAACAAGTCATTCAGCAACCCAATGCACACGCTGGTCTGGTCTGGTCACCAAACGGCCAGGCCCTCTATGCGGCAGGGGGCTGCGATGATGCGGTGTATTCCTACAGTAACAACAGCAGTGCGTTTGCGTTAAGCGGCAAAATCGGCCTAGGTCACGCACCGAATGGCTGCGTTTCTAATGCTACCAATCGGACCGGCCTCGGACTCAGCGTGGAACCGAATGTGGCTGGACTTGCCATTTCACCTGACGGCAAGACACTTGTGGCCGCCAACAACTACAACGATTCAATCAGCGTCATTGACACGGCTACACGGACTGTCCGGTACGAATATGATCTTCGGCCCTATTCGGCATCCGGCGCACCGGATGGCACCAAAGGCGGTACCTTCCCCTACGCCGTCGTTTTGAGGGGCACAACCGCCTACGTTGGCTCGGATCGCGATCGCGAAGTTGTGGTAGTCGATGTGGCGAGCCCGACCGCCGGTTCACTGGTCACTCGCATCCCACTCGATGGCAATCCGAACGGCATGACCCTGAGCACCGACGGATCCACGCTCTACGTTGCCCAGGACAATCAGGACCAAGTCGCAGTAATCAATACAGCGACAAATACCATTACCCACAAAATCGATACCCGCGGTCCCATTTATCTGAATCTCCCCGACAACACTACCGGAGCAGCCCCAACCGCGGTTGCCATTAACCCCATCAACAGAATGCTCTATGCCGTCAACGCCGGGTCGAACTCGATTGCGGTGATTGCTCTGGCTGGGCCGCATGCGTTCAAGACCGTTGGTCTTCTCCCCACCGCATATGATCCTACCGATGTAGCCTTCAGCGCTGATGGCAGCTGGATGTATATCATCAACGGGAAGAGCAACACCGGCCCAAACCCCGGCTATGGGTTCGGCAACTTTGCCTCCATCCAGTACATCACCCCACCCGGCGGTCCCTTCCAGGGTGGCAATGCCGCCGAGGCCGCGAGGCAGCGGGCAAACAACCAGTATCAATTTCAGCTGGAACACGCATCACTGGTCAGTGCTCGGGTTCCGGAGAGCGTCGATCTCCAGGATTTGACTTCACGAGTGGCGGCCAACAACGGCTATCGGCCAGAATCCGCCGAATACGATGCCGGGGTGATGAACTTCCTTCACTCGAAGATTAAGCACATCATTTACATCGTGAAGGAAAACCGAACCTTCGATCAGATCCTGGGAGATCTGGGGAATGGCTCGGACGGCCAAGCTTCGCTGACCTTGTTCGGCGAAGGCGTTACACCCAGCTTCCATCGGATGGCTCGAAACTTCGTCACGCTGGACAACTTCATGGATCCTGGCGACGGCTCCATGGACGGTTGGTCCTGGTCCATGCGAGGCCGCGTTACCAACAGCGAAACACTGACGCAGCAGATCAACTATGCTCGGGTCAACCGCGGCCTCTCCTATGAAGGCGAAGGTCAGAACCGCAACATTCCGAGTAACCTGAATTCGGTTGCTGCCCGAGACTTCTTCTTTGACCCGAGTGGCGCAACCACGCCCTATAGCAACTCCACCTCTGCGCTCAAGGGCGGCTCGGAAAACATACTGGCTGGCGACGGTGACCATGCGGCCACCGATGGCCCAACCGGCTATCAACAGGGATACATCTTTAATGCCGTGTTGAACGCAGGCGGAACGATTCGTAACTATGGCTGGATGGCCAACACTCCGGGTAGCGTCGGGACGATCGCTAACCCGATCTCCGATCCTTTCAGCGCCGGCGTGGTCCAGACCACGACCGCCAATCAACTTCTTTATGAGAACGGATTCTATGATCCGTACTTCCGCGCCTACGATCAGGTCTACCCGGATTATTGGCGCTTCAACGAATGGAACCGCGAGTTCCAACAATTCGTTGCCAACGATAATCTGCCGTCTCTAGAGATGATTCGCGGGCTGAGCCACGATCATACCGGCAGCTTCGGCTCTGCTTTGGGCGGCGTGAACACGCCTGAACTGCAACAGGCCGATAACGACTTCGCTGTTGGCCTGGTCGTTCAAGCGGTGGCAAACAGTCCCTACGCGAAGGATACCCTGATCATCGTCATCGAAGACGACTGCCAGGACGGAGCTGACCACGTCGATTCGCACCGCGCTACCACCTATTTCGTGGGGCCATACGTGAAGCAGCACGCCGTCTTGAGCACCCGCTACAGTCAACCCAACGTGCTTCGCACTATTGAGGACATCCTCGGTACCGAGCACATCAACCTAAACACCTATTACGCTCGGCCGATGGCGGATGTATTCGACGTCCATTCATCCGGTAAGTGGACCTATCATGCCGTTGCGTCTACGCTTCTCAAGTTGACTACGTTGGGACTGGACCCAGCTAAGGTCGAGTTCGCATCCGGTCCGGACTTAAAGCCAACTCACGACGCACAGTATTGGGCGGACAAGACCCGCGGCTTCGACTTCTCTGGGGAGGACCGTGTTCCCGCCGATCTCTACAACAAAATCCTTTGGGAGGGTCTCAAGGGAACGCCTGCCCCGGCGGCGAAAACCAGCTTCTCAAAACTGAACGCCGGCAAACCGACCGACGACGACGAGTAGACGATATACAGGTAACGGTGGGACCTTCCGGTCCCACCGTGATTAATCAATCGATCCATTAGAACCGAAACACCAGGCCGGCAGAAGGCTGCGCCGTGTGGGTCACTCTGTCAACCCTCAGGCTGGCCAGACCAAAGTCTGGCGTGTTGTACACCAACCCGCGATACTCGGCCCGTAAAGACAAATGTTTAACCAGACCATAATCGACGCCTCCGCCATAGGTGAAAACGCCAACCGCTTGGCGCTGCGCGCCCGCGACGGAGCCGAAGCTGTTGCCGGTAGGATCAAAAACCAGCGCGCCGCCCTCAGCGAGCAGGTATGGGCTGAATCTCCACTTCGCCGATGTCGGCAGACTCACCACGAACCCGCCGGTGGCTTGATGAATGTTGGCTTGCACTCTTGACAGCCCCGCAGATCCAAAATACTCCTGCGTGTTGCGGCCATAGCCATACACGGATTCGGCTGCCAGCCAGCGATTGAGGTGATAGCGGTAGCCAACCATAAAACCGCCGGTCTGAGTGCCGCGTTGAGTCGTCCCCTGTCCGGTTGAGTCTTTGGTGAAGAAACCCGTGCCTTGCAGGCTGATTTCGGAACGGACTTCTTGAGCGGCAGCATCAAGCGACAGCAGCGAAGCCACCATAGCAATGATCAATGCAATCTGGCGCATGTTACTTACTCCTCGCGATTCAAATTCGAGCCGTGCTTCTAAGGGGCTCACGAATCGAGAAGGCATGTACCTCGCCAAATCCAATTCGAGCTTCGTTGTTGGACCGAACTGCTTGCGGGAGAATGCGTTGAAAGATCTCGGCGAGCGAGTTGTGCGGCCGGTTTGTCGATCGGTTCGACATTGCCTTCGACAACTGTCGAAGCCTGCGACATTTTTATGGCACCCTTCGGGTGGTTTCTAACATCTGATCAGGAAGTAGTAGTCCATCGGCAGCTTTTTTTCACATCGGTTGGCAATTGTCAGTTTGTGTGTTCAGACTTTATGAATGCATCCCTAGCCATTGGGGTGGAAGTTCCGATCGAGCGTTACGCAGCGCTGATTCGCGCGGCGAATACGATCGCCAACTGCAGCGACTGCGATACCGCAGCCGACGTACTTCTCAATGAGCTCCGCAAAATCATCGCCTTCGACTATCTCCAGTTGGTGGTTTTCGAAAATGGGACCGGGGAAGTTGGTTGGCGGCTCCTCTATGCCGACGGCGAAACGAAAAAAGTCTCGCTTGCTGATGACGTTCATAAAGGCACAACCATCGAGTGGGTGGCGGACTCTCAGCGATCGCTGCTGACGCACGACTGGGCAGAGGAACCTCGATTCTCAAAGCACCGCAGCTTTCTCCGAGAACTCCGCGTCAAATCGACATGCACCTTACCTCTAATCAGAAAAGGTCGTCCCCTAGGCGTGCTGGAGGTGGGAAGCGCAAACTCGCAAGCATACTCCGAAGAAGAATTTCGGTTTCTTGACCTCGTTGCCGATCAGCTGGCTCTCGCTATCGACGCTGCCGTCAGCTCCTATTTATCTCAGCAGGCAGAGGAGCGCCTGAGGGTGATCCTTGAGCTGACGAACCAGGTTGTCTCAAACTTGAACTTTCAGGAGCTCTTGCACGCCATCTCCTCGAGCGTTCGACAGGTTATGCTCAGCGATGCGGCTGCCATCATGTTGCCCGACCCTGATGGCAAGCAATTGCGCGTGCACGCTCTTGATTTCCCGAATAGTCGGGGATACTTCAAAGAATCGACCACCATTCCGATTGACGCCTCGATGCCGGGCGAGACGTTTAGAACTGGTACGCCGCTGACCATTAATGTGCTCGATCCCGCTACCCTGCCGCCTGAGATGTATGCCAAGGCATCGGGCGAAGGAATGAATTCCTTTTGCGATGTTCCACTCGTGAGCCACGGTCGAACCCTGGGAGTACTGGCTGTGGCGCGGCGCCAGGAGAACAGTTTCGATGCCAGCGAGGTTGCGTTTCTCTCACAGGTAGCCAAGCAGGTCGCCATTGCAATTGAGAACGCGCAGGCTTACGGCGAAATCGCCGATCTGCGAGACCGGCTGGCGCAGGAGAAGTTGTATCTGGAAGATGAAATCCGAGGGGAACTGGATTTTGAGGGGATCGTCGGCCAGAGCTCAGGTTTGCGCCACGTTTTGAGCCTGGTAGAGACCGTAGCTCCCAGCGACTCGACAGTCTTGCTACTCGGCGAGACCGGAACCGGGAAGGAGCTGATTGCCCGCGCCATCCATGATCGCAGCCGACGCAAGGACCGGACCCTGGTGAAGCTCAATTGCGCAGCCATTCCAACGGGCTTGCTCGAAAGCGAGCTGTTTGGCCACGAACGCGGGGCATTTACGGGAGCAATTTCTCAAAAGATTGGTCGCTTGGAACTGGCCGACAAAGGCACGCTGTTTCTGGACGAGGTCGGAGACATTCCTATTGAGATTCAGCCGAAACTGCTGAGAGCCCTGCAGGAACGGGAATTTGAACGCCTAGGCAGTTCTCAGACGAAGAGGGTTGACCTGCGACTGGTGGCTGCAACCAATCGCGACCTGGAGAAAATGGTCGAAGATCGCGAGTTTCGCAGTGATCTTTTTTACCGACTGAACGTTTTCCCCATCCGCATACCTCCCCTGCGGGAGCGGCCGGAAGACATTCCTTTGTTAGTTCGATACTTCACCCAGAAGTATGGACGTCGTATGGAGAAGCGGATTGAATCCATTCCGGCTGCAGCGATGAAGAAGCTTTGCAGCTGGCATTGGCCGGGCAACATTCGGGAGCTTGAGAATTTCATCGAACGCTCGGTCATACTGACGCAGCGCAATGCGCTCCAGGTTCCGATCGGTGAGTTGACTCAGAATGGCAGGGCCGCTCCCCCACCTGGCACGCGGGAAGCCAATGAGCGTGATCAAATCCTCCAAACGTTGAAGCAAACCAACGGGCGGGTTGCGGGTTCTGAAGGAGCCGCGGCACGTCTGGGTCTGAAGCGCACCACTTTGATCTCGCGTATGAAGAAGCTTGGTATCGATCCCCGCAGATTGTCCTGAGGATCGCAGCCAAGTGGCAAGCCTACCGATGGGTTCCTTCCTAGAAGTGTCATGCCATCGACAAGTGTCGAACTTGGTTTCGACACTTTTCGACATTTCCCGACTCTCTCTTGCCTGGCGTCCAATAAAGTCAAGCGCTTAGCCGCCGCTAGGCAAGCACTCGAAATGGCAGCTGTTTTGCGATGTGAGTCCCCGGGGCTGGCGCAATGTTCAAAATCTCAATCACTGACACCCCCTGCGAGCGGAGGCTGCTGGTAGAAGGGAAACTGATCCCGCCGTGGACTGCCGAGCTGCAGCGAGTCTGGCAAGATGCCAGTCACGAGCTAGACGGACGAAGGCTGGCAATTGATCTGTCGGACGTGACCATCATTAGCCCAGAAGGCGAGGATGCGCTCCTCGATTTGATGAAAGCGGGTGCCAAGTTTACCTGCGGCGGGGTACTCACCAAAGATGTTCTGAAGCGACTCGCGCGCAAAAGCCAAAGTAAGTTTCGCGACATATTGCTGACGATTTCAGGAAAAGCGATTTCAGGAAAAACGAATTGACGGAGATGAAGATGCGAGTGACTGACGCTACCCATGCGAATGAATTCGAATACGCAACCGCTCGAGACTTCTGTCGAATTTTCGACCAAGACTTGAATAGTTTGTACCTGCTGTCGTTGCTGCTCGCCGGGGATCACGCGAAAGCGGAGCAGTGCTTCGTGGGTGCCCTGGAGAACGCAAGTAGCCGAAGGACGGTCTTCAAGGAATGGGCACGCTCTTGGGCCCGACGATCGGTCATTCAAAGCGCGCAGCGAATGATCAGCCCGCGAGTGCATCCCGTTGGTCGAGCGCTGATGGCGCACTCAGATGACGCCAGGAAAAGCTCTGCGCGCGAGCGCGTTGAAATCGCTGCGGTGCTTGGTCTGGAGTCTTTCGATCGGTTTGTCTTCGTCATGTCGGTTCTCGAGGGCTATTCCGACCATGAATGCGCCATTCTCCTCGGCGCGGCGCGCAGGGAAGTCATTGAGGCACGCGCTCGGGCTCTGAAGCAGCTGGGACGCGAAGTAGAATCTAGACTTTCCAGGCACCGGGTTGATGCCGGATCCTCAGAATTTGCAGGTGAGACACCAATCGTCGAATTTCCTTTGGTCGCCAGGTCTGCTTAGAAGGACCGATGTGGTCTTGAGAACAACCGGTCAACCCTGGAACGCGAAGCCGTGTTGCACATCTCTGAAGGGCGAATCGAAGATCGCTCACATCTGATCATTGGCAGTGCGCGGTGAACAGATAGGAGCTGTACGGTAGGAGTGATTCGTTCCGTCTATCCCCTGGAAAGTCGCATTTCATTTTAAAAACGCAGCACAATTCCGGTGGAAAAGCGGCCCTGTCCCTGGGAGCTACCCGCAAAGTGGGTGTGAATGTAATCGCCCTGAAAACGCCAGCCGAGAATAGGTGCGATCTTGAAATCCACTCCACCCCCAACGGCGCTAGCAAGAGACAAATCTGAAGTGGCGCCGCTGATGACGCCCGCTCCTACCAGTATGTGCGCAAAGGGCCTAATGCCGAGAATGGATACTGATGCACGAGGTCCGAATAGGGCCGTGTGAATATTGCCGTTTACCGGCGCACACGCACCTCCCACCGGCACAGGACAAACGGGGATTTCGGTCCTGCCGTAATGTCCACTGCCATCGGCTACAATCCCGAGAAATGGAAGAACCTTGCCTTCCAGTGAAGCCTCCCATCCGTTCAGATTCTCGCGATGGGCGGAATTCGGAACATCCGCACTCATAAACGAATAACCAACAAAAAGGTTGCCTTTTGGAACCTGGGCAAAAACTACAGGAGAAAGACTTAGCAACAGCATCACTCGTACAATGACACGCATGCACAGCCTCCCATTTCCGAGTCGTAAGTAGATCCTAAAACTTAGATGCCCGCCAGGGATCCCTTTGCAAGAAAATCGCCGCCCGCCTTCTGTCAACAGATCTTTTCACGGCAGGGGAGTCATTGGGGCACGGCCTAGGACGGTACTAGATAGAGAGATTTAGCACCTAAGGAGTCAATGGATTACCTGCTCAGCCTATGCCGAGAACAGCCGCGGCGATGGGCATACAAGCCCTCAAGGAACGGCGTCGTGGAGCTTAGAGGCTGCTGCTATTTTGTGTTGCCAAAATGTGGATGTACGTTTAGAGGGAACTTTTCTTGTGGCTACATTCGGCGCTCCGGCCCTCCGTGGTCATTCTGCAATGCGCTCCACTCGCGGTCGCGCGATCTGAAAGTAGTCTTCTGCGTTGAGTGCAACCGAACGATCCAAGCGCGCCGCATTAAAAAACAAATCTTCGACTCGACGCAACCGTGGATCTGCGATTAGTTCCAAATCAGGACTAAAACTGAAGGGCAATATCGTCCCACTGGGACTTCCTGCAAGCCTCTCAGCAATATCGGCTGAGGCGAACGAAACGTATGTTGCACCAAATATGAGTTTCAGAGTGTTAAGATCCAACTTTCGGTCCCCTAGAATAACCGCTAAAACGTACTTCGTGGTTTTCCGGCCTAGCTTGAGAATGGTGATGATGCACTTCGCGGCACTGCTGAGATTATTACCGCGCAACGGACTAACAACCTCTGTCCGACCTTCAGGAGGGTGATCGATTAGTCGATATCGAGCATTGTGTCCGTCTCGTAAATCGATCAACTGATCATAAGCGGTCGTCGATGGCAAGGATTTGTCTCTCCCTTAGGACCTGTTCTGAAAACCTACCCGCTGGCCGTTTGTCCGCGGACACGAGAGCGGGGAACATTACGAGATGCAAAGTCAACAAGATGACACAGGTCGCAGCAACCAGGTTCACGGGCTGCTGCTGTTTCCGTCTGCGATGAACGTAAGCGATCCCTAACACTAAAAGCACGCAGAATTGTGCCCACCAGTATCTTTGTTCCTCGAGACTGCCGGAGAAAAACCATCCGAGGTGTACTGAGGAATGCGGGAATAGCGCTAGCGGCTTTGGATGGATGGACATATCCAGAAGAAAATGCGACAGCCCAGCGATCGCGATTGAGAGCATCACGCCCCGTCCGAGCCGCCAAAAGCACAGCGCGAACAGGACTGCCCACACGAAGGTCATCGCCAGCGAATGCGACCAGTCGTCGAAGAACTGATTGGGTTGGGTGGGTTCGATGCCGACACTGGCGAAGGCAATCCAGAGGAAGTCGCAAAGGGAGGCGCCGGTGAGCAGCGCCCAAGTAGGCGCCTTGGGAGCGTGACCCTTCACAACCAGACCGGCGGCGAAGTGGGCAGCGTACATTAGGCTTTCTCCCCCTTGGTTGACATATTGACGAGTGCCAGAATGATGAGGGGAAGCAAGATCAACAGCGCCTGACCGATCGCGGCCTTAGAACTCAATTTATTACCTCCACTTGATTCACTCTTCCCTCGACTCAGGACGGCTTTGAATTGATCAGATCTGTCGTTTTCCTCGACCATGCTTCAACGGTTGTCTTCGCGGTGATACTCATTTCGTTGAAGGACCTGAAAGCCAAACCACCCCCAATAGACTCTGTGATGCTCGATGAATCCCGCATCGCTGATTTCCATCACTTCCACGAAATCCATTTGTCCACCCTCGGGGGTCGAATGTGGATACTCCCACATCAATGTCTTTCCGTCCGTGAAATAGGCATTGCGATATCGTTTTCGTGCCGTGGGCGTTCTTTGAAACACCATCTCGATGAAGTGGCGCAATTGAGCGCGTCCTTGACAGACTCCGGTCTCCAACCCCAGCAAATGAGAGACGAGCGGGCTCTCAATGGTGGCCTCCGCGCCATATAGAGCGAGTGCGGCATCGACGTCTTTGTTTCCCAGAGCCTCATCCCAGGTTCGGTAAACACGATCGACGTTTGGAAACTCTGCCGTTTGGGGTGTCGATCTCCGCTTCACAAAATCCTCCTTTTTGGTGTGACCAGCATTGATCGTCGGTCGCCGGGCTTTTCAACCTGGATTGTGCCGATTCCGCACGAACTATGATTTGGCGGGCGTCGAAACAAGTGTTGAGAGCCGGTCCGCTATCTCGAGCTAAGGGACAAGTGAGGGCGACCACAAGCTACTGGCCGTATCCACAACAGTAACGTCTGTGTGTGCGCGGCTGTCTTCAAAGCACAAATTCGCAGTTCGCCTCCGCGCGCGCGTCCGGTGAGTGATTCCGGCCGGAACGGTGAAAGCTTGCCATGGCTTTATGTGAAATGTCTCGCCGCCCGCGATTTCTATTTCCAGCTCGCCTTCGAGCACGACGAAGCACTCGTCAGAATGTGGATGATGATGCCACGGGTACTCTCCTTCCATTATCGCGATTCGGATGGAGTGCTGATTCACAGCCAGCAAAACGAAGTTGCGGTACGCCTGGCTCACGGAAGCAGCTGTCTGCTTTATGTCGACGATCGTTAGCGGCCCAAACGATGCTGTTTCGGCTTGAGTCACCCTAGTTTCATTGGCTTGCGTTCGGTCATCTGCCATAGTTTTAGATCCTGACGGAATCCCCTCTTAGCCTAGCGATCCTCGCGCACCTCAGGCATTCAAATTGTCCCAATTGCAAGAACCAGACAATTTGTTCATGGTCAAAGCACAGCTGTCGAAGCCCCTGATCACTAAGTTGGATCCGAGAGGTTAAAGAAGTGCGGGCTGGCTAAATCGATTGCTTTGCGCGACGACGGGCCGGTGGTGTTCGTCATAATCTGCCGGGGGCTTTGCCGGTTCTCGGGGCCTCAGCTGTGGTTCGCGAACCACTTAGTGGCTTTTTTCGAAAAGAGCAGGAACACTGCTAGGGCTTTAAGGGCAAAATTGGCGATGGTATACGTCGCCGACCAATTCGATCCCTCAAGAATCAAACGACCAAGCATCTGCAGCGGCAGAGCCGCTAACAGCAGAAAAACGACCGTGACCGCCCGGGCAAAAAGATGCCCGCGTGCGACATACACGAATGTGCCTGCCTGGACAACTAAGCTTAGAAATCCGAGGGTCAACCCAGGGCCAATGCCAGATCCATGAAAAACAAATTGATTAGCCAGCAAAGCCAGCGAACTCATTGCCCAACCGACCCACAACCCGATTAAAGCGCAAACGACGCGAGTAGGCCGGTCGCGTTCTTTGCCTACAGCTTCCGGCACAGCGATTGGCCTGGTCATGGTTTCGGGAAACTCAGACGAAGAGGGCTCCGATTTCGCCCCCCTTCCGGCATGAATGCTAAAGCTTTTCCATCAGTGCTTGACCGAGTTGTTCGATCACAGCGTCGAGCGAGGTGCATGGCTCACGTCGCAAGAGCCACACGGTTAACGGGAGGTCGAGGCCCGGTAAACGTACCACGCGCAGGGAAGACTTCATGCGACTGCGTGTCAGGATCCGCTCAGGCACCAGGCTGAGTCCACGATTCCGTGCCACCAGAGCAAGCTGAAGGTCATAGTTGTAGGTTTCGATGGCTACCGTCATATCAGTATTTGAGCGTAGAAGTTTCTGGCGCAAGGTTGCACGAGCCGCGCATCCTTCCGGGTTCAGAATCCAATTTGCTCCAGCTAGGTCCTGTATCTTGCGCGGGCGGCGGCTCGTTCCGCGTTTGGCCGCAATGATCAGCAATCGCTCTTGGCCGATAGCTTTTCCAACAATCTCGCTCGGTAGGTGCTCTCCTTCAGGTAGAAAGATCAACGCGGCATCAAGCGTTCCCGCACGCACGCGTTCCAATAAGTCATGGCTCCACCCGGTGCGTAGGCGAAGAGCAACCTTGGGGAACTTACGACGCACTCGTTCTATTGGTTCAGTAAGGGCAACTTCCGTTAGGGCGTGCGCCACTCCTATCTTGATCTCGCTCATTGAGAAGTGATTGTTTGCGGCAGCCTGCACCTCTCGAAAATCGTTTAACAAGCGTCGGCATCTTTCGAGCACGACTTGCCCCATACCTGTGAGAGACACGGGTCTTGTCCCTCGATCAAGTAGCGAGGTGCCGATCGATGTCTCAAGTCGTTGGATCCGGCGCGTTACCGCAGACTGCGTCACGCAGAGTTGCACTGCGGCGCGGCTGACGGAACCGGTATCGGCGACACTGACAAAAGCGCGCAGATCATGGAATTCCATACGCGCATACTATCATGAAGACTATTCACTTCTCACATACAAGAAGTTTGGATAGAGTGGAATGTTCTCCAGCTGTGGGGGATTGCAATGGACAACTTTCATAGTCACGCTTTAGCGCATTCCGTCCGCATCGATCGCGTCGCTCGTTCGCGAATCCAGGAGGTAGATTTCACAAGCGTTGCGTTCAGCAGTATTTTCAGCGATCACATGTTCATCTCTCAGTTTCGTAACGGGACGTGGGGCGATGGCTTAATCCGTCCTTTTGGTGAGGTCTCAGTGTCTCCAAGCATTAGTGGGCTTCAGTACGGCATCTCCGTGTTCGATGGAATGAAGGCGTACCGATCGCCCACCGGGAATCCGCTCTTGTTTCGGCCGGCTGAGAATGCCCGGCGGTTTCAACGCTCCGCCGCGCGGTTGGCCATGGCCACGGTGCCTGAGTCGCTGTTTCTGACAGCGCTACGTGAATTGGTTCGCGTGGATAAAGGGTGGATTCCTCCGGCAGAGGCAGGCGCCCTCTATATCCGTACGCTGCAGTTTTCAGACGACCCGTCAATTCGAGTCAAACCGGCGGATCGATATCAATTTATCGTTTTGACTTTTCCCTTCGGAGCGTATTTCTCCTCGCCGGTAGATCTCCTGGTGAGCGAGCGCTATGTGCGCGCGTTTCCGGGAGGAACAGGCGACATAAAACCCGCTGGTAACTACGCCGCCGGGCTCCTTGCAGACCAGGAAGCGCGTGACCTCGGGTTCAATTCTGTGATGTGGCTGGATGGAATCGACCGCCGATATATCGAAGAGTGTGGCGTAATGAACATCTTTTTTGTGATCGGCGATGATGTGATTACACCGCCCCTCACGGGGACAATCCTTCCTGGAGTTACACGGGACAGCGTGATCACCCTGCTTGCTGGCATGGGCTATTCGGTAAAAGAAAGCCGAATTTCGATAGAGGAGGTCTTAAGCAGCTACGAAAATGGCACGCTTCGTGAGTGCTTCGGAACAGGAACGGCCGCAACCGTATCCCACATCGGCCGAATTCGCTACCGAGAGCGCACCCTGGAACTGCCGCCAATGGAAGCGCGGACGGTTGGACGCGCTGTGCGGGAGAGGCTGCTGGCGATCATGACTGGGCGAGTCCACGATCCGTACGGCTGGGTCGAGCAGATAGAAGGGTAAGTGGTCGTTCCAGGAACCGAAACACAACGATGAATCAATAGCGAGAGCAATTAAAAGCGACGGGACAGTATGCCGAAGCACTATCTCTTATTCTATGAAGTTGGTGAGGATTACGTTTCCAAGCGAGCCGCTTTTCGCAATCTCCATCTCGATAAAGCATGGAAGGCGAGCGAACGCGGAGAGCTCCTGCTCGCTGGTGCGCTGGCAAATCCAGTGGACGGCGCCGTGCTTTTGTTTCAAGGTGAATCGCCCAAGGTCGCAGAGGAGTTCGCTAAAGTCGATCCATATGTAACCAGCGGGGCGGTGAAGCGGTGGTACGTTCGAGAGTGGACAACGGTTGCTGGAACCTACGCTGCGACTCCCATCAGGCCCGAGAAACCTATGTCAAACAGATGGACATGATGCTGTGGATCTCAAAAGGGGCGTCCAACCGGATATCGCGAAGGCTGGTTGTTTCAGCCGCCTATCCCCGGAATCGTGCTAGCTATTTGGGATTCGATGGAAGCAGGTCACAAGTTGGTAGGCCAATTGAGCGGTTGTTGAAGCCGAGGACCGCTCGGCAGGGAGGGAGAACAATCGCTCATGGTTTGATTGCGATCAAACTCTAGGTAAAAAGAAGAAGGCATACTCCCTGAGGTCTGAAAGCAATGGATTCGAGCGGCAAAGAGATCAACCTTGGTAAGTCGGCGAGTTCCGGACAGAAGATCGCGATGCATGATTCTCGAAAGACGACGATTGTCGATGTAGCGCCGGGCCTATGGCTCTGGCGGTTGGAACACCCGCGATGGCGCCCAGGGCTGGGCTGGGATCCCATCGTGACGTCGACTTGCGTTACCTCTGGGGGAGAAACACTTGTCATCGATCCATTAGCGCCAGACGAAGAGGCAACTGAAGTCTGGGCTAGAATCGACCGGCGGAGGCCGACCGCCGCAGTCGCCTTGAAGCCAGACCATGTCCGCGACATCGACACCTTCGTACGGCGGTACAGAGTTCCGGCGTATGGCCCCAGAGTGTTCTTACGAGGAGATGTCCCCGAGACAGAACTGGAACCGATCGATCCCGGTAGTGTCCTCCCCGGCGGGTTGCTCGCCCTTTACGATGGCCGGGGCCGTAATGAAACTCCGCTCTGGCTTCCAAACCAGCAGACACTCTTGTTCGCCGACGCACTCACAGCGCCTGAGGGTACGCTTCGTGTTTGGAACACTCCGTGGCATCGTGAGCGCGTCGTGCCGGCTCTTAAGGCCCTCCTTGATCTTCCATTCGATTGGGTAATCGTGTCGCACGGCGAACCCCTCCACTCTCGCAACGACTACAAGCGTGCCCTGGAAAGAGCACCTTGGACAGGTTGACAAGAATTCCGCGTATCTCGTAAGGAGGGCGAGGGCAAATGCATGAAGGCATTGCAATAGAGAGGAAGCAAATTGCATTGTCGAGCGACAAGGTCGTCGTGTTCGGTAGAGCGGCTGCGGAGGACTGTTTGTGGTTTTCAGGATCGATCCAAGCGCGGGCAGATGGAGTGCGGTAGCCAGGCAACTGGTGGAGACCTCCAACCACTCGTAATATTTTGATGATGGACGCACCATGGAATCGTGGAATGACGATCGAATCATCAAATCCTAATTTCGTACGCGATATCCAGGAGAGTTTCGCTAGGCAAGGATTGAACGCCACTTTGGGTGCATCGCTGACGCTGGTTGAGCCGGGCCAGGTGCACATTGAGATAGATTTCTCGCCTCACCTTACGCAACAGAATGGGTATCTCCACGCTGGGGTTATTACCAGCATCGCCGACAATGCTTGTGGCTATGCTGCGCTATCGCTGCTGCCGGCCAGATCGGATGTTCTGGCCGTCGAGTTCAAAATCAATCTGCTCGCGCCGGCGCGAGCACCGCGGTTTGAGGCGCGGGCTCGGGTTATTCGGCCCGGCCGAACCCTCTCGGTAGTGCAAGCCGACGTATACGGCATCGATCAAGGGTTGGCCGAAATGGTCGCAACCATGCTCCAGACCGTGTACTTGAAGCGACCCGCACCAAACTCGAAAATGACCTGATCATCGGTGTTGTCTCAATCCTGCAGTCAAACTCGCCTGGTTCGCGGTTCATGCTTTGACGGCAAACAAATTGTTCCTGATCGACATTGGAAAGAATTTCATACGAGGAGATCGTT
>DATNEX010000115.1:0-15474 GCA_035606605.1 Terriglobales bacterium
ATGGTGAGGTCGCTGTACTGTTCGCACCCCGGATGCAGATGGAAAGGAGGCTTGCACCTGGAACCGCTGAATCCAGTTTGAGTAAGGCAGGCGTCGCGACGCTTGATTGTGCTTGCCTACTCTGTTGTGCCAATCGTTCCATGCTCACTTGATGTCTGGGAACGGTCTGGAGAATAATACCTATCCACAGCGAATCGAGTCGGCCTGGCTTTGCATCGAAATCTCGGGCCAGGAGATGAACAACCAATGGAAACGATTGTTACTACCAACGACCTGAAGTCCAAGCTGGACAAGAGGCAAGTGACTGTTGTCGAGACGCTCGCGCCCGAGCGTTATCGGGAAGCGCACATCCCGGGAGCTGTGAATATCCCTCCCGAACGCATCAACGAGCTTGCTCCGCAGTTGTTGCCGGACAAGGACGCAGACATTGTCACCTACTGCTCGAATCTACATTGACACGCCAGTGAATACGCTGCCCGTGCATTGGCGGCGATGGGCTACAAACACGTGGGACATTATCCCGAAGGCAAACAGGGTTGGATGGAAGCGGGATTGCCGGTACAAAAAGGGACGTAGCTGCGGCGAAGTCATCCCCTCGCGAATAACACAATTAACGCCACAAATGATCTTGCTACTTTAATCCAGGACGGGGCAGAGGCCAAAACAGATGCAATGCTCTCTCCTTGCGAAGGCGATGCCTTGAACGAAGTGCGATTCTGAATTTGCCCTGTGCCATGTCGAGGCAAAGGTCAATTACGCATGACGGTCGCTTTGGCACGGCAACACCACGAGCCTCAAGGCACGCCTCGCCGAGACGATGACATTGCAAGGGTAACCGCTTCTTGGTCAAGGCCCGCGTCCTAATCACCTTTGGTCGAACTTTGGGTCGGCAATGCAGAGCCTCGCTAAGCTGTGAGGAACCCAGCCTCTTTGTTGCTGTCCATTTGCTGTCCCCTCTCTGCAGAATGAGAGCGTTTCACATGCCATTCCATGCTCTGCTGATATTGAGAACAAATGGGGTTAGCCTAGAGCGACTCGCTGCAACGAATTCGTAATCGGCAGGTCATCGGTTCAAGTCCGATCGTCGGCTCCATCCTCTTTAGAATCAACACACCTTTAAGCAGACAGAGCCGGGTTGGTAACAGTTGGTAACAAAGTTCCTGCAACTTGCGCCAATGGAGCGCGGAAGTTCCCGACCTCCGGCAGATCGTAAGACTTCAGCAGAATCTCCACTGAGTTCCCCAAGATGTCTGACACTAGCTTCGCGGACTCGCCGCTGCGCAACAGTGCCGTCGCAACGGTTCGCCTGAAAGCGTGCCAGCCATCTAGCTCGATACCGAGTTCCTCTGCAACCGGTCGAATGTATCGCTTCAGAGCATTGCCCGGATTCACCGGCGTGCCCGTTCGCGATCTGAAGACGTACTCGTTCCCGCCCAGCTTACGCACACGCGCCAGCAGCGCAGTCGTTATCGGCAGCCTTCTATTCGACTTCTCCGTTTTCCGTGACTGTGCCTTTCCCTCATAAATCGTTCGCGAGACGGTGAGCACATCGCTATCGAAATCAGACCACTTGACTCCAATAGCCTCCCCGACCCGAAGGCCGGTTACTGCGAGAAAAAGGACGAGCGTGGAATAGGGTTCCTTCAGCCTCTCCACAATTGCGATTACGTGGTTTGCCTTCAATGGCCGATGGTTCTTCCTCTCTTTTCCTGCGACCGGCAGCTTGATATTCGAGCAGGGGTTCTTTTCTAGCCAGTTGTTGTCCACGGCCCACGTCAGCACCTTCCCCAAAGAAACTCGCATACCGCGAAGAGTGTTCTTCGTGTACTTCGGTGCTTGCTCCGCGAGAAAAACCTGAATGTCTTCACGTCTGATGCTCGCAATCTCTCGATTGCCGAACACTGGAAGAACATGAGCCCGGAGAACTTTCTGATAATAGTTCGCCGTAGTTGCTTTGATCGTGGGCACCTCAGCGATTTCCCATCGTCTGTGAAGATCAGTAAACGTGATTACAGTTTTCGGCTTCTGCAATGCCATTTGTTTTTGCAAACGGATCACAGCAGACGCACGGGTTGGTAATTCGTTAATGGTTCCGAGACGCACGTTTCGAGTTCGGCGCACGATCTTCCCGGTTGGAGTCAAAACATCCTCCCGAAAACGACCGTACCAGACTTTTGCAGCGCCCCGCTTATAGACATGCCCGCTCTGATTTCGCTGAATCATTCTTGTCCTCTCTTTGGAGGCTCGATCCAGCGGTTTCCCTGCGGGGATTGTGCCTGAAAATTGGCGAAGCAGCAAGGCTCTATCGAGCCGAATCATGCGTCCAATGCGGCAATGCACGTTTGTCGAATGTGTGATCGCGCTTCACAGCTTTCTGGGCCGTTCTTTTTAGATAAAGCGCGCTGTCCACACCAGCCTTCTTGTTTGTTGACCAACGCAGTCGCCTTCTGCGGAAACAACAGCAGGGAACATGGGAACCGCCGAACTCCCGACGCCCTTTGGGGCGTTCGTGCCAGATCCAAACCGTGCATCCCGGTCGCTGAGTAACTTTTCCCTATCATTCCGCTCGATCTACAAAATCTTCCGTTTCGCGAATGATTCCAAGAACCTGCTGTAATCGATGGGCGCTCAACGCGTCGCGTGATACACAACACATCTGCAAGTTCAGGCATGTCCAAGCCCCGAACGGGGATGCACTGGGGTAGCCCAACTCTTTTCCGCGTCTTGTTTGGAATTATTCCCAATCGATTGGTGCTGGTCCACGGCTCACGCGGATCGCTTTCTCTCTTTAGAGGGAGGCTTTCGGCTGTGCTCTGCTTCACTGGCCTTTCGCAGTTCTTCCTCGAAATCTCGCAGTTCTTTGCAGTAAGCACAGTTCGGGTCTGAGCAGTAGGGAGACCCCGGCTTCGTGTTTTCGTTTTGCTTGGACAGCTCTGGCACAGAAAACCCACCAACGCGGAGTGTGGGACGAACGGTGATCCAAGTGTACCCACATTGTCAACCCCAAAAGGGGAGAGCCGCCAGCTTGGAGGCATCAGCGGCTCTGTTTTCTTCCGTGGATTAGATTTTCGTCTTCTGTCCGTCACAGATCGTGCCACGGGTTTGCGGCTGATGCCATCGGGTAAATACCTGATTAAGCTATCGGCTGGTACTTGCCTCCGCTTTTCGTCAATACGAATACTTGTGCCCCAAGCACTAGTTCATAGTTGCCATCGGGAAAATTGTCCTGCTGGTCATGAATCTTGATGGGGCCGCGATACGGAGCTGCATCGGGAGCTTTGGGATCGCTTACCTTGACGGCGCTCACATTACAGAACCGCTGGCATCCGCGACCTCGAATCAGAGCTAGACGGACTACAACCTCCATTTGAGTTGTCACGGTTGTTACAGGATGCCAGAAGCGATCGCGTGCAGGCACGAACTCGCGAACACCAAGGTAACGGTGGAGGAAACAAAGGTTAGGCTAAAGCGTGGAAACAGCACTCTTGGAAGGCACGTAATACCTTTCTCCGGCTGAGGACCTTGTTCCCCCGGGAAACCGGCTAAGATTTGCCGATCTGATGGACGTGGAGATTCGTCGTGATGCCGCGAGCGGCGCTGCTATCGTGGAAGGTTTTACTGTACGGTCTCGGTTAAATCCTCAGATTTGCAAAGCAGTTCCATACATCTCTCAATCGCTTCGGCGGTTCTTCTGGTCACACTCAGGAATTTGACCCCAGCGCCTATTTGAGGATGCGAACTGACGATAACTCCATCCGTCCAGACTTTGTGCTGCTCGTCGAGCCAAAGGCCAACACTCACTGTTGTTTCGGCCGCAATCGGATAGGGAGTAGAAATATAACACCCGCCTACGCTGATGTTCGTCGCGAACGCCAAGATACGGTGCGTAGCACGTGCAGCGGCATTGGCGACTATCTCAGCGGAGATAAAGCATCGCACTCGCTTCAGTCGCCTCCGTTCTGGCGCCGTCGATAGGGTATAAATGTCGGTGTCGTCTGCTGGCAAATGCAGCCCGTCCCAAATCCATTTCCCCGGCTCTAGGCTTTGCAGACCCACTCGTCCCTCATCAGCCGTGCCTTCCTTGCCAGTCCACACTACGCGAAATTGGTACTTTTTCTCGCTACATCGTAGGCCGACAATGTCGCCCAGAGACAGTTTCGTCGGAACGCGCGCTAAGGACGCTCCGGTCCGGCTAACGTTTTCCGTAGTGGACACCTCTATAAAGGGACGCCCGTTAGCATCCATTCCCCACAACCTAACCGGTAGGGCTGCTGGAATTCGCTTGTGACGCCTTTTGCCGAATCCACGAGACATTGCCGGGTATGGTGTTCCGAATAAGCTCGACGTGCAAATTACGGTCGTAAGTGGGCTGAATGACCATTGGGCACTCCTTAGCGCAAAATACCGAATCGACGGTATCGAATTAACAATTGAAACTTGTATATTCTGATCATCTTAGGCACGACTACGTGGTGATTGCAGTGCCAAAAATTTTTCAAATGCCCAAGCGGGACGCAACGAATACACCCAAGGCGAGTGTGCCGCCGCCTGACCATTCTCCTTTGGTCCCGCTTCTCCCTGATACGGACGAAGAGCACGCCTCAGTCGCGAAAATAAATAGGTGGGTTTCGCTCGCGGACGCCGTATTAGGCATTAGCCCGCAAACTCGCAAGAGGGCCTGACCTAATTATGGATTCCAAGGCGTTGGGGGCGTGCACTCAAATTGACTCAGTTCACGTTCGGCATCTTCTCTTGTGTTCTGATCGGAAGTCCGAAGGCATTTAATACAGAACCATTCTTGTTTTGCTGCATTCCATCCAATTTCGTGTCGGTTCATCTTTCCCGTTGGTCCGATTCATCAGCGGAATTTGTAAGCCCTGCTCAAAAATGCCGGAGGACAAACAGCGCAGTTCCCGTTTGAGCGGGGCCTAAGGGCGCACTCGCCGCCGTCAGTCTATCCAACGCTGCGAGAATTGAGGGGTTACGGAGGTTTCTCAAAACGGACATACGTGGTTCATGTAGCTGCATCTCAGTTCCGGCGGAGTTCTGAACGGTGCCTAAAATCTTTCCAGTACCCAAGGGGACCAACAGCCCACCGGCCAAAGGCGAAAGGAAGCCTAAGCGCAATCGGAACGCTTCAGAATGGGTAGCCGAGATCGTACCAATACCATCGGTCCCGGAACAGCCAATCAGATCGGACAACGAAGCCATTGAGATTGATAAATGGTTGAAGTTGGTCGAGAGCTATTGGCACAAAGAGAGACGTCGGAAGGCGTGATTTTATCTCCGTTTTCTCGACTTAAACAGATCTGCGAGAAGATCGAGCCAGATCCAGTCCCCGGCCTCCAGCCAACCCCACGCCAGATAGCCGAAAAATAGGAAGCACTAGCGCCATTGCGGATAGTAGCCCCCGGCAAGTGCCCGCACGAATCGTGTTGACTGAATGAAGAAGAAGGACCTTATTCCGAAAGCGAAGAATAATAACAATGCACCGCCCAAGGCAGTAATTCCGATGAATCGCTTCATGAGATTCGGCCCTATCATTATGGGGGAAGGCCAACCTTTCCGGTGTTAATCGCCGATAATGCTCATTAACGGCCTAGATCGGTTTCGGATCCCGGAAGAAATCACCTTTAGCCGTTTCAATCCCAACGTATTTAAACTCTCTTCCTCACGCTGCGCTGATGTACTTCCGCCTCACTTGGCTACACCGTTTGGGGAATTGACCGCTGCATGGATACAAGCTTAGGGTGAACCTAGCGCCTTCTGGGGGAAGGCGTTCGACAGTCTGAGTCGCTTCTCCGAAGGGCCAGTTCAGGTCTCCTCAGGCTGGCCCCTATTTTTCCACCTGCATTCCATTCTGCCAGAATCGGACGAAGTGCATGCTTTTGCCGCTAAGATAGACAAGTGGGGTTCACTCGCGGATAGCGCGCTGGCCGCCAGCGCACTCGCAAGACGACGTGACACCGGTCAGGGAGTCCAAGGCGCTTTCGGCGGCGAGCACTCAAATTGGCTGAGTTCACGTTCCGCGTCTTCTTTTGTGCTGTGATCTGATGAGCGAAGGCATCTGATACAGAACCATTCTTGTTTTGCTGCGTCCCACCCGAGTTCGTGTTGGTTCATGGTTCATTGTTCCCTAGATTGGGGAAGCCTCAGAGACAATGCCACAAATTGTGGAGGATTTCGATAACCGGGTACTCGGTGCCACTGTAGTCGTCCGGCATCGACGCGGGCCGCACCATCTTTAACTCGTGGGGTGGGATTTTTCATGCTCAGCGAAAAAGTTAGACGTTGGTAGCTGTAGCTTTCGGACATCAATTCTTTCGAGAGGACATCAATAAAGGCGATTGGTCAACGGCGCGGGCGGAGTGCACGAAGCAGGGGTCTACTTGACGCGTACGGATCCCGCGCCGGGCGCAGTAGCTGAAACGGAGCAGGCAATCGTAAAAGCCGAGCTAATGTATTGTCCAATCTCCGCTTCCGAATTTTTGAAGAGAATATGCTCGGTGTCGTTGCGTGAGTGACAAGGGAAATCGAGAGCTTCTAGAATCCGAAATTCGTATCTATTCTGCCCGGAGGCGGTGAAGCGAACCCGCAATCACTCATCCAAGTTTACATGGCTCGCCCCACGTTGCTAGTAGCTGAACCCGAGCCGGTCCAAGCTCTTTCGGTGAGGAAGTTAGTGCTTGAGACCGCCAAATATAACGTTCTTACCGCGCATTCAAATCGCGAGACTCTCGACCTTTTTCACCTTTTTCCCAATATCTCGATGGCGGTACTCGTCGATGATTCAGAACTCAATTGTGAGCAAATTGCGAAGTACATTCGGACCACGACCGACAAAGTGCCGATCATATTCCTGACGAGCCGAATTGGCGGAAAATGTGATTACGCGGACCACAACATCACCAGCGGTGAACCGGAACGGCTCCTTGAACTCGTGCGCTCATTGGTGGGTGATCCGCGACAAGCAGAACGGAGCCATTCCCAGCTCTAGGGCCTTTGTGCGATGCTGGTCTCTTTCACCCGAACGAACCAAAGATAAATTTCATCAACCTTTTGAATGTCCTCAGTAAGGATGGGCTGGTCAGCGTACTTCACGATTGCAGCTTCACTATGTCGCCGTTTAAGCGCCATCACGAGCTGGTACAGTTCGTCGACTTTAGCGTGCATTATTCGCAGATCGCTGACGATGCGTACTTCTTCAATGGTGAGCCAACGACCATCGACAGGTTGCACGTTCTGTTTTGGGTGCATGCGGCAGGGTAGCTGCTGAGCTAAGTTACCGCAATCCGGAATAGCCTGTATTACCTTGTGTCCATCGTCTAGAATCTCGGCGAAAACGGTACGCCAGAGCAACCCATTTCGTCGCTTCTCCTTCTCTTAAAACGGGAGACGCGAAATGGCCACTAAGAAAAATAAACGCAAAATTGTTGTTGTAGAAGTTCCCAAGCCGACGACCGAAGTTGTCACTGAGAAGACCTATGTCACCACGGAACCGGAGGTGGAGATTCGGAAGCCGGGAACGCTGGCACAGGCATTGACAGAACCTGCGGTTGCCGTCGTGAAGCCAAAGTCTCGGGTACGCAGGGTCGTATCGAGAAGTCGCCGGTCTGCATAATGCTTCTGCGGGAGACTATTTTCTCAGAGGTCCACGAAGGCGACATTCGCCGGGCCTTGATTTGCCTCACACTTTATAGAACGGCCTTCGCGCAGAAGGTCAGCATCTCTGTGGTCGAGAAACGCTTTTGCGGCGGGGGAAAGCCTTCGCAGTGTATAGCAGTCACCAACGTTATAGATCGCGAATTGTCCGTCCACTGAAACACCGACTCGCGAAATCCCCTGTTGCTGTTTGCACAGCTCGGAGGTGAGAATCTCTTCTAGTTCAGCTTTGTATTTCACTGTTGATGAGGGCGGGAAACGGTGGGAGTTGGGAGCCTTAATACCTCCTTTCCGCTTAACATTACTCTAAGGAACGAACGTTCGACACCATACATAATTAACTGTATTCCCCGCCTTTTTCGTAAAAGGTACTCTGGTTTTTGTAAGCCCCTTTGATGAAGCAGTGAGCCAGCCCGCTGATTCGCACGGTCAGCGGGCTTTTTCAAAACCCGGCTCCCTTACCCCATGTCACCAACCAGAACGAAATGCCAGACAAGCGGCGGATTTTTGTTCTAATCGACTGGATTGCGATTTCCCTCAGAAACAAGAGCCAAAACCCATTGGTCTCTTGCATGAGCCACCAACGTGCTCCGATTGGCTTGATGGCGGATTCGATCCGCATTTTTTGCCGGGTTGGTTTAGCGCCAAAAGAGCAATCGCAATTGTAAGGTCGGCTTGCTGGCGTAATCTCGACAGAAGACATAGAACCAACGCGGCAAAGCCCATCACAAACCAATCAGTAAGGAAACCGCTGAATATCCAATGACGGGGCGAAATCGGCAGCATACTCAAGCGGGACAACCGGCCAACTTGGGACAGCATCTCTGTGGGAACTGAGGTGCGCTATGCCTTCTCGAATGCCTCTCTTTTCCGTGTTCCTGCTTCTGTTTTCTTCTTCCGCACTGTGTTATCCCCAAATCCAAACAGCAACTTGCACCAACTGGAAGTTCTTTAACATATCGGTAGACACTCATCCTCACGGAATCAATCAGTATGGAACCGTGGTCGGCGATATTCAAAGCCCGACCGGCTCAGGCCAGCAGCGCAACTCGCTGCCCCAAACCAGCCTTGGGTTCGTCCGTTACTCAAACGGAGCTTTCAAAACGTACATGACTCCCAATAGTCAATTTGTGTTCACCACCAAGGCAAGCCAGACGCATTTCACCCGGCGCAACGCACTGGGCGTCACTGTGGGCTGGTACATGGATAGCTCAGATACCAACCCCCACATCCATGGTTTAGTTGTCTCGGGCTCGAACACGACGACCGTGGACTTCCCCGACAACGGGTTCTCCGCCCCCCCAACCGACACCATGCTTCTGGGCATCAATCGCTGGGGCTCGATGGTGGGAATTTGGGCATGTTGCGGTGGCTTTAGCTTTTCCTACACCGGATTTGAACTGAAGAATGGTGTGTTCACTAACCTGCTGCAACTACCGGGTATCAGCCAACCGCTCTCTATACACCCCAGTAGCATCAGCGACCGAGGCACTATCGTTGGATGGTATAACCAAGACCCCTTAACCCCGTTTCACGGTTTCAGACTAGCAAACGGCTCTGTCAAGATCATTGACGCCAATGGTAACGGCACGTTCCCGAACGACATCAATAGTTTTGGGGTGATTGTCGGGACCTTCAATCTCAATAGCGTGGGCGCCTCCTTTAATACCTCCGGATTCGTTTACAACAATGGCGTATTAAAACCCGTCCAGGTGCCAAACTTCCCATATTCAACCCTCGATGGCATTAACAACAACGGTGATGTGACGGGCACCGCCTATGGCCCCTCTGGTTCCGCGGCGTTCACAGCGCACTGCCAATGAGAGGTTCGCTGTGCGGCGACGCGGCCTCCAGACGGTTCAGGAGAAAGCTGATTTGCAGAGCCATGGTCCGGGATTTGGTAACAAATTTGGTAACAAACACGATAAAAAGAGCTCATTACAGATCAATTCAACTGCAGGGAAACCACTGAAAACCGAGCCTTTTAGCTATTTGAACCGCAACCGGCAGGTCATCGGTTCAAGTCCGATCGTCGGCTCCATCCTAACCCTGTCCGTTCCGGAGACCCCTTCAGGCAAAATCAGTTAACGTACTGCTTCTCTTCGACTGTTGAATCCGTTGCTGGCATGATGCTGGCACGAAGCGCCGCGCCGAACTCGCTGATGTAGCGAGTGTTGATGATTGGGGTCCACCCGCCCATTCCCGTCAGCTCAAGTGTGGGCGAGCTCCCCGCACTGTTAGTCTTGAGATCCACTGATCCGCCGATGCCGTCACCGTCCATATTGGCTTGAAGCGTTTTGTTAATTTCGACCGACTCGACCAGGTCCGCAGGAATGGTGTCGAGTTTCACCTGACGCACGCCGCTCTCGGGAGAAGGCACGTTGATGCCATCAATCGTCAAGTTGCTCAGGCGCGGTTCAGTCCCACGAATCTGCACGTACTTGCCTTCGCCCTCATCGCGCTCCAAAGTGACACTGGGCAAGCGGCCGATGGCATCGGCGACATTCGCATTCGGAAGGCTGGTGATCACGTCCCCAGGAAGTACCTGCACGATATTGTCGGCTGCGCGTTCACGGTTGATCGCTTCTGCCTCGCCATAGGAACGTCCTGCATACACCGTTACAGCTTCATTGCTCGTCGCGACGTTCAACTTCGCATCCACCCGCACAGTTTGTGCGGCGAGTACCTTGACGGTAGTGGAAAAAGCCGAAAAGCCGATGTAGGAAATCGTAAGGGTGTAGTCACCTGGTGCTAGGTTTCCAACAGCGAACTCTCCCGTTGCATCGGTTACCGTCGTTGCCCCACCAGGCTGAAGCTTCACGATAGCTCCGCGCAAGACCGCGCCTGCCGCATCTACTGCTCGACCAGCAACTACTCCATTGTTGCCTCTGTTAGGACTGCTAACGGTGCCATTTGGTGTCTGTCCAAAAAGCTGCACTGAAACAATCAACACAACGAATAGAAAGAGTCGCATGGTGAGTGACCGTGTGCGCATGATCTACCTCGAGTTTCCGCGGTTGAACTAGGCCACCTGGCGCGAAGGAAAAGCTGTTCATGATCTTGGGAGCACGAATTCATGTGCTGTGCTGGATCAACTCGAATTTTAGAAAAGCACTATCAAGGGAGTGTGAATGCCCCATCAAAAGATTGGCACATTTGCCAGGGAGGACCGATGCCCCCGGCATCTTGACTCGATGAGCTAGACACAGTTACCGAGGCATTTAGGCATTCGGCGTTGAGTTTCCTTCAAGTCGCAATGATTCCATCGAAACTTTTGCTCGTTCGCCTCCGTTGGATTGCCCACCTATAGCGTAGCCATCGAACTGTGCGTCAATTGCGGATCAAAACTTAAGGTTAAGCGAAGTAGCCCGACGAGGTCGTTGAAGTTCCCGGCTGGCTTAGGTCTATTCTGATGCTGTGAACATCTACTATTCGACTGCCATGCTCTACGAAGTTGTCGAGATCCTCACAGGTCAGAGCCCCATCCGGTCCAGACGTTAGCACGGCTAAATTGGGAACCTGCTGCAAGACCGCAGCGACTTCACAGTCAAGTCATCTGAAATGATTATTGCCTCATCCCATAACCAGTTTTGCAGCAATGCTATCGTCCGCAATCGGTCCAACAATTCATGCCTCGGCTCAGTGCTAAGGGTGTTCATTTGTTTGCTCCAATGGTTCCTGGCATTCCGGTTGAACTCATTCCTAGTGAGGGAAGGCGCAAATAGCGCGTTATCGACAGAGTGCGCGCGTGAGACTTCCAAGCTGAATTGGCCGGGTCCGACGCTCGGTTTTCGCATGGATCCACACTCAGCGTCTAACGAAACATGTCGCGGCGCCGCCACAGCTCTCGCATACTAACTCGTCGCGGTGAGTTCGCAAACTGTTCCTGTGCGAGCATCAGCTGCCATCTGATGCTGGCAGACGTTAGATCCAACCTCGGACAGCTTCTCGCATTTCCATTTCCCTCGCGATGTGCAGGAGAACAGTGGTGCTGAGAGAGCTTACTTCGCGTTTGTGAGGAGAAGTCCTCGACCGTCGAGTGGTTCGGCTGGTTTGATGGAAAACTCTTTGGCCAGCGTTGGGGCAATATCCACAGCACTTACCGGGTCCTTGCGCCGTGGCGCACGTTACTCAGAGAGTCGTTTCGCTGATCGGCGATCTCCTGCAGCCGTAAACCTTCAAAGTGGTACATTTCCAGAGTCCGCCGTTGCGCCTCGGGCAGCTCCGAGAGAGCGCGTTCTAGTTGGGCCCGGTCAAGTTTCGAACCGACCTCCCGGTCCAAATCCGTCCCACCTGCCAACGTATCATTCACCGACTCGATTTTTGTGCCACAGTAATCTCCTCTTCGTTGCAAGTAGAGCTTTCTGTCGAGCGCGCGATGACAGGCGATCTGGACAATCCACGCTTTCGCGTTACCCTTCAACGGGTCAAACAACCCAGCTCTCCTATGCAAGTAGAAGAACGTGTCCTGAACAACGTCCTCAGCTTCGCCAGGGTCTCTAAGGGTTCGAAACGCGATCGTGTAGACCAGTCGAGCGAAACGATGAAAGAGAAGCTTCATCGCTTTGGGAGAGCGTTCCTGCAAGCGAATCATCAAATGCCGCGTCATCCAAATCCCAAGACAGCGGGTTTTCTGTAGGCGCGCGCGCAACTTCGATCTGCGAACCATCTCCGTCTATCGACACCGGCAAGGGTCGGAACCGTTCCCTTGGCGAAGAGCTCATGAACGCTTTTACCTTTCGACTGATCGAACGAACGAAGAACCGACCCTGACGTGTTCTGCCGAGGCCAAGACAATATAGCACTGGAATTGATGTGCGGATGAATTTCTAAGAAATAGCGCATTAAAACGAACTCACCTAAACAGGTACTCGAAATTCGGGACGAAAAATCTGCATCATTGGCTCAGAACAACAAAGACTTGCGCGTTCGTGCACGGGGCCGGTTACTACGTCCCGTCGGACGGATAGGCCGTACATCCGGACAATTCGCCGAAGGACGGCAATCGCTGTCCCATCTGCTGTCCTTTGCAGAATGAGAACCTTCAGGATGTGCTCAGGTGGCCTTCTGCGACAGAAAAGAAACAGGGGTTAGGTTTTACAGATTTGTGCATTGCGCTCGAGGGTAGATTTGTTGTCCTCTCGGTGTCCCCCACGTTTAAGCACCTATTTCCGCTTCAAACTTACCCCATCGCGGCATTCCAGGGGTGCTTGAAGAAACTGATCAAGGGCGTTCCTCGGGAGGCTTTATACGACGAGAGAACCTGTAAAGAAGGAAGTCGTAGGTTATTTTCGTACCGCCGCCCACAATCAGGGGTGTAGAAAATGCAAGGGTCTGCATTAAGGCGCCAGCCACTCCTGAACCGATTGCCCAACACACATTGCGTGCGACATTCGTCACTGCGCTGGCGAAACTTCTCCGTGAACTCAGGCCGGCATCTTAGTGATCGTCATCATGATCGTCATGGCCGGTCATGATGGTCGTCGACGTCGTGGTAGTCGACATCATCGTCGTGGTGGTGGTGGTGATGGTCATGGTGGTCATTGTCGCCATGTTGGTCCTCGTCAGCCTGAACATGGACAGGACAATGGTGCCTGGCGGAAGCGTACGAGGAGGTGGAATTCCGCAATTGTTGTGTGGGCAAGGCGCGGCGTCCCGTTCTACAAGGAAAACCCAGGATAGAGAAATGCGGCGCGGATAGTCTCCGCGTCGTTCTCTGAAACCCCGCACGCCCGCGCTACGTCGTACCAGTGACCGATCGCCGCGCGCATGTCCGCGACGATTTTCACAGCCTCTTCCTTGTCGAGCAGGAAGCGCGCATGCTCGGACACAATGTTCTTCGCATTCGCATACCGACCCTGGTCTCCGACCTGCATCGCCAGATCGCGGCGTTCCTGCGCCACCACGGGTGAGGGCGTGAGGTCATAAGCCGGCGACAGTTTCCAGTGCTGGTCCGGCGCGATGATCGCATGGTTGCGCGGATGGTCGTCGAGATTCGAGATCATTGCGTTAAAGCTCATGCGCCGAAACAATTCGTGCGCGTCTTTCTTCGGCTCGGCAACGATCCGGCGCAATGCCTCGGCGAAAATGACATAAGACCATCGCGCGCGCGCGTCCGGCGTCTCCCCGGCGCGCAGCACCGTGAGGCCGCTCACCATGCGTGCGCGCGTGTACCCGTTCTTGGTTGTTCCGCGATCGAAACGCTTGATCAGAAGAACGTCTTTTCCGCCCACGGTCTCGATACGGCTCTCGGCTGCATTGATGCCGCACCTGCGCGCAAGCCGTAGCATCGCGTGCTCGACGCGCGTGTTGTTCCAGCGATCGTCGGGGCGGTTGAACTTCGCAACCCAGAGACCTTCCGCGTTCTGCACGACCGCTTTGGGCCGCGCGCCGCCCATCGAAGTGCCGAGCAGCAGCAGCTCCTGCACCTGCGGCGCGGCTGGGTCGTTCGGGATCTCGTCCTTGACGAGCGCCTCGGCCAGGTCCTGCAGCTTGACAAGGTCGATCGTCTGGTTGAACTTGCGCAAGGGCGCAGGCGGCACGTTGTTCAGGCCGAAACCGAGCGCGCCGGCACGATCGTCGGGCGACTGGAGCAGGTAGTCCATTTCGCCGAGCTGTGCCTTGCCCGCGTGTTTCTCGATGACGCGGCGGCCCCAAAAATCGGGGCCGGCATCGCGCAGCGCGCCGAACACGCCGTTGAGCTGGACGGTCTCATAGGTCGCCTCTGCAAGCTTGAGCTCGACCGGATCGACCGGCACGGCATGCGCATTCTCAAGATAGGAGCGACCATAGACGAAACGGCCGAGGGGATCGCCGGTGCGGGTCGTGTCCAGCACGAATTTCCCGGCTGTGACGGCAGAGGTCGCACCGGGCAGGGTGATGTAGACGAAGCACTCCGGTGCCTTAGAAGTCATTGTCCAGTCCTGCGCCCTTGCGCGCGCGCCGGTTCTCCTTTGCGGAAGCGAGGGCAAGTCCCTCCCGATCCTTAAGCGGATCGGCGAGTTCCTCGAACGGGGAAAGAAGGTCGAATGACCAAAGCAGCGCGGCATAAACGGCCACTGTGGTCGACGGCTTGCCGCTTTCAGCGTCCCGCACCGCGCGGACGCCCGTGCCGATTTTCTCGGCGACTTCCTCGATTGTCTGCTTGCGCCGGATACGGGCCTGGCGCAGATTGTTTCCTACCTTTTTTAAAGCTTGTTCGACCTGAAAGGGGGGAGCTGCAAACAAGTTGTTTCTAGCGACCATGTGCCCTCAAGAGCATGTTAAGTGCTGTAATGTGCTCTTAAGAGCATATCCAACGGTCAACCAAAAAGGCAAGCTTAAAGTGCTCTTAAGAGCATATTAAATCTGATAATGTGCTCTTAAGAGCATATTGAGGGACTTTCTCATCGCCCGGAAAAAGATCGTCAGCCTCCGCCACGACGCCGGGCCTGAAGTTGCTTAAGCCGGATGGCGGCCAGACATGCGTTCAAAACATTGAGTTCGCCGATTTGAACGTTGGTACGATACAGGTTTTCGTGGGGTGTCTGATAGCTCCGCCAATTTCTTATCCCGCAATGGTTGAGGCACAGCCTCTTTGCAATAGAAATCCTATGATCAGCCGCGTCCGTTTCTGCTTCGCCAAGTCTGGTTCCAGATCCCAAAAAGACAGAGAAATTGCTGTCCCATTTGCTGTCCTATTTCTGCAGAATGAGATGCTCCTGGATGTGCTCAAATTCGGTTCTGTTATTGAGAACACATGGGGTTAGTTTGGAACGACTCGCCGCAACGAATTCGTAATCGGCAGGTCATCGGTTCAAGTCCGATCGTCGG